>CAZHID010000020.1:0-20401 GCA_964532445.1 uncultured Planctomycetia bacterium | reverse complement strand
CAAAAACCGATTAATTTAAGCGCCCTTGAAGGCCCCCTGGGCATTGGGCATACTTGCCTCATATCGTTGGGGGGTCATGTCTATTTATCGAAGCGCTCTAATAAGACTTAATATTATAAGGCTGATCAGCGCGGTCGTGATCGCGGCCTTTGCCGTTCAGGACCTTGCCTGGGCAGGGGCGGAGCTGCGTTCCGGCGCGGCCGTCCCATCGTCATACGCGGTACCCGCCGCGCGTGCCTTGACGCTGGAAGCGCTTATCGCTGACCCGTCGCTTCTGCCCGTGCCGGCGGGACGGATGCTTTTTCGCGAACGTTCCGCCGGAAGCAATGGCCGTCTTATCCTCCATGTTCAGGACGCTCATGCCAATTATGCCGCCCAGAAAAACATCGCGTCTTCGCTCGCTTACTGGATGGACAAGTTCCCGCGGATCCGCCTGGTCGCGGTCGAGGGGGGATCGGGGGACGGCTCGCTCGACCGGTTCCGCGAGTCCGCCCCGGCCGGCCTTTGGAAGCGCGCGGCCGCCCAGCTTCTCAGGGACGGGTCGGTCACGGGCGAAGAATATCTCAATCTGACCTCCGACCGTCCGATGCGGATCTGGGGCGTTGAGGACCAGGAGCTTTACGATCGGAACCGCGCCGTGTATGCCCGCGTCGCGGCGGTGCGTCCCGGGTTGCAGCCCGCGCTGCGCCGGATGCGGACCGCCGTGGAAACCCTCAAGGCCAGGACCTACCCTCAGCCGATCTTGGATTACGAGGCCGCGCTCAAGTCGGCCGGGTCCGCCGCGTTCTGGGATCATGCCGTCCGCTCCGAAGCGCTCGGATACCTCCCCGCCGCGGCGCGTCCGGAGACCGGAGCCTATCCGGTCTGGGACGCTTGGGAAGCGCTCCGCGCGGAAGAAGCGTTGTCGGACGGCGCACGTTTGCAGAAGGAGATGGACCTTCTGATCGCCGGGCTTCCGGCCGATCACCCGGCGGTCGCCAGGCTTCAGACCATTTCGCCTGCGGACCCGGAGTCGGTCTTGTCGGTCTGGACGGAGATCGCGGATGCGGCGCGGGAATCGTCGCGCGGGCAGGTGATGCCGGGCGCGGAACTGGGACGTTACCTCGCGCGCCTCGAGCGGGTCCGGGAATTGGACGTCGACGCGCTCGCCGAGGCCGCGGACCGGATCGAACAGGCCGCGTACGCGGCGGTCCTCAAGGATCCGGATGCCGCGCGGCTGCGGGAAGCGGACCGGTATCTCACACTTTTGGAGAACGCTGTGACGCTCAAGTTGGACGGCGGTCAGGTCGGCGCGCTTAAGGCGGGGATGAAGCGCTTCCCGCCCAGGCACTGGACCGCCTGGCTCAACCGCCGGCTCGCGGACCTCGGTCTTGAACAGCATTGGGTCGCCTATGACCGGGGAACGGACCGCGCGCTTCGAGAGATCCGCACGTTCTATGAACTGGCCGCCCGCCGCGACGAAGCCTTTGTCCGGAATCTTGACGCGGCGCTCACGCGTTCCGGCGACTCCGCCGCGTTCCTTATCGCGGGCGGTTATCACTCCTCCAACGTCATCCGGCTCCTCAAAGAAAAAGGCTACACCTTCGCGGTCTGCGCCCCCGTCACCGACGAGGAGACGGATTGGGAAGTTTATGAAAAAAATCTTCTGGCTCCGGACGCATTGGGAAAAATTACTTCGGCGCCAGCGACGCGTCCGGCGGACTTGATCCGTCAGCCGTTCGCCGCCAAAGCGCTCGCCGCGCGCATGGCCGATGCTTCGAACCGGCCGGTGGTTTCGGAGGTCGCGAAGTATGTGTCCGCGGCAAAGCCTCAACCTTTGGGTCCCGCGCCGCTCAACGACCCCCGGACGCCGGCGGTCGATGGATCCCAAAGATCCCCTCAAGCCGCGCGGCTCGCGCGGCAGGTTCGGCGCGCTCTTCGCGCGCTCCGTGTCTCGCTGGCGCGGATGATCTTCTGGAGAGAGATCGGGCGCTGGACCGAGTTCTCCGCGCTTGTGAGAGCATTCGGTCCCGCGGAAGGTCATGTCGTGAGTGTGGCGGACGCGGGATCGAAGCCGGGGCAGTCGGGCCGGACGGCCGGGCCTTTTGCGGCGAGGGTAACGCCTTTGTTCGGCGGAGAGTTCCAGCGTGAGCGGATCGTTGATATTGAAGAGGGCGGCTTGAGGCATCCGATCTTTTACGGGATCGGTTGGAAGTCCGGTGAAGTCGAGGACCCGGTGGTGAGTTATCAGGGGAGTCTGGACCCCGCGACCCCGGCCCGCCGGGTCGTTCGGATCCGCTCTTTGCTCGAAGTGGTCCGCCGGTTGGGAGCTTCGGAGACGATCACGATCGACCGCTCGTCCTTGAGCGGCCGCGATCAAGGCGCGATCGGCGTGTTCGCGGGCATGAGCCGGGCAAGCTGGCCGAGCCGGTCTGTGATCACCGCTCAGCCCACGCCTTTCCATGGATTGATCGGTGATCGAAGCGCCGGTTCAGCAGGTTCCCGTTATTGGATCATGGAAGGCACGGATGCCGCGGAGATCGCGCGGCGTACTGACGACTCCGTGGAGCTGCTCGAGTTTTTCGGTCTGCCGTACCACCTGATCTTTTCTTCCGATACCCGGGGCGGGAGCCTTCCTTCGCCGTCCCAGCGTCATCTGCTTCGAGCGGCGGTCGCGGTCCCCGCGCCGGCGTCCGGGATCACGGCGGCGCAGGCAGCCGGCTACTTCCTGTATCCCGACCAACAAGGCTTCAGGTCTGATTTTCCCCGGGGAACGGACGCGGGTGATCAGGCATCCTCCATCCTGTCGCAAGGTTTGGTGCCCGCGCAGACGCTCCTCCAGAGACTGGGCGTCTGGCGCGAGTCCCTATCCGGGTTCAGATCACGACTGACGGACCTGGAAGCCGCTTTTATTCGCGGCGGCCGGCCCCGATATTCGGACTTTGAAAGGCTCAAACGCGAACTGCATCACGCCGTCCGGTCGATGAACCGCCCGCGGCAGCGGAATTTACCCGGAGCTTCCGGGTACCGCGCGCATCTTTTGGCTTTGATCCGTGAGCAGCGCCTGTTCGAGACCGCGCTTCGGGCGCCGCGGCGGCATCATCCGGCCCGTGTCATGAGCCAATCGTTCTGGAACGCGATCTTTGAGGGGGTCAGGATACTGGGGACGGGTCCGCAAGCCGATCCCGAGAGGCCGGTCCGCATCAAGGTGGCCGTGATGACGCGCGGGGACCGCAGCGGCGCGGCATGGGAGGCGTTGACCGATACCGAGAACATCGCGGCCGATCATTCCGTCGTTTCGCATCGGGACCTGGCCGCGCTTCGGCACCAGCAGCTGCCGTCCGGTTCGGTCGGGGATTATTTGGGTCTCTCGGTCTACTACGTCCCTTCGGTGCGGTTGGAAGGCGAAGAGGTGTCCCGGCCGCTGTTCCTGATGGACCTTGTTCCGGGCGTGATGTCCGCCGATGATCCGTATTACACCGAACCTTCTTTGGCGGTCAGGGACTTGAACCGCCTGTTGGAGATGGTCCATCGATCGATCCCCGAATCCATCCGCTCCGATACCTGGGTCGACATGAGCCGTATGAGGGATCGGACCTTCCGGGGTGTCGTGGACGCGCTCGAACAAGGGCCCGGGACCGTCCAACGGACCGTCACTTTCCCCTGGACCGGACTTGAGGACGGAAAACCGGCCGAGAACGAAGTGTTCCAGTTCTCGTCGGTCGCCGGTGCGCTTGAACCGGGCGCGGTCGCGCCGAGGAGCCGGCTGAATGCCGCGCGCATGTCCCGGCGTTCGGACGATCTGGAAAAAAATTTCGCCCGCGCCGCCGCCGCTTCCCAAAAGCTCCACGCGATCGAGGACCTGATCCGGAACCTCGACAGCCTTGAGCGGCATGCGGGGAAGGGGCTCGAAGCCGGGTCCCATGGGTATGTGCTTGGGAGGGCGAGGATCCGGCACTTCAGGGAGATGACATCGGAGCTCGCGGACGATCCGGACATCGCGCTCGTGGATACGGTGCTGGCCGAAGCCGGATTGGCGAGGGACGGATCCTTGTTGGCCGACGACGGGATCCTGCCTGACATGAAGAACTACGAGGAATACGAACGGCAGGTGACCGTCGGACGTGAGCTCAGGGACGCCGTGCGCGACATCCCATTGCGCAGGGAATGGATCGACGCCTTGAACGGCCTCTCAGCGGCGTTGGTTCCCCGCGGGGCCTCCGCGCAAAGCCGGGACGCGGAGTCCTTGAGCGTCATACGCGGCCAAGGCCAGGACATGATCGCGCTGCTTGGAAAGATGCTGCCGATCAAGGCCGTCTCCGTGCGCAAAGCGCTGGAGCGGAACGCGCCGGTGCGTGAACTGGATACGGCGCTGGAGGAGCTGGAAGCTTTGCGTCAGGCGTTCGCCGCTCTGTGGGACGCGCTCGTGATCGATTGGCTTCGATCGCCCGCGGATGAGCCGGAGTTGCTGGAGCCGATCTCGGTCGAGTTGATCGACGCGGTCTCCGAATGGCGCCGGATCGACAAAGCCTTTTTGGACCTGGCCGGCGAGGAAAACGGAGGGTCGGCGCAGATGGAATTCCGGGGTGAGGGGTTCCAAGCCAAGCGGTCCCGCCGACCGGCGGCGTCCTCGGACACGCCGTTCGGCGATGTGTTCAAGGATGAAGCCGCTTTTAGAAGGATACTCAGGGACCGTTTTGATATCGAACACGAACATTGGAACAAATATTCGGCCGCGTTCCTATCCTGGAAGCGGATGCGGGCGTTCGACGGCGATCAATCCATACAGGCCCTTACGATGGAATTTGAAGCGCATCACGCGATGTTGACCGCCGCGGACGGTTCGGTGGAAGTGTTCTGGGACATCGCCGCGCGGGCCCTGTCCGTATTGGGCCGGGCCAGGACGATGCGCGCGCGGCTCCGATCGGCGCTTAGGAGGGAGGGCAACGGCGCGATCCGCGCGCGGGATCTGAGAGCGGACGCGGCGGGCTGGGACCCCGCGTTGGCTGAGGCTGAGCCGGGTCTGGCTCCCGTTCTGGCCGCCCTTCAGCTGAGCTATGCCCGCAGGAATATGATGGAGCGGAGCGGACCCGGCCAAGCCTCTTTCAGGGACAAGGTGCCTGTTTCGGGTCTTGGTCCATCGAGCGATACGACCCGCGAGCACAATCGGGTCGATCTGGACCGGGCTGTGATCGAGGCGTGGCTGGACGATCACCGGATCGGCTGGATGACGGGTCTGGGACGGCTGATCCGGGCGAAAGCGCGCTGGACCCATCTGGCCGCCCGCGCCCGCGCGCGGTCTAAAGACCGTGCCGCATCGGACGCGCAGCTGATCAAGGACGCGGATGACTTTGTCAAAAAAAATCTGGGTCTGAACGACGGCGTTTATTCGCCTCTGGCTCAGGAGATCCATATCAAGCTCGCGCTCGGGAACGACCCCGCCCGCACGGCAAATGACCTCAGGGCGATGATCATCGCCAGCGACGAGGAGGCGTCAATGCGTGTCCAAGCGGAGCGGAACGAGAAGTGGCTTCTCGCGGAGGTCGCCCAAGCGGGCGAGTCCGCGGAGCGCGCCAGCGAGGTTCTGATGCGGCCGGGTGTCTGGCATGTTTCAGGAAAATCGGGCGAAGCTCTCGCGTACCGGAAATCAGTCCAATACACCAACCGGTTGCTGGACCTTCTGAGGGCGGACGCGGTCATGGTGCGCGTGCTGACGGAAACGGGGCGTCTGGACGCAGCTGAGGAATGGTTGGATGCCGCGGAGAAGCTCTGGCCCGCGGTCTTTTTGGCGGCGTGGTCCCTGGATCAGCCGCTGCGTGCGGGCGAGCCTTCCGGCGTCGAACATGCCCAGATCGCGTTGAGAAAATTGATCCGCCAGGAGCGCCGGATGAGCGGCTTGTGGAGCGATGTGATCGATCGGACATCGCGAGGGGATAAGGGAGAGGCGGTCCAGAGGGCGAACCGGCTCGCCTCCAAGGTGTCCCGCAACCTCGTTTGGCCGGCGTTGTTGTTGGCGTTGGGGAGACGTTCGACCGGCGACCCCGGCATCTTGGTGCCGGCTATGGACGCGGCCGCGAACCTGAGACAGCGGATCGAGGGACCTCGCGCGGACCTGGGGGCGGACGCCGGGGAAGTTCGGGAGCATACGCGTTCGATCCTGGAGCGGATGGCGGCGATCGAAAATGAGAATCTCAAGATTTTTGGATACGAGGTGGAGGGAGGTTCGCTGAAAAAGGAGGACCCGTTGGACGAGGCCCTTCGAGCCCAGGGGCTCGGTCAGGAGGATCTCCGCCGGATGCTGGAGCCGTATGAGGATCAGGGCGCAGGCGCGGTTCCGATCCATCATGAACGGAGGAAGCTCCGGTGGATCGTGGTCCAGTTGGCGCTAGCGGCGGAACATCTGAAGCCGGCCAAGGCGCTCCCGAAGTCCGATGGCGCCAGGCTCGCTTCGATGACCGACGCCAAGACCGCGATCACGCGTCTTCAATCGGCGCAGCAGGCCATTTCGGACGCGCTTGAGAAAGTCGCTGTCTCCAAAAAGAAGGAACTCGGTCATCAAGTCGCCACAAGCGTGGTCGCGCTGCTCACCGACCGGTTCGTGAACCGGCCGGACGATCCGCTTCGCAGGCTGTTGCAGGCGGTCAAGGACGGTCAGGTCCGCGCGGCTGACATGGTGCAGATCGGCGAGGAGCTCGAGGTCGATTATCTTTTGGTCAGCACTTTCCTGGACCCGGACAAAGCGGATCTGCTCGCGGACTGGATCGGATCGTTCGCTTCGTCCGAAGCGCCGGTGCTCCCGAATGAAGCACGGATGATGCTGGAAGTTTTTGGGCAGGACGGTCACGACGGAACGTTCAGGCCGCTCTTTGAGGACTATGCCGCCCGGGCGAAAGAACTTTTTGCCATCGCTTCCTCCTTGCCGATCGTCGCCGATGATCCAAGCCAGCAGTCGCTGGACTACATCCAACGGCTTATCAACGAGGCTCTCCCGGCACCTCGCAATGTCCGGTTGCTTTACTCGCCGCACAAGTTCCGCGTGAACCCGAACGCCGCGCTGCCCGGCGTGGACCCGGAGCGCGCCCGAGGCTTCGGTCTGGGGATCGACCGGCTGCGGTGGGGGCAATTTTTCGATAACCCGCTGGGTGAGGACCGGAAATCGCGTCTTTTGTACCACGTCCGCGAACCGGCCAATATCGATTGGCGGGCCCTGATCGAGGACATCGAAAAGCGGATCCCGGAAGCCGCGGGTTCCGAGGGTTGGAGCGGGCTCAAGCAGCGTCTGTCCGGCGCGAGAATGGGCGCCGTTCCCGATATCGAGGGTGATTGGGGTTGGGATGATCCGACTCCGGATCAGACTTTCAAGTCCCAATTCGGGGCACACGCGCCCGCTGTGATGCGGTTGGCTGCCGGGGACGACAGCGCGGCGGCCGTGGTGAAGTCATGGGTTGTGACGCGCGTGGCGGCCTTCGATCTTTTTGGACATGTTGACGCGTTGGCGGCCGGTTCTCAGTCAGCGCGCTGGGTCCGTTATACCGATCGGATCGACCTCGTTATGATGCTGGCTGACGGAAGGGAAGTGACCTCGGCGCTGTATTCGAAATACCTAGGGGACCCCTACGGTGTGCCTATCCCGCCGGGTTCAGGTCCGGGTCCGCACTCCCGGATCTCCTTGGCTTCCGAGTTCGAGAATGCGCGTCTCGCGCACGAAGCGGGGTTGGCTCCCGCGTCCCTATTCTTGGACGGACAGCTGTGGATGGCCGCTTCCCGCGGCAGGGATATCACCGTCGAGTGGGATGAACTCCGGAAAACGTCCGCCGGTCCTGCCGAATATGAGAGGTTGGCCGCGCGGACGGGCGCGGCGTTAGGTTCGCTGCACACGATCCGACGGCAGTCACCCTATGGGGACGAGATGGAATACCTCGTTCACCAGGACCTCTTGTGGCTGCAAGGCGGTGAGCCGGTCGGCATCAAGGAGCATATCCGATACCGGGAAGATGGCTGGGTCGAATTCATAGACCTGGGATCCTCGGTGTTCAGGCCTGACACCGTCCGCCTTAGTGAGAAAGAGCAGCTCAAGATGATCCTGCTCCAGCTGATCCCCCGGCCGGGCAGGTCCTTGGCCGAGGCAGCATTTGACGATGCGTACGAAAAAGCTTTTGCTTCACCCCGGCAGGTGCCGGGTCCTTTTGACAGGATCAGCACGGGCGCGAGGATGGGCCAGTGGCATTTCGAGGCGGTTCTCACCCGGACCGCGGCGGAGGTGATCGGTTACGGCGGCCTCCTCGCGATGCTGGTATGGACGGGATATGTCGTGTGGCGGAACGTCTTCGGATCCGTGGTCAAAGCGATCGGAAAAAATGGAGTGGATTATCAGGCCCTGCGTGACACCTCCCCGGAAAAGGCAGCTGCTTCCATCTTGAGGCTCAAAGAAAATTCCGGAAAGACCCTGATCGGGATCCGTGCCGGCAGTATTTTGACCGTTCCCGGTACCTTCAACTGGAAGAACCGGCTGATCGAGCGCGAGGAGATCATGGAGGCAGTGTTCGCGCCTTCCCCGGAAGATGACGGCGCGCGGATGGCGACCGTTTGGACCGAGCCTTTTGATGTGTTCCCGGTGTTCCGGAAGAACCTCGACATCGCCTACCCGAGTTCGGCGAGGTTCCAGCCCGGCGCGGAGCATCTGCTCATCGGAAGACCGGTCCCGCGGATCGATCCCAACGACGGCGGGCCGAAGGTGAACCGTTATGCGCTTTACCGGCCCGGCTCGCCATGGGGTGAGGAGTTGAGAGCGAGGTACGAGATCAGCGGCGATGTTCTCGCGTTCGAAAAAGACGGTTCGCTGATCGTGAGCACCGGCCAAAGCGTTGAATGGCGCCGGTCGTCGGACGGCGGGATTCTGGAAGGCCGCCAATACCCGGTCAACGGCGCGGTCGGCGCGGCGGTCGTGAACGAGCATACCCTGGCGATCCTTGCCGATGAGGGGCGGACGCTGATGGTCCTGCACGACCGGCGCGGCGTGATCGGAACGTTCGAAACGGAGGTCCGGCGTCCTTCAGATGCCGTTCCGATGGCGTATTCGCCGGCGACCGGGATGCTGGCCATGGGTTTTTATCACACGATCAAGCTCCTTGATCTTAGCGGGCTGACTTTGGAGGGAGGTCTGCCCGTTTTGCCGCGGATGCGGACGCTTGAACGGCATAACCAGATCGGCGAGCCTTTCTCGGAATACACCCTCTCGATCGCTTTTTCGGCTGACGGCCGGTGGCTCGCGTCCGGGTCTGAGGACCAGTTGATACGTCTCTGGAACGTCGCCGAAGGCCGGGTGGCGGTGCAGCTGCAGGAGGCCGACGGAAAGGTCCACGCGGTCGCTTTTGGGCCGGACAACAAACTTTTTGCCTCATGGACCAGTTCCGAGACGGCCTTTGAGACGGTCCGCGCGTGGAAGATGGAGCAGATTTTCCCTTCCGCCATCAGGAAGACGGACTCTGAGGGCGCGCGGATGAGCGCGAAGGACACCGACTTCATTGACGGGATTTGGGGCGGCTGGCTCGAGTCGCTCCGCCGGCGCTCGGATAAGAGCGGGGACCGGCCGATCGTCGAGTTCGCCAAAGCCATCGATGAGATGGCGCGGCTTACGGACCCTTCCGCGGAGAAGGGCTTGGTGAGCCCGGTCCATTTGGTCGGCTCGCTCATGTTCGAGGCGCCGCGTCCGGACCCCGGGCAAAATGATCCGGACGAACCGGCCCTTGTCGGAATGGCCCTGTCGTTCAACGAGCGGACCCCCCGCGTTTACGCGGGCACGATCAGTTCCGCGGACATGGACCGTATTTGGAGAGAGTCCGCGGATGCGGGTCTCCATAAGATGAGCATTCCTTATAGTAAGTTCAAAGCCCCGACGTTCGATCGGACTTACTTAGAGGACTACCGGGCTCCAGGCCGCGGCAATTCCGGCATCTTCTGGAAAAATACCGCCGGTCCGGTCGATCCGGCCGCGGCGCGTTCCGTGGCGATCGATATCGCGATACAGCTCGGCGCGCTTGAGGACGGCCGTTCGGCGATGGTCGTCGAGATCGTGCCGGACGCGAACCTCCCGGGCAAGGAGCGTCTCCGGCTGTACGAATCGGCCGCTCGCCACATGGACCGGGTCCTGTCCAGCTCGGAAGAAGCGTCCAAAGGCCGGTGGGACGTCGTCCGGGTGATCACGCGGAGTTCGATCGAGCGAATTTTTGACATGCTCCCCGCGCGGGAAATCACGGCCGAGGGCGGCGCCCGTGAGGCGATGAGGCGCTACATCGAAGACGGCCCGGTCAAGTCATGGATCTTCGGCCGCGCCGCCGGAGCGCGGATGTCCAAACCGGATAATTATGTGGAAGCGGTGGCGACCTGGAAGGCGTTCGAGAGCGGTGATGCCGCCGTTGTCGATACGTCCGGCAAGACGATCTCGCCGACAACGCTCAGTTACTATCCGTTCCGAAAAATGGACATCCGGCGGATGATCGCTCTGGCACGGATCGTGAGCGGCAAAAGCTCTCCGACGTTCGTCGAATTCGGGGCCGGAAGCGGCCTCGGCTCCTACCTCCTCGCGCGGGAGGGCGCCACCGCCGTGGCCATCGAATCCAAAGGACCCTATCTTCGTGATATCGCCGAAGCCAACGGCCTGGACGCCATCGGCGTGACCACGTTCGGCGGGACGATCTACGCGTCTTCAGACCAAGATCTGAGATTGATCCTGATCGAAGGCCGCGCAGAAAACGCCCCCAAGCTCATCGAGGACGCCCGGCAAGCGCTGGATGTTTTGAAGAACGGATCGGCTGAGGCTGTGGTTATTGATGATGTGGACATGGCCTGGGAAGCCTATCATGCGGAAGGCTTCAATTGGCAGGGACCCCAGGAATCCCTGAACCCCAAGCTGATCACACACATTTGGAACAGCCGGACGGGGGACAGGGGCTTGGGCAGTTACGGCGATACCCCGGACTACAGGTCCATGGTCTATTGGCAGGGCCCCTCCGACAAGAGCTCAGAAGCGTCCTACATCCACGTCCAAGTCCCGAGGACGTCCAAACTGTTCGGCTTTAACATCAGACCGGATATCGAGGCGATCGGCCATTCAAGTTCCGACGAATATCCCTTTATTGAAAAGATCTATAGGAGCAGGTCGACCGATCAGTTCGGCGTTGACCACTGGACGGCCTCCCGTGTCGGGATCGGAAGTCCGATCCCGGCAAATGAGCAATGGGTCAACGGCAGCGGCCGCTTGAAGAGCGATCCGGGATCCATGCCCGAGAGCCTAAAGCGGTTCTTGCAAAGGCAGATGTCGGTGGAGATCGGCGCGGACGAGCTGATCGCGGATCCCGGGGCTCAGATAGACCGTATCCGGGACCTCTTGAAGGGCGGGGGAGAGGTCCGGATCCGCAGGGACGGACAGGGCGGCCAGGCTCCGATCTTGTACCGGGTCCGTGAACTCCTCGACGCGGGTGTATTGCGCGGCGCGCTGCTGCTGGAAAAAATACAGCCTGACGGAGGGCGAGGAACGGAGCTCTCCGTGTTGAAATGGACGGACGCGATCATCGAGAAAAAGATAAAGGGCCACATCGCCGGCATCCGGGCATTCCTTGATGTAGTGAAGGACGATCCTCGGGCACAGGACATCCTCACCCTGTTGGTGCCTGCTGAAGAACGGATCGGAGGCGGGCCCGGTGACCGGCTCATGCATATGGATTACGCCGATGGACGGCCCCTGGGAGAGGTCCGCGACCCGCGGGAACATCTCCGGATCGTGGCGGAGCTGGCCGGTGACCTCGATGTGCGCCGTGTTCGGGACGAAGAGCTGGACCTCACGCTCACGGACGAACGCTGCGACCTGATCGCGAAGAACATCATGGTCCGTGCGGACGGCCGGCTCAGTCTCATCGACTACGATTCGGCGCTGGTCCTGCTTGAGATCAGCTATGCCGAGCCTTGGCCCCTGACCCCCGCCGAGCGCGAACTGGTGCGATTCAAGGATATTTTTGATATCGGAAGGCTGCTGAATGGCGTGCTCACAGCGACGGAGGATGCGGACTTGCGCGCCGCGCTCGAACTGATCATCCGAAGGGCGTATCTGCCGAGCTCGGATAGCACGCGCTATACGGACATGGCGGAACTCGCCGCCGATCTGCGCGCGCTCATGTCCGGTGTCCCGACCCCGGCTTCCGGTGCGCGGATGACCGACCGGAGCGAAGCGCGCAGCCGGATCGGGACAGCCCTCGAACGGGCGGCAGCCGAGGGTCGCACGATGTCGGTCCGGGAGCTATGCGAGGAAGTGAACGGCAAGGCCGACGCGGCGTCGTTGAGGCAGACCCGCAGCGATATCTACGGGAGCGAGGACCTGTGGCTGCATCCGGCGTTCCGGCTGGCGAAGATGGCCGAATTCAGGACCGCCGCGGAGATCGACCGCGATCTCCGTGAGGTCCGCGCCCTCATCGATCAGGCGCTCGCCGAAGGCCGGTATTTGACCGTGCCTCAGATCGCCGCGCAGAGGGGCGTCGACAAATCGATCCTCTACAACGACCTGAGGAAGGACCCCGAGTTGAGGGACCATGCGGGTCTTCTGGGCCGCAGGAACGCCCATCTGCTAGGGGACCGGGGTCCTGCCGGCGACCCGAAACCGGTCTATTCTGATTTTGACGGGCAACGCTTTTTACAGCAGCACTCCTGGTATTTCGCTTCCGCGGTGATCGCGGACAAGCGGGAAGCGGACCGGGGGATCCTGCGCTACCGTCCCAAGGACGCGCCGGAAAGTCAGGACTATCTGGAAGTCCGATTCCTCCCCGCCCGCTACCGGCGGACCGCTGCCGTGGTTAGGTTCGTCAGCGCGGGACGGACCGTGAGCCGGGAAGCGATCCCTCGCGCCAGGCTGAATTCCTTGGCCAACGCCGTCTCGCTTCCTCCTGTCGAAAGCCTGAAGCCGGGCAGGGACTTCATCGACCGTGTTTATTCGATCCCGCTCTCCGGCGACGCGCGTGAAGCCGCGGTGCTCGATTTTCTCAAGGATGTCGCGGCGCTTCATCCGGAGCTTTCGAAGGACCGGAACCTCAAGTCTCCGATGCAGATCGGCGGCATCAACTGGGGTTTGAACAAACAGTTCCGCGACCGGACCGTTCCGGTGCGGCTGTACGCGGAACGTTTGAGTTCGCGCCGCTTTTTGGCGATCGAAAGCGAGTTGGACCCGGCCAACAGGATCGTCTTCGAGGCTCTGGGACCGGGCCGTGTGCGGGTGCTCGGGCCGCACGGTGAAGTCCTCCGCAGGCCCGAGGGGACCCTCGTCAGCCTGGCCGACTTCGAGGCCGGCCGCCGTTTCCTGAACCGCGCCGGGTCGCTCATTCGGCCGATGACGAGGTCCGAAGGCACCGTCGACGGCAAGACCGTCCGTATCCGCAGCACCTTCGGCCGCGCGCCGAACGCACTGAATTTGAACGTGACCTCTTTCGCGGAAGGCGGGTCTTCGCTGCTCTGGGTCGTGCCCGGCGGCCGGTCGGGCCTGGACACCGCGGAGGAAGGCGAGGGGGCCGAGCGGCCGGCCGTCCTCCTGGTCGATGAGGAAGCGCTCATCAAATACAGGCTGGACCGGCAAATGCCCGACTTTGCCGGTGTCCAGGCGCAGCCCGATCTGTACCGTTCGTTCCCGGCGCTCGAAGGATGGAATGCGCCCGAGTTTTTCGTTTCACGTGAAGCGGACGGGCGCGGGTATTGCTTTTATCTCGGAGAGGTCGCCGACGCGGACGACCAGCCTCATCACGCCTACCGGCGTCTTACGAAGGACGACATCCTGCTGTCCGTGATCAGCGGACCTGAGTTCGCCTATTATGAGATCGGCGGATTCAAGATCGAGGACATGCCGGTGCGGTTCGAGCCGGGTCTCCTGAACCTGCGCGCGTTGGTCAGTATCCTGCTTCGGGCCGCGCCCGGGCTTCGGCTCGAGTCCGATAACTGGCCCGGTCTGCGCAAGACCGTCGAAGCGGACGGGGCTCAGCTGATCAAGTCGGGCCGCGGGGTCCTGCCGACCCGTGCTGAGGTCCGCGACGGCCATCTGGTTCTGGGTGGATACAAAAAGTCAGGGTGGAGTTCGGAAGCCGACCTCGCGGCCGCGGCCGAGCGGCTCCGCGCATCGATCCAGACGGCATATCAAGACCAGGGCGCGCGGATGGCGGAAGATGCTTCGGCCAAGATCATTACGGCGGCGCCAAAGACGCTCTATCGCATGGAGTCGGGGTTCGATCCGGAGCTGCTGGACCGTTTTGTTTCGGAGATCAACGGGCGCATCGGGTCCGAACCGGGCGCCGATCTTACCGCGAGGATCGTGGGGGGCGTTCGCTACACCGGCAATATGAACCGGAGGGACCTCGATCTGAGCATCGAGGGCGCCGGCGGGCAATTGAGTGAGGTCCTGACTGATGTTTTGACTGCGGTTGACGCCGCCGCCAAATCGCTGGATCCGAATGCCCGCGCGACCCTGGCGGAGCCTGATCCATTCGGCCTGCACGGTGTTCCGACGATAGACGTGGAGCTTGCGGACGAGCAGTTCTTCAGCATCGATCTATTTGAGCCGTCGGCATCCCCATCGATCCTTAAGGGGATGAGACGAGCGTTGCAAGTTTTTGACGCAGCGATAGAGGCGTGGAAGAACGAGGGGGGATCGACCTTCGCCGAGAGTTCAAGCGCCAAATGGGCCAGGCATGCCATTCAAATGGCCGCACTCAAAAGAGTCCTCTTGGGCGTTTATGTTTATGGAAAACCCGATGAATGGCGTTACCTCGCGCAGCAGTTCGCGGCTTTGGAATCCTCCGGATTGGACGCGCATGATGTTGCAGCACTGGGATCGCTCGACCCGGCGTGGTTCGAGGCGGTCTCCTTCCTCGGGCAAAAACTCAACGTCACGTCATCGAGCACATTCTCTGATCCCGAGGCCGATGAGCCGCTGATCCGTGATCTGAACCTCTCGAACACCCGCCCCCTGGAACAAGTGGTATCCGCCGCGCGGATGGCTGACAAGACAGCGGTTGAGCGGCCGATCTATCAGCCGTTCGGCGTCGTGAGCTCGGCGGAGGGGCAGAGATTGGCCGCCGCCGCTCTGACCGCGCGCAAGAACGGGATGCGCGGACCGGCTCCGGTGCTTTTGTCGTCCAAAAATGGAGCCCGGATGGCCTACACCGTGGTGCCGGAAGATGCCCTCCCGACCGATGATCCCAAGTCCGGCCAGCCCGGGATCCTGCCATCGGCTGTTGCCGGATCCGATGAAAAGCCGCTCGATATCGCCGCGAGGATATCGGAAAAGTATGACCAGGTGCTGTCGCTGTTGGAAGACGCTCATCTCATGCCGTCCGGCGCCGTTCCTATCAAGAAGACCGCCGCCGATGTCCCGGTGGAGGTGGTGGTGACTTTGACCGCGAAGGACCTGAATGAGGCTGACGCCGACCGTTGGCGAGAGGCGGCCAAGGAGCATTTGTCGGCGGTCCGAAGCCGCTTGTCGGAAAAGGGGATCCGCCTTGCGGTCGACCTGAGCTTGAGCGATCAAGGTCTGGCGGGCCTGATCGGTACCGGATATGCGCCCGATCCTAAGCTTCAAGAACGCCGGATCTACGTCCGGACGCCGGACGCCAAGGGAACCCGCGAGACCCTCAACTTTTATATGGAGCCCGCGGGTTACGCGGACGGGGTTTTTCGGGCCGCGCCGCTGGCGGAAACGGCCCTGTTGGCCGCGGCGGTGGTCCGGGCCCAGGTCGGCCGGTCGCTCTGGCAGGATGACGCTCTGGCGGGCATCTTGCCGGCCTGGGGGGCGCTCTCCGGTGAGCGGCCCAACGGGGCTACGGCCTACACCATCCTCATCGGTATAGCCACTCCTGAAACGAACGCTTCCTACGCCGCCAAGGCCTGGCGTGTCGGTCCGCGCCTGGCGGCCCTGATCGAGGTCCTGCGTCTCGGCGCCCGCATGGCCGCCATCGCGGCCTAGCCTGCCCGGCCCCTGCCGGCCATTGTTTGAATCCTCCTGGAGCTGAGGTATAATTGGCGCTCATTTTTGACGCCATGATGACCCAAATGAACGCCCTTCCGGGCACCCTCAAGATCGGCAGATTCACCCTGACATCCCGCCTTATCGTGGGGACGGGGAAGTACTCGTCTTTTGAGATCATGAAGCAGGCGCTGGAGGCCTCCGGGACATCCATGGTCACGGTCGCGATCCGGCGGGTCAACTTGGACTCCAAGGAACCGACGCTCCTCGACGCGATCGACACCAAGAAGTACATCCTGCTCCCGAACACCGCCGGCTGTTACACCGCTGAAGAAGCGCTGCGCACGGCCCGGCTCGCCCGCGCCGCTTGCGGCACGGAGCTCGTGAAGCTCGAAGTCATCGGCGACCCGCGGACGCTCATGCCGGACAACCTCGGGACGCTCGAGGCCTGCAAGATCCTTGTTAAGGAAGGCTTCACGGTCATGCCGTACTTCACGGACGATCCGGTGATGGCCAAGCGGCTCGAAGAGGCAGGCGCGGCGTGCGTGATGCCGTTAGCGTCTCCCATCGGTTCGGGGCAGGGCATCTTGAACCGCGTGAACATCGAGTTCATTCGCGAAGCCGTCAAAGTTCCCGTGATCGTGGACGCCGGTGTCGGCACAGCGTCGGACGCGGCGGTCGCGATGGAACTGGGCGTGGACGGACTTCTCATGAACACGGCCATCGCGGCGGCGAAAGACCCCGTCCGCATGGCGACGGCGATGCGTCTGGCGACGGAAGCGGGCCGCATGGCCTTCGAGGCCGGCCGGATGCCCAAGCAGAAGTACGCGAACGCGTCGAGCCCGACCCAAGGTCTGATCGAATAAGAGTTTTGTGAAGACCTGATCGAGTAAGAGTTTTTGTCAGAGAAAAGTTTTTTCCAAAAAACTTAAAAATCACACGAAGGAAACCGCCATGAAAAAGAAGAACACCTCCCGCAATTACAACATCGCCGTGATCGGCGGCGACGGCACCGGCCCCGAGGTCGTCCGCGAAGCCATCAAGGTCATGGACGCCTCGGCCCAGAAGAACGGCTTCAAGCTCAACTACACGATGCTCGACTACGGCGGGGAGCGCTACCTCAAGACCAAGCAGCTGATCTCCGACCAGGAAGTCCAGGACCTGAAGAAATACGACGCGATCCTGCTCGGCGCCATCGGCCACCCCGACGTCGCCCCCGGCATCCTGGAGCGCGGCGTCCTGCTCAAGACCCGCTTCGGCCTCGACCAGTACATCAACCTGCGCCCGGTGCGCCTGTACCCCGGCGTGGATACACCGCTCAAGGACAAGGGTCCCGCCGACATCGACTTTGTCGTCGTCCGTGAGAACACCGAAGGTCTCTACGTCGGCGAAGGCGAGTTCATCAACAAGGGCACCAAGGACGAGATCGCGCTGCAGGTGAGCCGCAACACCCGCAAGGGCGTCGAGCGCTGCATCCGCTACGCGTTCGAGTTCACCCGCAAGCGCAACAAGCGCAAGAAGCTCACGCTCTGCGCCAAGACGAACGTCCTGACGTACGCGCATGACCTCTGGTGGCGCGTGTTCCAGGAAGTCGCCAAGGAATACCCGGACGTCACGACCGATTACGCGCACGTCGACGCGACCTGCATGTGGATGGTCAAGAACCCCGAGTGGTTCGACGTCATCGTGACCGACAACATGTTCGGCGACATCATCACGGACCTGGGCGCCATGATCCAGGGCGGCATGGGCATCGCGGCGGGCGGCAACATCCACCCCGAAAGCGTGTCGATGTTCGAGCCGATCGGCGGTTCCGCGCCCAAGTACACGGGCCTCGGCGTCATCAACCCGCTGGCCGCGATCGCGGCGGGCGGCATGCTGCTCGAAGAAGTGGGCGAGACCGCCTCAGCGCAGGCGATCGAAAAGTCCGTCATGCACGTCTGCACCCAGCTCAAGAGCCAGAGCGCGGGCAAGATGGGCTACTCGACGTCACAGGTCGGCGACCTCGTCGTGAAGGGGCTGTAAAATGTCGAAAAAATCCGATAAGTCACAAGCTTCCGTCCTCCGGTTCAAGAAAAAGTCCGCCTACAACGTCGCGATCATGGGCGCCACCGGCGCCGTGGGCGTCGAGATGCGGCAGATCCTTGAGGAGCGCAAGTTCCCGATCGCCGAGATCACGTTCCTGGCGTCCGAGCGGTCCGCGGGCAAGAAGCTCCGCTTCCGCGGCAAGACCCACACCGTGAAGCTCCTCACGGACAAGTCCTTCGACGGCGTGGACATCGTCCTCGCGTCGGCGGGCGGCTCGATCTCCAAGCAGTTCGCCCCGGCCGTCCTCAAGGCCGGCGCGGTGATGATCGACAACACGTCCGCGTTCCGTATGGACCCGGCCGTGCCGCTCGTGATCCCGGAGATCAATCCGCAGGAGATCCGGAACTCGGGAAAGAAGCGCATCATCGCCAACCACAACAGCTCGACGATCGTCGCTTTGATGGCGCTCTACCCGCTGCACAAGGCCGCGGGTCTCGCGCGGTTCAACGTCGCGACGTACCAGGCGGCCTCGGGCGCCGGCGCGCAGGCGATGGAAGAACTCCGCGTCCAGGCGGGCGAGATCCTCGACGGCAAAAAGCCGACCAAGAAGATCTTCAAGCACCAGATCGCGTTCAACGTCTTCAGCCATAACTCGAACGTCGGCCCGGAAGGGTACAACGAAGAAGAGGTGAAGATGGTCAAGGAGACGCACAAGATCCTGGGCGACAACGACATCAAGGTCCAGGTGACCTGCGTCCGCGTCCCGGTGATGCGCGCGCACTCTGAAGCGATCTACGCCAAGTTCGAAAAGGCGCTCACGCCCGACCAGGCCCGGAACCTTCTTTCGAAGGCGCCCGGCGTGAAGGTCGTCGACAAGCGCGGCGCGAACTACTTCCCGATGCCGGTCGACTCGGCGCATCAGGACGACGTCCTCGTCGGCCGCATCCGCCAGGACCTTTTTTCGAAAAAGACGATCGCCATGTTCGTCTCCGGCGACCAGATCCGCAAAGGCGCGGCGCTCAATGCGGAAAGAACTTTTCCGGCTGGCAGATCCAGCGGCAGGGGGAGCGGACGGTCCAGGGGGTGTTCGAGGAGGCGCTGTTCAAGGTCACGGGAACGCGGCCTCAGCTGATCGCCGCTTCCCGCACGGACACCGGCGTTCATGCTCTCGGCCAAGTGATCCAATTCGATCTGCCCGCAGGACAGCCGGCCCGCCCGCAGAAGGGGGCCCGGCATACCCAAGCTCCCGCCGCCCCGCTCACCGAAGAGCGTTTGAAGACCGCCCTTAATTTCCATTTGCCCGAAGATGTCGCGGTCCGGTCGCTGGTGTTCGCCCGGCCCGGCTTCAACGCCCGCTTCAGCGCGAAGGCCAAGCATTACCGCTACCTGATCCACGCGAGCCGGTCCAAACCCGTTTTTGATCAGGACACCTGCGCTTGGGTGCATCCGGGGCTCGATGTGGGCCTGATGCGGGAAGCGGCGCGATCTTTCGTAGGAAGGCATGACTTCACGTCTTTTTCTTCCGCGAAGGATGACGCGAAGGACCGGAGACGCACCGTCCGGAAGCTGAGCATCCGGCGCAGCGGCGACCGGGTGACCTGCGACATCATAGGCGACGCTTTTCTCCAGCATCAGGTGCGTATCATGATCGGCACGCTGATCGAGATCGGCAAGGGGATGCGTCCGGTGTCGGATATCCCCAAGCTTCTCACGGTCGGGGACCGTCTCAAGGCCGGCCGCACCGCCGCCCCGCACGGCCTCGCCCTCCTTAAGGTATACTATTGACCCTTATGAAACTGAATTCGATCCAAGACATCCTCAAGGACATCCGGCACGGCAAGATGGTCATCGTCATGGACGATGAGGACCGCGAGAACGAGGGCGACCTCGTCATGGCGGCGGAGTTCGCGACGCCCGACAAGGTCAACTTCATGGCCCTGCACGGCCGCGGCATCCTCTGCGCGCCGATGGACTCCAAGCGCCTCGAGGAGCTCGACATCCACCCGATGGTCGGCCAGTCGGGCGACAACTTCAAGACCGCGTGGACCGTTTCGATCGACGCCAAGCGCGGCATTTCGACCGGCGTTTCGGCCCAGGACCGCGCCCACACTTTTCATTTACTCGCCAACCCCAAGTCCCATGCGTCCGACTTCGTGAAGCCGGGCCACGTGTTCCCGCTCCGCGCCAAAGAGGGCGGCGTGCTCGTCCGCGCGGGCCACACTGAGGCGGCCGTGGACCTCGCGCGCCTGGCCGGCTGCCGTCCCGTCGGCGTCATCTGTGAGATCATGAACCCAAACGGCACGATGGCGCGCCTCGCCGACCTCAAAAAATTCTCCCAAAAGCACAAGCTCAAGATCTGCACGATCCGCGACCTCATCCAGCACCGCCGCAAGACCGAAAATC
>CAZHID010000019.1:6421-20921 GCA_964532445.1 uncultured Planctomycetia bacterium | reverse complement strand
GACCAAGGAGGACATCGTCGTCATCGCGGCATTCGGGTCCAAGCACCGCGACGTCGAACAGCTCAAGGCCAAGGACCTCCTCGTCGTCGACACGACCTGCGGCGCGATCGTCCTTGTTTGGAAGCGCGTCGAGAAGTACGCCCAGAACAAGTACACGTCGGTCATCCACGGCATCTGGGACCACGAGGAGACGCAGGCCACCGCGAGCCAGGCGACCAAGTTCGGCTGGCACTTCCTGATCATCCGCAACCACGAGGAAGCGAAGGACATCGACCGGTTCCTCAAAGGCGAGCTTGACGCCGAAGCGTTCATGGTCAAGTACGCGCGCAAGGCCTCGGCGGGCTTCGACCCCAAGGTCCATCTCCAGCGGATCGGCATCGCGAGCCAGACGACGATGTTCAAGACAGAGACCCTCGAGATCCAGGAGTACCTGAAGGGCGTGTACGCATCGAACTTCGCGGGGGACAAACCCGAAGACCATTTCATGAAGTACGACACGATCTGTTCGGCGACCCAGGAGCGTCAGGACGCGCTGTTCCAGCTCCTTGATAAAAAACTGGACCTCGTGATCATCATCGGCGGCTTCAACTCTTCGAACACGACCCATTTGTCCGAGATCGCCTCGCTCAAGTTCCCGACCTTCCACGTCCGGGGACCCGAAGACCTCCTGGACGCGGACACGATCCGGCACCTGGACCCCATCAAGCTCGAGATCCGCGAATCACGCGGCTGGCTCAACAAGAACATCAAAACGGTCGGCATCAGCACCGGCGCGTCCACTCCGGACGTGCTCATCGAAAAAGTCGTCGCCCGCGTGGAGGAATATTTAAGCGCATGAAGTCCAAATCCCTGGAACGCATCGAAGAAAAACTGCAGTCGCTCGACGAGACGTCATACCGGTACAAGGTCCTCGAGACCTGCCGGCAGTTCAAGACCAGTTGGATCCAGCTCGGCGAGTCCCTTTTTGCCTGCCACCGCGACAAGATGTACATCGAATGGGGCTTCACAACGTTCGAGGGCTACTGCCTCAAGGAACTCGGCATCAAGCAGGCGACCGCCGCGAAACTCCTCAAGTCCTACCACTTCCTCGAGACCGAGGAGCCGACCTACATCGAGAAGGTGCGCGGCGAGGTGGTGCCTGAAGAAAAGCACCCGGACCTCGATTCGGTGAACCTGCTCCGCCTGGCCCGCAACAACAAAAAATTCGACGAATCCCAGTACCGCAAGATCCGCAAGCAGGTGCTCGACGACGCGCGTGAGCCCCAGGATGTCCGCAAGGAGATCCGCATGCTTTCGGACCAGGGCCCCGCCAAGGACCCGTCCGTGGTCCGCGCGGACCGGCGCGGGAAGTTCCTGAAGTCGCTGATCCGGCAGCTCGAGAGCTTCAAGCTTGAGGCGATGGGCAGCAAGTTCCTCCCGCCGCGCGTGATCGACCAGATGGACGACCTGTGTCAGGCCGTCGAAAAGGAAGCTTCGCGCGACTGACGATTTTTTTCACAGAAGGCGGACCCCATGAAGCACATTTTGATCGTCGAGGACGACGAGGACATCCAGGGTATCTACAAGGAGATCCTGGAGCATCACTTCGACGTGAAGCTCACTCAGGCCTATGACGGCCGTCAGGGCCTGGCCGCCGTCCGCCGGGAGAAGCCGGACCTCATCATCCTCGATATCCTGATGCCGGTCATGAGCGGGGACGAATTCCTCCGCGAGTTCCGCCAGAACCTCGACATCCGCGACGTGCCCGTGATCGTCTGCTCCGTCAACCAGACCCTCGCGAACAAGCTCCACGCCGACCGGCTCGCGAACGCGGTGATGCCCAAGCTCTTCGCGCAAAAAGACCTGACGGACCTTGTGACCCAGTTCCTGGGCATCCGGCCCAGACCGTAGTGTTGTGATGAAAAAGCCGGTCAAGCTCACCGCCAGCATCCGCACCGCCGCCCAAAAGATTTTATCGGCTGACCGTATCCTGATCTCCAGTCACGTGCACCCCGATGGGGACACGATGGGCTCGCTGTTGGCACTCGGTCTCGGACTGCTGTCGATCGACAAGAGCGTCGTCATGGTGAGCCCTGACGGCCTCCCGCCCCGGTACCGATTCCTGCCCGGCTCGGAACTCGTCCTCGACCGTTGGGACGGTTCCGTGGACCTCGCGATCGCCGTGGATTGCGGCGCGATCCGCCAGCTCGGCAAGTTCGGAGCGCTTTTTGAGAAGACCCGCAACACGATCCAGATCGACCATCACGACTTCGCCGACGTGTTCGGCAAGCTCCTGGTCGCCGACCCCGCGGCCGCCGCGGTCGGCGAGATCATCTACGACCTGCTCAAGGAGCTCAAGATCAAGGTCACGCCGATGATCGCCACCTGCCTTTTGACCTCGATCATTGTCGACACCGGCGCGTTCCGGTTCGCCAACGTCCGCAGCCGGACGTTCAGGATCTGCGCCGACCTGCTCGACCGCGGTGTGGACCTCAAATACCTTCTGGAAGAAGCCTACTGGAAGAAGTCCGAGACGACCGTGCGGCTCGAGGCGGCCAGCGTCGGCCGCATGAAGTTCGAGCGCGGCGGCCGCGTGGTCTGGTCGTACGTGAACCAGGCTGAATTCAAGCGTGTGAACGGCGTTCCTTCGGACGTGGACGGTGTCGCGGACGACCTGCGGTCGATCGACGGCGTCAAGCTGGCCGCGCTCATGCGCGAGGGCGAGGACGGTGCCTGCCGCGTGAGCCTGCGTTCCGAGGCCGGGATCAACGTGGCCAAGATCGCTCAGGTCTTCGGCGGCGGCGGTCATTTCAATTCCGCCGGATGCCACATGAAGAACACCAAGGCCAACCGCGACAAGCTCGTGCGCATCCTTTGCGGAGTGGTTTAGTGTTCGAACGGACTTTGAGCAACCGATAAATTCATGAAGATCCTTCACGACTACCACATGCACACTTCCCGCTGCGGACACGCGACGGGCACCATCGAAGAATACATCGCCGAGGCCAAGCGCAAGGGTTTGGAGGAGATCGGCATGTCCGACCACCTCCCGTTCCTGACGCATCGTGACCCTTCTTACACGATGGACCTGACCGAACTGCCTTTCTATCACATCGACATGGAGCGGGCCCGTGAAGCTCACGCCTCCAGCCTCTCGATCAAGATCGGCATCGAAGCGGACTACCTGCAGGCCACGGTCGAGGATATCCGCGAGCTCGTCGGCCGCTACGCGTACGACTTCGTGATCGGGTCGGTGCATTTCATGAAGCAGCCGGAAGGGGACTGGGCCTTCGACGACCCGCGCGAGATCGAGCGCTGGAAGAACGCCGACGTGAACGAGGTCTACCGCAATTATTACCGCCTGCTCCAGGGCGCCGCCAGGTCCCGGGCCTACGACATCATGGGACACGTGGACCTGGTCAAGAAATTCGGCCACCGGGCCTCCGCCGACCTCACGGACCTGATTCGAGAGACCGCGCGCGCGTTCGCCGAGACGGGCATGACGCTCGAGATCAACACCTCCGGGCTGCGCAAGCCGGCCAAGGAGATCTACCCCGCGCTCGGCGCGCTCAAAATGTACCGCGAAGCGGGCGTCCCGATCGTGTTCGGCTCGGACGCGCACGCGCCCGGCGACGTCGGCGCGGACTTCGACCTCGCGCGGGACCTGGCGCTCGCGGCCGGGTATGCCGAATACCGCGTCTTCAAGAAGCGCAAGGTCGAAAAAACGGTGAAGCTGTGAGCGCCGGAACCACGGGCCCCGTCCCGGGTGGTGCCGGCATGGGAAGCGCGCATTCGATCCGGCCGGTCGGCATCGACCATGTCGCGATCAGCGTGCGGGACCTCAATAAAGCGGTCGAGTTCTACACGGGTGTCCTCGGCCTCACGCTCACGCGCCGCGAGTATCTGAAGCCGGGTATCGAGTACTTCCTGGACTGCGGACCGTCGTTGATCGGCCTCATCCAGGGCGACCCGGCCCAGGGCGTTCACCCGCTCGCCGGGGACGGCGTGGGCGGGAATCACGTCAGCTTCCGGGTCCACTCCCGTGATTTCGACGCCGCGGTCGAGACGCTCAAGGCCCGCAACGTGACGATCACGTTCATGAAGAAGCGCGAAAAGTCCTGGTCCGTTTATTTTTGCGATCCCGACGGCAATAAGCTCGAGATCACCGCCTGGCCTGAAGAAGATAAATAAGGAGACGCGATGGCAATGCCTAAAGCCGGGGATAAAGCCCCTGATTTTAAGACCCTGAACCAGAAGGGCGAGGAAGTGAAGCTCTCCGCGCTCAAAGGGCAGACGGTCGTCCTGTACTTCTACCCCAAGGATGACACACCGGGCTGCACGGTCGAGGCCTGCGAGTTCCGGGACGGGTACGCCAAGCTCAAGAAGAAGGCGGTCCTGTTCGGCGTGAGCCCGGACCCGGCCAAGGCCCACGTCAAATTCATCGACAAGTTCAAGCTCCCGTTCGACCTCCTGGCCGACGAGGATAAGTCCGTTGCCAAGGCCTACGGGGTTTGGGTCAAGAAGAGCATGTACGGCCGCGAGTACATGGGCGTCGCCCGGACGACCTTCGTGATCGGCAAGGACGGCAAGATCGCCCATGTCTTCGAGAAGGTGAAGCCCCAGGGCCACGCGGACGAGGTGCTCGCGGTCCTCTAGGGGCCGGGGCTCTTTACCCTTCACAAACAGGGGGGTTCTTTGTAGAATACCCCCTCAGGTTTTTACCCGCCCAGACCTTCTCTTTCGCCGAGGTAGCTCAGTGGTAGAGCGCCGCCCTGAAAAGGCGGGCGTCGGCAGTTCAATTCTGCCCCTCGGCACACTATAAGACCCGCTGCCGCAAGTCATTAGCTTGCGGTGGCGGGTTTTTTTATGGGAATCCCCGATAGCGGATAGGGCCCCTCCCCCGATTTCGGGGTTTCCGCGCCTGTCCTATGATGTCCGGATGATGATCTGGAAAAAATGGCAATGGCGATTGTGGAATTTTATCATCAGGATCGTCGCTTCCGCGGAAGGGTATCCTGATCCGGTCCTGCTGCTGTCCCGTTTGAAAAGGTTTGCCCAGCCTTCCGAATTGACCGCTCCCAAGGAGCTTCTCCGCGCCGGCGCGGTCATGCAGGCCAGGGGGCTCATCAACAGCCAGGCGATCCAGCACAACATGGATTGGGTCTGGCCGTACTGGGTGGAACGCCAGTTTGACCCCGGCGACGAATCCTTCCTTCCGCGCGCGTTCAATCTGGCCCATCTCAACCTCACTCATCGGAACTGGACCGCGGTCGGCGTTCCTGACTCGGCTGAATTGTCCATCGTGGACCCGCGCGGGCTCGTCACGCCCTTTTTTGACGGATGGTCCCTCGATGCGTGGGTCATGACGCGGGAAGGGTGTTTTTTGATCCCGTCCCGTCTCAAGTCGGTCCGTCAGGAATTCGTTCTGGCGGGAGGGCCCCGGGTCCGGACCACCGCCGCGGACCTCGGCTTGGGCGCCGGACTTGTATCGCAAGCGGAGTCCTACCAGGGTTCCGATGCGATCGTCTGCCAGGTCGGACTGACGGCGTCTTCGCTGACGGGAGGATGGCTCGCGGTCTCGCTCCGCCCTTACAATCCCGAAGGCATCAGCTTCATCCACAAGATCTCCGATCTGAACGGCCGCCGCGGGTGGAGGGTGGACGGCCGGTCCTCCGTTCATTTTGACACGGAAGCGGACCGGTCCTGCTTTTCAAATTATTGGAACGGCGATGTCTTCGCCAAACTGTCTTCACCATCCGAAGATCGGGGCGTGGAGTGCGGCGTAGGGATGGCGACGGCCGCGGCCCTTTTCAAGCTCGAGCCGGGCAAGGCCCGGGAAGTGACCGTGAGCGTACCGCTGACGACGGGTCCTGACAGAGGGCAGGGACCGTACCATCGGCCGATGATCGATGACAAGTGGGACGGGGACCTGAACGGTCTCTGCCAGCTGGACATCCCCGACCCGACCTTCAAGTTCCTCTATGACGCAGCGATCCGCTCCCTCATCCTGCATTCACCTCTAGATGTTTATCCCGGACCTTATACCTACAAGCGCTTCTGGTTCCGCGACGCCGCGTTCATCCTTCACGCCATGCTGTGCGTGGGGATGAGCGATCGGGCCAAAAAGGTCATCGACCGGTTCCCGTCCCGTCAGACGGCGGGAGGTTATTTTTTGTCCCAGGAAGGGGAATGGGATTCGAACGGAGAAGCGCTGTGGATCATGCGCCGCTTTTGTGAGCTTACAGGCACGAAGCCGGACCCCAAATGGCGGTCATCCGCTTATCGCGGCGCGGCGTGGATCGGCGCGAAGAGGGTCGCCAAAAAAGACAGCCCTTACTTCGGCCTGCTCCCCATTGGATTCAGCGCCGAGCACCTGGGACCCAACGATTACTACTATTGGGACGATTTTTGGGGCGTGGCCGGCTTGCTGGCCGGAGCCTATTTGGCCCGTCAATTCGGGGACGATGAGCTCGTCGGCGAACTGTCGAACGAAGCGGATGAATTCAGGTCCTGCATCGCCCGGAGTCTCGTGTCGACGGACCGGCAGACCGGCGGCTCCTTGATGCCGGCTTCGCCCCACCGCAGGATGGACGCGGGGGCCATCGGGTCGATCGCCGCGGGTTACCCTCTGCAGCTCCTGGATCCCCGCGACGCGAGGCTCACGGATACGGCCGAATTCCTGTTCAGGCAGTGTTTCTTTGAGGGAGGGTTCTATCAGGAGATCAGCCATTCGGGGGTGAACCCGTATCTGACCCTGCACATCGCCCAGGTCTTTTTAAGGGCCGGGGATCCCAGGTATTTGGACCTGATGTCCGCGATCGCGGCGCTGGCTTCGCCGACAGGCCAATGGCCCGAAGCCATCCATCCGAGGACCAAGGGCGGGTGCATGGGGGATGGACAGCATATCTGGGCCGCCGCTGAATGGGTGCAGATGATGAGGAATTGCTTCGTTCGGGAGGAGGGATCGGAAGACAAGCTCGTCCTGTGTTCCGGTGTTCCGGACGCGTGGATCCCCGACGGAGGTCCGGACATCTCGCTGGGACCCACGCTCACGACCTTCGGACCCGTCACGGTACGGATCACGGCCCGCGACGGGAAGGTCCGCGTTCGGTGGTCCGGGGAATGGCACGGAGGCCGGGAGCCGGCGATCGAGATCCGTCTGCCGGGCACGGACTGTGTGCGGGTAGCCGCGGGCCGGACCGAAGCGGAGGTCCCGCGCGGCGGCCGATGAATATCCTGATGATGACCAACACCTACCTGCCCATCGTGGGAGGGTTGGAGCTTTCGATCGAGTCCTTCACGACGGAATACCGCAAGCGGGGTCACCGTGTCATGATCGTCGCGCCGGAGTTCGATCACAGCCCTCCCGAGGAGCTCGACGTCATACGGGTCCCCGCCTTCAAGAACTTCAACGGGTCCAAATATTCGGTCAGTTACCCGCTGTCTGCTTTTTCCCTGAAAGACCTGAACGGGTTCGAACCGGACGTGATCCACACCCACCATCCGTTCCTGATGGGGGACACCGCCCTTCGGCTGTCCTATGCCGGAAGCATCCCTCTTATTTTTACGCACCACTCGCTCTACGAAGAGAACGTTCAAGGGATCCCGGGCACCCTGGAAGCGCTCAAAAAATTCATCATCGGGCTCTCGACCGGCTTCGCCAATCTGTGTGACGCCGTGATCGCGCCGACCGAAAGCGTCGCCCAGCTGATCAGGGAGCACGGCGTCAGGTCGCCCATCGTCGTGATCCCCACCGGCCTTCATCTGGAGGAATTCACAGGGACCAGCATGAATTTTAGGAAAGAGACCGGGATCCCCGAAAAGGCCTTCGTGGTGGGTTATGTGGGAAGGTTGGCCGAGGAAAAGAACCTTCCGTTCCTGATGCGGTCGGTATCCGCGTTCCTCAAGCGGGAAGTCAGTGCCATTTTCCTGGTGGTGGGGAGCGGACCGATGGAGGAGCCCATGACGCTTCATTTTAGGGAGGCCGGTCTGGAGTCCCGGCTGAGGTTCGCCGGGGAAATGAAAGGCGGGAAGCTGATCGAGGCTTACCAGGCGATCGACGTGTTCGCGTTCGCCTCCCAAAGCGAAACACAGGGCATGGTCCTGAACGAAGCCATGGCCGCCGGGACGCCGGTGGTGGGTGTCGACGCCCCGGGTGTGCGGGACATCGTGGTCGACACCGTCAACGGCCGGCTGATCCCGGGCGAGGACGAAGAAGCGTTCGCGTGTGCCTTGGGCTGGGTCTTTGAACGGTCTCCCTCGGAACGCAAAGGACTGGCCGAAGGGGCCAAGGAGACCGCTAAGAAATATTCCGTGGAGCGCAGCGCCGCCAAAATGCTCAAGGTCTACGAAGGGCTCGCCGCGACCGAAGCGTCGAAGCGGAGGCTGAGCAAGAAGGACCCGATGCCATTCTTGCAAAAAATGAACGCGGAATGGGACCTGCTGGCCAATTTCACGAAGTCGACGCTGGGGGTCTTTCGATGATCGTCACGATCGAGGCGGCCATGCGCAGGTTTTGGCGGGTGTTCAGCCGCGACGAGTGGATGACCCGTCTTTTGAACCTCCCCAGGACCCAGGACGCGCTCGAGTCGTGGGGCTTGGTGATGATCCAGATCGACGGGCTGGGGTTCACCCAGTTCGAGCGCGCGGTCCGGGAAGGGAACATGCCCTTTTTGGCGCGGTTGATGAAGAGGGAAGGATATAAGGCCCACCGCCATTACACGGGCCTGCCTTCCAATACGCCGGCGGTCCAAGGGAATCTTTTTTACGGCGTCAAAGCCTGTGTCCCCGCGTTCAGCTACAAGGACCGTTCGAGCGGAAAAGTCTTCAATCTGTTCAATCCGGAATGCGCGGCGGCGGTGGAGGAACGGATCAAGGTCCTGGGAGAACCTTTGTTGAAGGGCGGAAGCTCCTACGGGAACATCTTTACTGGCGGGGCCGAGGAAGCTCATTTTTGCGCAGCGTCGATGGGTTGGGGAGGGCTGTTCAAGGCGGCGAACCCCTTCGGCGCGCCCCTGACCGTTCTCCTGAATTTTCATATTCTGATCCGCGCGTTATTCCTGATCCTAGTGGAGCTGGTGCTGGCCGTCGTCGATTCCGTGCGGGCCGTGATGTCCGGCAAGAATTTCGTCCACGAGATCGGGTTCATTCCTTTGCGGGTGGCGGTGTGCGTCCTCTTGAGGGAGGTGGTCGCTGCGGGGGCGAGGATCGATGTCACGCGCGGGATGCCGGTGGTCCACATCAATCTAGCTGGCTTTGATGAACAGGCGCATCACCGCGGGCCCACATCGCGTTTTGCCCACTGGTCCCTTAGAGGCATCGACAGCGTGATCGCCGGCGTCTGGAAAGCGGCACAGAGGTCCCAGCGGCGGCATTATGACATCTTTGTGTACTCGGACCACGGGCAGGAAGAGACCTTGAGCTATGAGGACCAGGCCGGCCGGTCCATCGAGGAAGCGGTCAACCTCGTCCTGAAGGAAAAGATCCTGTCCGGCAATTGGAAAACAGAATTCAACCGGCACTCCCCGCATTGGCGTGCCGCCTTACTGCGGAACCGGCCAGGCAAAGGCCCGAAGCCGGCGCCGGTGCCGGCAGGACCGGACGAGAAGGACAAGGTCTTGCCCTTGCGGGCGGAGATCACCGCGATGGGACCCGTGGGGCACATCTACCTTCCCGAGCCGGTCCCGATGGAGGAAAAAGAAAAGATCGCGTTACGGCTGGTCGCCGAGGCCGGTATCCCGATCGTCACGGTCCCCTCCGGAGAGGGCCGGGCGACGGCGTGGACCTCCAGGGGTAAATTCATGCTCCCGGAGGAAGCGGACAAGGTCCTGGAGGCCGACCACCCATTTTTTGAGGAAGTGGCCAAGGACCTGGTCGAATTGTGCCATCACCCGGATTCGGGCGACCTGATGTTCTTCGGCTGGAAGAAGGGTCCGAGGTCGCTTACTTTTTATGCCGCGAGGGGAAGTCATGCCGGACCCGGTCCGGAGGAGACGAGCGGCTTCGCTTTATTGCCTTTGGGCGCGTTGCCCCGGTCGTTCGACAGGGACCTTCGCACGCAGGACCTTCGTGACGCGGCTTTGCGGGTCCGGGGCCGTGAGGTCGGGACGGGTTCCGCCCCGCCGGGCCCGATCGTTCCATCGCCGCCCGGCGGTCCGGCATCCCGCCCCGGCCCTTCAGCGGAACCCGCCGCTTTGCGGATCATGACGTACAACGTCCACGGCTGCATGGGCCGGGACGGTAAAGTTTCTCCCGACAGGATCGCGAAGATCATCGCCAGGCACGACCCTGACATCATCGCCCTGCAGGAACTGAGCACGGACGAACACGTTCATCAGGCCGCGGTCATCGCCCAAAAGCTGGCCATGTCCTTTCATTTTCACCCTTCCGTTTCGGTCAAGAAAGGGCAGCGCGGGAACGCCGTCCTGAGCAAGTACCCGATGCGGCTGGTCCGGAACGGGGGATTGCCCGAACTTCCGCACATGCCGTTCCTCGAGCCGCGCGCCGCGTTGTGGGTCGAGGTCGACGTGAACGGGCTCAAGGTGCAGTTCTTCAACACCCACCTGAGCCTTTCGCCGGCCGAAGGTTTTTTACAGGTCAAGGCTCTGTGCGGGCCGGATTGGATGGGAGGCTCCGAATACCGGGGTCCGGTCGTGCTGTGCGGGGACCTGAACGCCTTGTCGGGTTCGAAAATCTGCGGCCAGATCGGCCGTATGCTCAAGAACACCCACTCGGACCTGAACGGACAACGACCTCTGAGGACGCTTCCAAGCTATTTTCCGATCGGACTCGTCGACCATATCTTCACGGGTCCGGAGATCCGGACGACCCGGATCGAAGTGCCGATGACCGGGTTGGAAAAAATATCTTCCGACCACCTCCCGCTGATCGCTGATATCCAAGTCGGCACATCCCCGCAGTCCGGCTCGAGCCCCTTAGCCCGCATCCTATATCCCCGATAACGGTCCTGGAGTTCGCCCCGATTTCGGTCCCGGGTCCATGGGGCTATCATGGCTTTGCGATCGGATGCTTCGGGAACCGACGAGCCGTTTCTAAAAAGTCCTACAAATTGAAAAGAGTATCCCCTTATGAAAAGTTCATCGAACGGTCTGGGTATCGTGGCATGGGTGATGTTGGGGGCTTTGTGGATGGCGGTGTGTCTTTTTGGGAGGCCGGGGACCGCATCGGCCGCGGACCGGGAATTTTCGGGAGAAGTGGCGCGGGTCAGCCCGAGCGCGGATCGGATGGTCCTGAACGTGTCCGACGGCCATAGCGCCGAATGGAAGCAAGTGGTCGTGTCGGTCGACAAGGACACCCGTCTTGAAGGGGTGGGGCGTCTTTCGGAATTGAAGGAAGGCGCGCCGGTCCAGGTGGAAGTCAGAAAGAGCTGGTACATGCGTCAGTGGGCCCTTCGGCGGCTGGTCTACGTTCCCTCAGAAAGCCGCGTACCTTCAAAGGACCGTCAGGAACTGAGCCAGACCGAGTCGGCAGGGCTTCATGACATGGAGAACCGGGCCGCTCACGGTCAGATGGGGGACATCGAATTCGAAACGAAGCGTCAGGGACTTGGGAAGTAAGCGGCTTCCCCTATACGGAGTCAGGTGATCCCCCCGATTCCATTTGACCGTTCATAAGCTTATTCTGTTCTAGTGATCGAAGACCCAAAAAAAGGAGACAAACACATGGCAAAGAAAAGTCGCGGAGGCCGCATGACGGCCGCCAAGAAACGTGCCGCCAAATCGACCGGCGGACGCGGCAAAGTGAAAAATCGTAAGGCAGGCAAAAGGATCATGTCCACGTAAGGACATGGAATGACCATGAGAACTTGTGATCCGGGGGTGAGGGTGAAGCTCTTCGTTCTGACGGCGGCCGGCCTGTCGTTCCTGTGGGCTCCGTCCGTCCTGGCGTCGCCGGCTCAGGCGCAGACTTTGATCGCCGGCCAGGAGGCGCTCAGGATGGCCCGAGAGACCTACGGGGCCGATTCGGCCGAGACGGTCGTGTCGCTCATGAACCTTGCCCGGATCAACAAGGAACAAGGGGATCATCAGCAGGCGGTCCTGCTCTACCGGCAGTCGGGAGCCATGGCCGAGAAGATCTCCGATCCCGAGGACCCGTTCCTCCTGGCGATCTTCAACGGGCTTGCCTCCGCGTACGAGGCGATGCGGAAATACGCCAGCGCCGACGCCATCTACGAAGAAGTCAGGCGCCGCGGTCATCTGGGATGGGCCGACCAGATGGAATTCAGGGCCGATACGATGCGGCAGGCTTAACGATCTTAAACAAAAAGGAACATGTCATGGTCATCGCTCAACAGCAATGCAGAGTGTGCGGAGTCGAGATCCCTTCCGGGTTCACCAATTGTGACGCCTGTTATCACCAGCCCGTCCCCGCCAAGGTCAAGAAGCCGGCCTCTTCGGAGATCGGTAACTGGAGCGGCCATATGAGACGCGTCGCCGCGGCGGTTATTTTTGTCGCGTGTGCGGCGACCCTCGCCGGATGTGAGACGATGAAGGGTGCCGGCAAGGACATCGAGGACGCGGGTCAGAACATCCAGAAGTCGGCCAGTTGACCATCTTCGGTCCCTCGCGGCCCCATCGGCTGGTATGCCGATGGAACGATCCGCCGAAAGGACCACAGTGAAAAAGAAACAGCATCCGGTGAAGCCCACACGGAAGCCCGTGCGCAAACCCATGGGCAAGCCTAGTCGGGCCGATGTCCGGCGCAGACAGGTCCGGATCCAGGCCGCCCTCCAGGCGTCCGAGATCCGGTACCGCCGGCTGTTCGAGTCCGCGCAAGACGGCATCCTGATCCTGGATGCCCGCACGGGAACGATCACCGACGTGAATCCCTACCTGGTCCAGCTGCTGGGCCGTTCCCAAGGGGAGTTCCTGGGTAAAAAACTCTGGGAGATCGGGCTTTTCCAGGACGTCGAAAAATCCAAGTCGGCGTTCAAGGAATTGCAGCAGGACGGCTACATCCGTTATGAGGACCTGCCCCTGGAGACGTGGGACGGCCGGTACATCGACGTCGAGTTCGTGAGCAACAGCTACAAGGCGGGCGGCGTGCGTGTGATCCAATGCAACATCCGCGACATCACCGACCGCAAGCACGCCGAAGTCGAGAAGGCGATCCTCGAGACGATCGAAAAGGAGCAGCGGCGCATCGGCCAGGACCTGCATGACGGCCTGTGCCAGCAGCTGACCGGCATCGCGCTCATCGCCAAGGCCTTGTCCCAAAAATTGGCCGCGCGGGAGCCCGCAGGGTCCGCTGAAGCCGCCGAGATCGCCGGGCTTGTGAACCAGGCCATCAGCCAGACACGCGATCTGGCCCGCGGCCTCTCGCCCGTGGAGATCGAAGTGGCGGGCCTCGCTCCGGCCCTGCAGAAATTCGCCTCCACGATCGAACGCCTCTACGGGACCGCGTGCGTGTTCACGCATGACGAGAGCGCGGGGTTCCAGTGCAGGTACGCGCCGCTCCTGGCGACGCACCTTTACCGGATCGTCCAGGAGGCGGTGAGCAACGCCATCCATCACGGCAAGGCCAAGCACGTGGTGATCGCGCTCACGGCGGTCCATGTCCAGGAAAGAGGGCTTCTGACCGTCCAGGACGACGGGATCGGCTTCGAGCCCAAGCCTGACGACAAGCCGGGCATGGGCCTGCGCAGCATGCGCTACCGCGGCCGCATGATCGGCGCGCGGCTCAAGGTCTGCCGCGCCGAGGGCGGAGGGACGATCGTGACCTGTTCGTTCCCGCACCATCACACGACTGACCCGGAGAAATGATGAAAAAAATAAAAAAGCTTCCGAAGCCTTCCGCCACGCCGGTCAGGACCCAAAAAGCCCGCATCCTGATCGTGGATGACCATCCGATCATGCGCCGCGGGCTGGCCGAATTGATCGATCTTGAAAAAGACCTGACGGTCTGCGGGGAAGCCGGAACCATTCAAGCGGCCTTGGAATTCATCAAAGTCCATAAGCCCGACGTGGCGCTGGTGGACCTTTCGCTCAAGGATGAGAGCGGTCTGGAGCTGATCAAGGATATCAAGGCGCGTTTTCCGAAGGTCCTGATCCTGGTGCTGTCGATGCATGACGAGGCGTTCTACGCCGAGCGCGTGCTCCGCGCGGGCGCCAAGGGGTATGTGATGAAGCAGCAGGCTACCGACCAGGTGCTTCTGGCGATACGGAAGATCCTCACCGGCGAGGTCTACCTGAGCGACGCCGTCTCGTCCAAGATCCTCAGGAATTTCACCGGAGAGAAGACCGGGACCGGATTTTCCGTCGACAGCCTCAGCGACCGGGAGCTGGAAGTGTTCCGTCTCATCGGGACCGGGATCGGCACGCGTCAGATCGCCGAGCGATTCAGCCGGAGCGTCAAGACGATCGAGACGTATCGCGAGCATATCAAGGAAAAATTGGACCTCAAGGACTCGACGGAACTCACTCAGACCGCGATCCAGTGGATGCAAAGCCACGGCTGAGCGCTCCCGGCCCGTTCCCGCCCGCTTTTCCCGTTCGATAGACCC
>CAZHID010000019.1:605-6411 GCA_964532445.1 uncultured Planctomycetia bacterium | reverse complement strand
GATCAGCAGCGCCGCGACGCCGCCGCGCGACCCCGATCGGACGATCGCCCCGATTTTGACGCGCCCGCCCGGGGTCTATGATGATCCCAGCGGACAGATCGTCCGGATCGAAGCAGTTCTAACAGGAGGACGCCATGAGTTTAGGAACCTTACTACTGATCGTGTTGGTGCTGATACTGGTCGGAGCCATCCCCGCGTGGCCGCATAGCCGCGGTTGGGGATACATGCCGAGCGGCGTGATATCGGTGTTTTTCATCGTCCTGATCGTGCTTTTGCTCACGGGACGTATCTAAAATGAACCGTATGCTCTCTCTCGGAATACTGGCCGCCGGCGTGATCCTGATCGTTTATGGGGTCGCCGCGTCCGACTCCTTCAGCTCGGAGATCTCCAAGGCGTTCACCGGTTCACCGACCGACAGGACGATCTGGCTTCTCGCCGGGGGCGCGGCTTTGGCCGTGGTCGGAGGATATGGACTGTCCGCCGGGCGATCCAAATGATCGGTACGGAACCTACGAACAAAACGAACGAAAAGGCGGCTTAAATGAAGATGTTCAAGAAATGCGCGGGAATATTGGCGGGATTGGCGATCATGATGACGTTCACGGGTATCGGCACCGGGACCGCAAGGGCCGCGACGGCCCTGCAGATCAACACCGACGTGGACGCGGCGCTCGAGCGCTTCTACCAGCAGGTGGGGGACGGCAAGAAGGCCGCCCAGGAGGCGAAGGGCGTACTGGTGTTCCCGGCCGTTTATAAGGCAGGGTTCATATTCGGAGGCGAGTACGGCGAAGGCGCGCTGAGGATCAACGGCAAGACCGTCGATTACTACAGCACCGCGGCCGGTTCCTTCGGGTTCCAGATCGGTGCCCAAAAGAAGACCATCATCCTTCTCTTTATGCAGGATGAAGTGCTGGACCGTCTCAGACAGAGCTCCAACTGGAAGGCCGGCGCGGACGCGTCCGTCGCGGTCATCGCCATCGGCGCGGGCGGTTCGATCGATTCCCAGAAGGTCAACGAGCCCATCATCGCGTTCATCATCGACCAGAAGGGTCTCATGTACAACCTGACGCTCGAAGGCACCAAGTTCACCAAGCTCGACAAGGCCGGATATCAAAAGTAACCCCATGAAAACGAACCCAACCAACGAAAAGAGCTTCTCCATGAAAACCCGACTCCGATTGTCCGCGTTCACCGCCGCGCTTCTCCTGTCGTCCGCCGCCGCATGGGCCGATACGACGGTGACGACGAGCGGTGATACGGTCACGATCGCCCAGACCCCGACCACCCAGACGGTGACCCAGGTGGTCGTCCAGCCCGCCGGCACCCAGACGGTCCTGCTGCAGACGCGCCCCGTGATCCTGATGGAACAGCAGGATCCCCGGAACCTCGAAGGCAGGATCCTCAAGGTCGACATGGTCGGCAAGGAACTGCTCGTTCACGACATCAACGGCCGGGACCGGCAGGTGAAGTTGATGAAGCAGTCGATGATCAACAACTACAAGGCCGGCGATTACGTGCAGATCTATCTGACGAAGGACCTGAAGGAAGCCAAGAAGATCCGCACCAAGCAGGTGCCGGACCTCGAAGGCGACGTCATCAGCGTCGACGCGGGAAGCAACGTGATCATCATCCGTGACGTGAACGGTCTGGAACGCAGCGCCATCATCCGGCCTAGCATGATCCGCGGATACCGGGTCGGCGACCGCGTGCGGTTCTACGCCGTTTCCGAGTATGCCGATCTCCAAGAAGCCCAGATCATACGGATCCGGTAACGATCAACCGCGGGGGATAAGATAAATCCCCCGCCGCCCCCAACCGGGGGTATAATGCCCCCTTATGACAGCGGAAGCCCCCCAGTCCGCGGCGAGTTTTTCTGGCCTTGGAATTGCCCCTCGAATTCTAGAAACCCTCACCCGGCTTAAATTAACGGTCCCGACCCCGATCCAAGCGAAGTCCATCCCGGTGGCCCTCGAAGGCCCCGATCTGCTCGGCATCGCCCAGACCGGCACCGGCAAGACCCTCGCTTTTACGATCCCTATGGTCCAGCGCCTGGCGCAGAACCAGAACAGCCGCGGACTTATCCTTGTTCCCACCCGGGAATTGGCCCTGCAGGTCGAAAAGACCGTGCGCGAGATCGCCCAGCCCTTCGGGATGCGCTCCGTCGTCCTCATCGGCGGCGCCTCGATGTACAACCAGGTCGGCGAACTGCGCCGCAACCCGACGATCATCATCGCGACCCCCGGACGCCTCATGGACCATCTGGAACAGAGGACGGCTGACGTCTCTGCCACGCGGGTCCTGGTCCTCGACGAAGCCGACCGCATGCTCGACATGGGCTTCCAGCCTCAGGTGGAGCGGATCCTGAAGACGGTGCCTAAAGACAGGCAGACGATGCTTTTCTCGGCAACGATGCCCGAGTCGATCCTCAAGCTCACCACTTCTTATTTGAAGCTCCCTACGCGCATCGAGATCGCCCCTCAGGGGACGGCCGCCGACCGCGTTTCTCAGGAACTTTTCATCGTCCGTCAGGACGCCAAGGAAAGGCTCCTGATGCATATCCTTGAAGCGCACGCCGGCAGCGTCCTGCTTTTCATCCGGACCAAGCATCAGGCCCGCAAGCTCACGCGGAACCTCCGCGACCGCGGCTTCACCGCCGCCGAGATCCACTCGGAGCGCACGCTGGGCCAGCGCAAGGAAGCGCTCGAGGGCTTCAAGAGCGGCCGCTATCGCCTGCTCGTCGCGACCGACATCGCCGCGCGCGGCATCGACGTCAAAGGCATCGAGCTCGTCCTCAACTACGACCTTCCTGATGACATGGACAATTACATTCACCGCATCGGCCGCACCGGCCGCGCCGGCCGCGAAGGCAAAGCGATCTCGTTCGCGACCCCCGACCAGGGAGGGGACGTCCACCAGATCGAACGCCTCATGAAAAAACCTCTCGAAGTCCGCACCCATCCCGATGTCGAGCCCGCCCGGTTCGACCAGCGTTCGGGCGGCGGACCCAGCCGCGGACCTCAGCGCGGCGGCCGTCCTTCAGGCGGACAGCGCCCGCGTCAGGGAGGCTACGGGCCTCCCCGTCAAGGCGGCGGAAGCTACGGTCCTCCTCGTCAGGGCGGCGGCTACGGCGGCGGACGTCCTTCGTCAGGCGGTTCCCGTCCCCAGCATTCGGGGCAGGGACAGGGTCATAGCTCTTCCTCCAGGCCGCACTTCGGCCATGGCGGATCCAGCTCCGGCTCAAGCTTCGGCCCGCGTCGTCCCGGCTCCAGGCCCGGCGGCGACCGCAGACCCAATCGTTCTTTTTAAAGAGGCACCGAGGTTCGTATGACCCAACCCCAATATTTACCCCGCCGAAAGACCCGCTGGGGAAGCATCGGCTTCTTCGCGCTGATCCATTCGGTCACGCTGATCGCGGCGCCCTGGTACGCGGCCGTGAACGGCGTCTCGGCATTTACGCTCTGGCTGACCGCGCTCTACGGCCTGGCGACGATCCTCGCGATCAGCATGGGGTATCACCGGCTTTTTTCCCACGCCGCGTTCAAAGCCCATCCGTTCGTCAAATTCCTGTGCCTGTTCTTCGGCGGAGCGACGTTCCAGCAGTCCGCGCTCAAGTGGTCATCCCTGCACCGCCGTCATCATCAGCTCACGGACACTCCCGAGGACCCTTACAACATCCAATTCGGCTTCTGGTACGCGCACATGGGCTGGATCATGTTCTGGCGTCAGCCCGTGGATTACCTCAACGTGAAGGACCTTCAGAAGGATCCGATGGTCCAGCATCAGCATCAGCACTTCCAGTATTGGGCGATCGGGGCGGGGGTGGCGGTGCCGGTTCTGATCGGCGCGGCGGCCGGGCATGCGCTGGAAGCGCTGATCTTCGCGGTGGCGGTCCGGATGACGCTCATCTTCCACTTCACGTTCTTCATCAATTCCTACGCGCACACGTTCGGGAGCCGGAACTATGACGCGACGACCAGTGCCAGGGACAACTGGCTGGGGGCGCTCCTCACGAACGGGGAGGGATATCACAACTTCCATCATGCCTTCCCCGCGGACTACCGCAACGGCATCCGCTGGTACCATTGGGACCCCGCCAAATGGCTGATCTTCACATGCTCCAAAGTGGGCCTCACTTCAGATCTCAAGCGCTCCTCCGACGAGCGGATCCGTGAAGCCCGGGACCGGGCCGCTCTCGCCCACCGCTCCGCCAAAGCTGTGGTATAATGCCACCCTTATGGGACACAAATCTCGCTTCAAAACCAAGCTTCAACAGCTGAATAAGCGCAAGAAAAAGCGCGTCAAACTCGCCAAGGCCGGGAAAAAAGTCGATGAACTTTTTCACAACGGTACCTGGGTGGGCCCGCGCAAATCTGCCGCTTAACGGTCTGTAGCAAGCCCTCCTCGTTCAAGCTCCTTTCAGATCCGGCCGATCAGGTCTAGGGCCGGAGGTCTGTTCCGGCTGGCGGGAACATCTGTGCTAAGCTATGCCCTTCTATGTCATTGGATCCCCGCACCCCCGTCATCACCGGTATCGGAATCACCAGCCCCTTCGGGCTGGGCAAAGCCCATTTTTACCGCGGCATCGCCGCCGGCCGCTCCGTCACGTCCGCGGTCACGCTCGTGCCCTCCGAGGGCCTCAAGAGCCGCGCGGTCGGAGAGGTGAAGGGGCTGGACCCCTTGAGCCTGTACGAGTCCAGGGAGGCCGCGCGGGTGCCTCGGATCGTGCCGATGGCGGTGTGGGCCTGTAAGGAGGCGCTCGAGGACGCCGGGATCGACCCGGCCGCGCTCACGCTCGACCAGAGCCGCGAGATCCAGGTCATCGTGGGTTCCGGCGCGGGCGGAGTGGACTTCGCGGAGCGGCAGTATGAACTTTATTTCAAAGGTGAGGGACGCCGGGTCACGCCGTACGCGATCTCGTCTTCGTTCGTGGGCATGCTTTCGAGCGAGATCTCGATCTATTTCAAGCTCCGGGGCGCGGCGCATGTCGTGACGACGGGCTGCACGTCCTCGACCGACGCGATCGGCTACGCCGCGCGGGCGATCCGGCACGGCGACGCGGAGATCGTGGTCACGGGCGGGGCGGAGGCGTGCATCACGCACGGGATCCTGGCGGGGTTCGACCGGATGCAAGTGACCTCGACCGCGTTCAACGACGCCCCTGAGCGCGCGTCCCGGCCGTTCAACGCGGACCGCGACGGGTTCGTGCTCGGCGAGGGTTCCTGGATCTTCGTGATGGAGAGCTACGCGCGCGCGAAGGCCCGGGGCGCGAAGATGTACGGCTTTGTGAGGGGATACGGGTCCACCTGCGACGCGTTCCACCGGGTGCTCATGACGCCGGACGGCGTGGAGTCATCCCGCGCGATCCAACTCGCGCTCGATTCGGCCAAGCTCGATCCCGCCGCCGTGGACTATGTGAACCTGCACGGCACGTCCACCCAGTCGAATGACAAGACCGAGACATTGGCGGTGAAAAAAGTATTCGGCCAGCGCGCCTACGGTATTCCCATGTCAGCCACGAAGTCGATGATCGGCCACCCCCAAGGCGCCTGCGGTTCCGCGGGTGTTGCCGCGTCCCTCTTGGCACTCAATCAGGGTGTCATCCACCCGACCGCCAACTACGAAGTCCCCGACCCCGACTGCGATCTCAACTACGTCCCCAACAAAGCCCTCCATAAGCCCGTCCAATGGGCGGTCTCCAACTGCATCGCCTACGGCACCAAAAATTCCGCCCTCGTGCTCGAACGGGCGGAGGACGCGGCGCGGCGCGGGGCCGTAATCGGGAAACCCGCGGGACGGGTCGTACCG
>CAZHID010000019.1:0-595 GCA_964532445.1 uncultured Planctomycetia bacterium | reverse complement strand
GCTCGAGCGGGCGGATTCCTTATCTTTGATCTAAGTTCTGTGCGGAGGGTTGCCGCGGGGAGTCCCCTTCGCGGCCTGCGGCGAATTCGTCGCTAGCTCTCGCGGATCGTGTTCGAGCGGTCTGGCCGGCGCCTCCGGCCGCGAAGGGGACTCCCCGCGTCTGACCCCACCCCACCAGAACCAAGACAAATAAAAAACCCGCCGGTTTGAAGCCGGCGGGTTTGATTTTTTTAGCCTGCGCCTGGAAGCGCGGACCCGACTACTTGCCGCGGTTGTTGCGGCGGGAGAGGCGGGACTTTTTACGCAGCTTTTTGCGCTTTTTCTCGTTCTTGGCTTTGGGGGGATTGGCGTTCACTCGCATCGTTGTCTCCTTTGTCGTGGTTAAATTTGAACGTCCGCGGTCAGATCTTTTGGTAGATCTCGGAACCGGTGTCACGGAACTCTTTGGACTTGGCTTCCATCCCTGCCTTCACCGCTTCCTCTTCCTTGAGGCCCTCTTTGGCGGCGTAGTCCCGCACGTCCTGCGTGATCTTCATCGAGCAGAAGTGGGGGCCGCACATCGAGCAGAAGTGGGCGACCTTGGCGGAATCCTGGG
>CAZHID010000018.1:14417-21175 GCA_964532445.1 uncultured Planctomycetia bacterium | reverse complement strand
GCACGCTGCCCTTGGGCGGCGGGGACGGAGAGGACCGCGACGCGCTTGAGCGGCTGATCCGCGAACTTGTGGATCTCCGTGATGAGAACAGCGGCATTGAGGATGAGGACGGCCTGGATGACATTTTGGATGATCTGGATGAATTGCTTCTGATCGCCCTCAAGCTCACCGCGCAACTTCTGTCCGAGGGGCTCGACCTCTCAGGCGGGTTCGACTTTGAGCAGGTGTCAGCCGGTGCCGACCTGGGCGTTGTCTCTGACGAGCGGACGCACGCGCTGGACGAAGCGCTTGCCTCCGACGATCCCGCGGACGTCATCGAAGCGATCACGACCCTGCAGGCCTTACGCGACGCGGAAAAGCAGGACCTGCGCGACACGCTCGACAGCATCCTGGACAACCAAAAATTCCTCGAGGAGGACGCCCAGCAGGAAAAGGAATTCGACGCACAGACCGGAAAGGTCTTCACGGACGTCCACGGCAACCGCGTCCGCACGGACCAGTACATTTATCATGAGCCGAATTCCAGTCTCGTGCGTCTGGTGTCGATGACGCTCAGAAAAGGCGAGTACCAGCCCGGCATCACGTCGCTTGAGTTCGGCGTCTGGTTCAATACGGGCATCGAGGAAGGGACCTCGCTCAAGGATCTGCCTTGGAACGACTACATGAACGTCGTGACCGACCTTGAATTGGAGCCCCGTTACGTCTACGGCGAAGAGGGGAGCTACTCCCAGTACATCATCCATGAGAACGCTTCTTCGGAAGATGATCTGGAGCTGTATCCGGTGGACTTATACGCCGAATTCCGGAATCCGGACGGGGACATGATCCGGTTCTCTGAACATTACACGGACCCCTACCTTGGCACGATCCAGACGAACGATCCGGGTTCGGAGACCCCGGAGACTGAGGATTTCTGGATCCAAGGACGTGCTTACGAATCGACGCTCATCCAGTTCACCCAGGGGAACTGGAGCACCTCGATCGAGTACGGGTCGCGCGGCTTTGACGCCGGCAACGGATCGAACGTTGAGTTGATCGACGGTTGGGACGGATCGCAGTCCGGTGATCTCCGCGGGGCTTCCGAGCTGATCGACCAGCTCGATGGACCGGGAGCTTCCGGCGTGTTCAACGGCCTTGAGAACAATCATGACGAAAATCCGGACAATGACCTGCACCCGTCCTATTTCCGCGACGTGATCCAGGTCGGTTACGGATCGACCTATCAGCTGACGGGCTACTTCATCCCGATCGACAACCTGGGTCAGGTCATCAATGCGCCCGGCTTCCGTGTCCAGGGCGTGCGCGATCTGGTGAATCCGAATAGCCTGGTCGCCGGCGGGGAGTACAATCTGGAAACGATCCTGTTCTTCGGCGGTGAGGCCGATGGAGGTTTTGATGAGATCTTCCGCATCGATGCCATCATCACGCCGGAGATCTTCACGCCTTACGGTCTCGACGCTCAAAGCGCGCTGTTCCCCGATAACTTTGTCCAGGACGACGACGATCAGCCCGGAGCTGATTGTCTGTTCGATTGCGGCGATCCCGAAGGAGATCCTGGACACGAGTATCCTATCGGCGGGAACCCGTACGCTTGATCGGGTGACCGGCCGGTCCGTGAAATTCATCTCCGCCCCCATATCCGGTCTGCAGATCATAGAACCCCCCGCGTTCGAGGACGCGCGGGGTTTTTTTGCTGAAGTCTACCGCGCGGACCTGTTTGCCAAGCAGGGCATCGGCGCTCCGTTCGTGCAGGACAATCATAGCTCCTCCGCCCGAGGGACGCTCCGGGGACTGCATTGTCAGATCGCCCCTCAGCCGCAGGCCAAGCTGATCCGCGTCGTTTCAGGAGAGATATTCGACGTCGCGGTGGATGTCCGGCCCGGTTCAGCGACGTACGGCCGATGGCACGCGGAGGTCCTGTCGGCGGCGAACCGGAAAATGTTCTTCATTCCCGAAGGTTTTTTGCACGGGTTCCTGGTGCTCAGCGAGCGCGCGGACGTGCTTTATAAAACGAGCGAGTATTACGCGCCTGAGCTGGAGCGAGGTGTCGCGTGGAACGACCCGGATATCGGCGTGATCTGGCCGGACCCGGGATGTCCGCTCATCATTTCGGACCGCGACCATCGGAACCCGGCGCTCAAGACCGCGGGGTCTCTCATATGACGTCCGAGGTGTTCGGTTCCGCCTTTATCGCGCTGAGCGCTCCCGGGATGGGGGAGTGGGCGGTCATTCTCGTGCTTGTCCTCGTGCTGTTCGGCGGCAAGAATATCCCCGACTTGGCCCGCTCGATCGGCAAAGGTGTCCGCGAGTTCAAGCGAGCGATGAACGGAATCGGTGATCCGCCCAACCCAGACCACCGCGACCATGACCCATCCGATCCCTCCCAAAAAAAAGACCGGTGAGCACCTCGAGGACCTGCGCCGCGCGATCGTGACATCGATCGCGGCCGTGGGTGTCCTGTCGCTGGCGGCATGGTTCTTTTCGGACCAGCTGGTGAACTGGCTGCTTGAGCCCGCCAAACGCGTGGTGGACGGCCCTTTGTATTTCTTTGGACCGTCCGACGCCTTTCTCATCCGGATGTACGCGTCCATCGCGGCCGGCATCATCGCGGCTTCCCCGGTGATCGCGTATCAGCTCTGGACCTTCGTCGCGCCCGCCCTTTACGACAACGAGAAAAAGTCCGCGCTGCCCTGGGCCGCCGCCACGGCGGGCCTGTTCATGGTCGGGTGCGCGTTCGGTTACTTATTCATCCTGCCGACGTCGCTCCAGTTCACGATGAGCTTTGCCACCGAGTCTCTCCGGCCGATGCTGTCGGTCCGGGAATACCTCGCGTTCGCGTCGGACCTGGTGCTCGCGTCCGGCGTGGCGTTCGACTTTCCGGTCGTCATCGTGGCCGCGGTGGGGATGGGGCTTGTCCGGACGGCGACCCTGGGCCGGTTCCGGCGTCACGCGTACGTCGCGATCTTTGTCATTGCGGCGATCCTCACGCCGCCGGATATTTCGAGCCAGCTGCTCTTGGGTCTGCCCATGTTGGCGCTGTTCGAAGGCAGTCTTCTGATCGCTAAGATGCTTGAAAAAGCCCGCCGCCCGGCACGTTCCTGACCCTATTTTCCGTCCATTCTTGAGCCGTTTTCCCGCCCATTCTTGAGCCCTCCTCCAGCCTATTTCCGCCCTGATTATTTTTGACCGTTTCATTGAGAAACCTTGCTCCATTGGGCATACTTTGGACTGGGGAACTCTATCTTTTTGTGACATTTACAATATAAAGAATAAGACATAGAAATAGAAATATGATCCGAAAGCCGATCCAGATCATCGCGGCCATTCTGGCTGTCACGCTCGTCGTTCAGGACGCGGCGTGGGCCGCGCCCGACGCGTTCGGCGGGTGGGCGGACTGGTCTGCCCGCGGCGGAAAGCCGCGGCTGCCCAAGGTCGGCTTCGTCGTGCCGGCGTCCGCCGGGTTCGTTGACGGAGGCTATCGCGCACCGGCTCCCGCCGGCGGCGCTCCCGAACGCTTGGTCATCCTTCTCCAGGACGCGCACGCGAACCCTTCGGCCCAGCTCAATGCCGCGCGCATCCTCCGCGTCGTGGCGTCCGCCGAAAAGGTCCGCACCGTTTACACCGAAGGCGCCGCGGGTGACATCACGTTGTCCGGGATGTTGCGGTCCGCGGCCGACTTCGCGGGCGTGCGCGCGGCGGCCGAAGCGCTGGTCCGCAAAGGACGTCTCGCCGGTTTTGAATTCGCCGACCTCTCAGAGCCGGGCGCGTTCGCGCTGCACGGGGTCGAGGACGAAGCGCTTTATGATGAGGCGCTAAGGCTTTATCACGCCGCCGCTTCCGAGCGTGCGGCCGCGGTCCGTTTTTTGGACCGCGCATCGCGTGCCGCGGAGACGCTTGCGGACGAACTGCTCGGTGCGGAGCTTCAGGCGCTACGCCGGACGCGTGCGGAACATCTGGCGGGCGAGCTGTCGACGGTGGACTATTTTGCGCGGCTGACGTCTGCGGGGTCCGCGTGGGGAGTACGGGCGCGGGACTATCCGAGCCTTGGGCTCTTCCGCCGTCTGGTCCGTGAGGAACGTAGGCTGGACTTTGAGGTCATCACGTCGGAGCAGGACGAGGCGCTCGCGGGTTTGACGGCCGAGGACCGGCGTGCGCTCGGCGAGCTCTCCGGCGAAGCGGGGTTCCTGGGTCGGTCGGCCTACTGGGCGTCGGCGCGCGAGCGCGGCGCGCAGGTGCGGCGCGGCTCACAGCTCGAGCGTTATATCGCGTACCTGGACCGGGCCCGGCAATTGGACGCGGCCGCGGTCAATGACGAACTGGAGCGGTTCGAGGAAGAGGTTTTTTGGAAGCTGGCGCCGACCGCGGACGCGCGCGGGCTGATCGAGGTCATCCGCGGTCTCGGAACGCTCCGCGACCTGATCACGCTTCAGGCGACACCCGCAGTGTTCGGCCGTTACATGGCCGCGCGCGCCGCTCATGACCCCGCCCGTCTCACCGCGTTCCTGAACGCGAAGATACATGCGCTCGGTCGCCATTACGATCAGGCGGTCTTCCTGGACGACGCGTACGCCGCCGTCGAAAAGACCGCGCGCGACTTCTATGAGCTGTCGACCCACCGTGATGCGGCGATGGTTCGCAACCTGACCGCCCGGATGGACGCGGCCGGCGAGACGCGCGCCGTGTTGGTCGCGGGGGGTTATCACGCGCCCGGCTTGGAGCGTGAACTTCGCACGCGAGGGATCTCGTACATCTCGATCGTGCCGGCGGCGGCCCATCCGACCGACCAAGGTCTTTACGAGCGGATCCTGCTTGCTCAACCGGTCGCCGCTCCTGATGCGACGAGACCCTCAGCTGAGCCGGTTTCTTTTGCTGCGGCCGCACGTGCCGTGCCGGGGAACCTGACCGGGCGGCCGCTCGCCGCCGCCGTTCGAATGGGGGATCCCGCCGCGATCGAGACCATCCGCAGATTGGGATTGGATCTTGATGCCTCTGCTCCTTCGGCCGTGACCAACGCATTTCGCGTCAAAGCGGCCGCGCGTCTTTCAGTCTTTGGAGCGCTTAAGGAGATCGTGGGCACTGTCGGCGCGTGGGTTCGGATGTGGATCCGGCCGGGGTCCAGGTGGCGCCCGGTCAACGTCAGCGCGGATGCGGTCCGTGTCGCAGAGCCTTCGGAGTTCATCGATCTGGAAGGACCGGTTCTTTTCCCGGCCATCGGCGAATCACTAGGAGCGGGGTTTTTTGAGGATTTTAACTTCAGCGGAGTTCCTGGAAGTATTTTTAAGTTCAGGTCCGATCACCTCATATTCAATGATTCTGATTTTCGGATCCGGGGGAATGAGGTTTTTTATCCCCATCTTACAGAGGGCGGTAATAGCTCGGAGCTTTTTTTAAAGTTCCTCGAGCGTTATGAGATCTTCAGGGGCTCCGGGATCAGGGTTATCGAGCGCAGACCCCGGAAGGACGGCGGACACATCACGTATGAGCTTCGCTATGCATCAGGACGGATCCAGAAGATCACTTTCTCGTCCCATGATGCCCGGTCTTTCTCTCCATCCAACCTTGGGATCAAGGACGTGAGCATGGTGTTTGCCACGGTCATGGGATGGAACAATGAGCTGGGAACTGATCTGGATTTTTGGAAACGGATCCACGGCTGGTTGGCGCCGGAAGGGCTTGTGTTCGCTGGCCACTACCCACCGCCGTTCTCCATCGATCTGCAAGGTTTTATGGGGACCGGATGGCTTGGCGATGGACGTTCAGGCGGACCTGTTCTTTTTGAAGTTATCAGTGCGAACCTCTACAAGGTCGTAGAGCCGTCCGCTCCCGATGGTAGAGAAGGTGCGCGGATGGCTTCGCCGGCCCCGGTCCAGGTCGCTTGGACCCGCCGAATGACGTCCTTGTCCCCGTCTAACGCCCCCGTGGACGTGAATATCGACCCGGAAGCCTCCATCGCGCAAACTGCGGAACAGAATTTTGGGATATCGGTCGAGCGGTGGGGCGACCCGGACCTTCTGCCGGTGATGCGTGAGGTCATCGGAGAAGAAGCCCTGGAATGGCTCAAAGGGCCGGACGGTGTGGTCAGGAGCGATCTCGCCGGAGGCGTCGACACCGGTGTGTACGAGATGGCAGCGGTCAACGGGAAGGACAAGCTGATTTTTATTTTCATCGCTGAGCCTCTTTCCAAGACCATCTGGATCGCTCACGGCGGATTGAGGATCCGCGAACGTCATTTAGGAGCGGCTGAGCTGCGGCGGAAAGAACGGATCGAGATCGATATATTGCGGCGTTTTGTCGAAGCGAACCGCAGCGGCCGGTTGTTGGGGTGGAAGCCGGATCAGATCCTGGTCAATGAGGTCTACCCGGATAAGCGCGTGATGTTCGAAGAGGCTGGTTTTGTGCTGCATCCCGGCAGCACCCTTAGTCCGCATCAGGTGCCGTCTCATATGAGCGCCGTTTCCTGGTCTGCGAGCGTTGAGCTGGAGCCTTCCGCCGCGCGTATGGCGGACGCCGCGACGACGGCACGTCACCGCATCCGTTCCCGCATCCAGGCTCCGGGTCCTTCTGACGCTTCGGACAATGAAAGTGACGGGTCTGGATTCTGGGCGTTCGATCCGAATAGCAAACCGGCTCCCTGGACGGATGAGCGGATCTCGGACGCCATCCGCGCCCGTGCGCAGGAATTGCGGAGAGAGTCCGAGCGCAGGGGGCGTTTGCCTTTGAGGGTCATCGCGGATTGGACCGGGGCGCCGGTCTGGCGC
>CAZHID010000018.1:13076-14407 GCA_964532445.1 uncultured Planctomycetia bacterium | reverse complement strand
CTGCGCGACAGCAACGATGAATAGAGGCAAAGGGCCGTGGAACTCGCGGTCCCGGCACGTCCGCTTGAAGCCGCTGAGCTTGAGCGGATCATCAAGGATCCCAAGGAAGATATCTGGCTGAGGATCGAAGCCTTGGACAGCCTGCTCATGTCCATCGGCGACCCGCGTGTCCGGACGCGCATCCGGCGTATCCTGACGCTCCCGGCGCTCGTTCGAATGACCTCTGAATCGCCTGACCTGAACGCGAGCCTGACGGCCGCCCTCAGGCCGTACGCGGCGGAATTCACGGACATTCTTCTGAGCATCTTTTCTAAAAAATCCTTCGCCCCGCTGAGGTCCAATATCACGGTCCTTATCGCGCCTGAGATCGGCCGTTCATCCATCGCACGGACGCTCATCCGGATGCTGGGTCAGGACAATATGGACTCTGAGGCCCGCCGCGCGATCCTGGAGCACTTGCACCGTGTTCCCGCGTCCGATCGGCCCTACGCCATCAAGCAGCTGATGCGTCTGATGACCGGGCAGAATTACGACCACACCGTCCGGGCCGGGATCGTCAAAGCGGCCTTGGAGTTCGGGGGCGAGCCCGGCGTGGCCTTGGCGTTCGCGGATCTGATGAAAAATTATGACGGCCTCGCGGAAGAGGCCGCGCGTGTTCTGGGCGCCGACCCGGGTTCCGCGGCTAAAAAAATCGCCCCCATCATCCATAGCGACCCCTGGACGGCGGTCACGGTCCTTTTTCCGGAGCTGGACGATGAGTTGTTCGCGGCCTTGGAGCACGGTCTGGAGGGAGAGCGGCAGGCGATGGATACGCTTCTGGATCTTGTGGAAGCGCACGCCGGGGATCGGTCGGGTCCTCATGCGGCGCAGATCCTTCGGCTGCTCAAGTGGAGATCGATGCGCAAGGCTGCCGGACCGGACGCCTCTCTCCCGGCCGCTGATCCTGAACCGTCCTCAGCTTCCGATCCCGGACCCGGACCCGACCGGTTCGAGGTGCTGGTCCCCAGAGCCCATGAAGACGCAGCGGCGCGCGGCATCGCGGAACTTGTTCTGGCCGCCGGTGACAACGAAAGCCTTATGTTGGACCGTGCTTCCGCGATCTTTCAGCACGCCGATCTTCCGGGACACCGCCGGACACTGCTCGATCTGCTGAACCGGTCCTCCAAGGTCCGGAGCGCGTCCGCTCGCGAGCGGCTGAGGGCGGCTATCGTGGAAGCCCTGACCCCTTATGCCGGCGACCCGGAGGTCGGCGCCCGCTTCGAGCACAAGGCGGGCTGCGAGGCCCTGCGCCGCCTTGCGCTACAGTTCGGCCCCGCCGTCAGCACCGTCTA
>CAZHID010000018.1:9241-13066 GCA_964532445.1 uncultured Planctomycetia bacterium | reverse complement strand
GGGACATTACAAACGGTTCGAGGAAAAGTCCTCCCGCGCGCTTGCCTTGGCGCTCGCGGCGGATCCCGCGCGTCATCATCAGACGCTGTTCCGGCTCCTGGATTCGGACGACCTGGAAGTCGCCGCCGCCGCGGTCCGGGCGCTCAACAGCGTTCCCGATGACCCTGTGATCAACCGAGCGATCCTTAGCGGGCTTGGAGATCCGAAGCAGTGGCGCAAGCATATCATCAGACATCGATTTTCGAACCATTCCTTTGAGCCTCTGCTGCTCGCCCGGCTTCATCGGCCCGAAATGAGGCGCTGGCTGCTGGACCGGGGTGTGGTCGGCCGATCGGGCGGACCCAGCCTGTTCTCGGAATTCGCCGCTCTGGAAAATTGGGCGGATGAGCCTGAGGTCAAGGAGTTCCTCAAGGAGCGGTTCCTCGAACTTCCGATCCACAGCAGCCGTGACCTCGGGAATGTGGCGGACGCCTTGATCGTCCTGAGCGGCCGCGGCATCAGTTCGGGGGACGCGATCGAACTGTTGGATCGAAACAGGGGCAGTTTTGCGAAAGGGAAATCAACCGGTAATTTCATATCGCTGCTGCTCCAGGCGGCCCGGCATCCGGGTCCGGGTCTGGACGGCCGCTCGTGGGCGCTGCTCAACCGGTCCTTATCAAATCTTGAAGAGCGCCATGAGCAGCTCGCGTTCTGGCACAGTTTTTCCCATGAAAGGTATTTGAACCGTTTGAATTCCTGGGGGTACAGGCCCGTCCGAGGGTGGTTGATCGACCCGATGACGGTCCGTCATGAGCCTCAAGATCGGGAGATGCCCTCGGAGATCCCTTCTGCACGGGGGCGCTGGCACGGGAGGTCCTACGCGGTCACGGGTCCCGATGGTTCGGCGACCGTGTATAAGATGCTCAGACATTCAGAGACACTTGTCGATCCTGCGCCGGATGATCGACCCGCACGCCCGGCTCGTGACGGTCGACACACGGCGGATGGACCCGCCCGAAGATCTGAAGAACGTATTGATGTCGCCCTGGTCCAAGGTGCCCGCGATCGTTTACAAGGTCGCGGATGCCGCGTCTTATTTTTCCTACCCTGATAGCTGGAGGCCCTCGAGTCCCGCTGAACTCAACGAGTGGATCGGGTCCGCGGCCGACCGTCTGGGTCATTTGGCGCGCCGCGGGGTGGGGCATTCCGGTCTGACGACCTTTTATCATGCGTTGAACGCCCGTCCGATGAACCTCAGTATGCGTCCGGTCGGCACCGTCGATAACTACCGCGAAGGACTGCGTTACGCGAACCTGCGCAGGGGCGGGCAGATCACGGACTTCGGACGTGAGCATCTTGCCCTTTGGCGGGGCGAGGGTCCGCCGGCCGAAGCACTCGCGAGAACGATCCGGGACCAGGCGTTCCAATTGGCGCTGGTCGGATCGGGAGTGCTCGAAAAGAACGGGTGGATGAAGCCTGGCGAGGTCCGCAAGCTGTTGACCCGGATCGGCGACCGGATGGTGAGGGCTTATGGCGCGGAGGACGCCGATTGGAAAGCTCAAATGCCGATCCCGCTCGCGTCCGCCGCGCGGGAGATCCACCACGCGTTCCGGTACCCGCAATGGGAGGACGGCCCCGATCTCGGATACCCCAACGGTCCGATCTCCGCGCCTTCACTCGTGGCTTTCGCGGAGTCGGTCTCCGCGTCGGTCGTTGCTCGGCTGCTCGATCGGTCCGCCTCAGGAGCGGGCGCGCGGATGTCCGCCGGTTCGTCCGACTTTTCGATCGACACAGCCGAAGGGTACGCGCAGTTCCTGAAAGAGCGGAACCAGCGGCCGCTTCTCGCTTATGCGCGTGTTGGCGGGAATATCACGCGCGCGTTCCGGCATCCGAGGCTTTTGCTCAGGGCTTTGGCGGAATCCGCACGCGTCCGGCGTATGTCCGGCAGACCGCCCAAAGTCCTTCTGATAGGGCCGGGCACGCTGCCGGATCCGGCCCGAAGCGCCGGCCGTCGGTACTCTCCGCTGACCGAGGAGCTGATCATCGCCGCCGGTCCGGACGCGGAGTTCACCGTCCTGGACCCCAACCTTCAGGTATTGGACACGGCGCTGCAGCCGGCGTTCGAGCCTGAGAATTACAGGTCTTTGCAGTTCTATCAGGGATGGGCTGACCGCAGATCACCGCCGTTCAGGTCCGCCGGACCCGTGATCGAAGCCGCTCCGCCTTTGACGATGGTGAACGCCTGGAGAGAGCTCAGGCGATACCGGGCGCATGGGGACCCGATCGCTGTTTCGGGGGTCCACGCGGCCGCCGAAGAGATCGAGGATTACGGCGAGGGCAGGAACGATATGGTGGTCGCGGTCTTTTCGCTGATGTACGCGACCAAGTCGTTGCTCGAGGATGGGCGCGCCGAGTTCATATCGCGGCTGATCCGGTCGCTCCGACCGGGCGGGAGGCTTTGGATCGACGCGTCCGATTATTGGCAGGAGGGTTCCGCCGTCGACCGGATGATCCGGGAGAAATTGGGGTCGGAGGGGATCTTCTACGAGACTTACCATGATGAGCATGGGCCCCTGATCGAGGTGGTCAGGTCGGAAGCGGGAGCGCCCGCGGCGGTCTCGCCGGTCCCGGAGGATATTCGTCAGGGGATGTTCAGTCGGGAGTCCTCCCGGCGGATGGCGGCGTTCCATCGTGTTTTTTCGGAAGATGCTTTGGCGGGCGTCCGGACCCGGGTCGCGCTTCAGGCCCTGACGGACCCTCAGAACCGATGGGACCTGGTCCGCAGCGCAGCGGAGACCGTGTCGGATCATTGGGACGAGTTCGCGACCGACGCGTTCATCCGCGATTGGCAGTGGCATTTCTCGGACCCTCTGCTCGTCGTCCCCGGGTTCGAGGACGATCCCAAGTGGGAGCTTCCGATCGGACCGGATGATGATGACGAAAATATTCCGTTCCTGGACCGCGGCCGCGCGCGCAGGTACAAGCGCATGGCGATGCTGTGGACCGTCTATCTATTGCAGTTGACCGCGCTCCGTGGGGGTCCCGCCGCCAGTCAGGCCTTGTCGACGTTGGAGGCCAAGCTCGGGATCCGCGGAGAAGCGGAGAACTGGTCGCCGGCGCGGGACGCATTTTTACAAAGGTTATTGATCGAAAAGGGCGGGATGAAAAAAGTGTTCGCGTCCGATCAGCCGCTGACCCTGCTCGAGGCCTACCGGCTCCTGTATCTGGGGACCCGGGACATCGATCTTTCCCAGTCCGGCCATCCGGACGGTTGGATCAGGAAAATGATCGACCTGGTCCTGTGTCCGGAGTCCAGGCTCGCGGACCCTGAGGATCGTGTCGCGGCCGTTGTGCGTGCGCCCGTTCTGTCCGCGGCACGTTTATCAGGCTCGGTCCCGGCCCCCGTGCATCCATCATCGGACCGTTTGGCGGAAGCATTGGAAGAAGTAGGTCGAGCGGACAGCCGCTCGATACCCGTGATATTGGAGATCCCGGCCGATCCCCGCCGTGACCGTCCGGCTCAAGCGGATGACTACGTTCTGAAACATTGGGGTCCGGAGCGGACCGGGGACAGGATCGGGTTCGAGCTGCGCCGCCAGCCGGAAGAAAAGGCGACGTTCGTGAGCGGCCGTTACGATCCCGCCAACCGCGTCCTGATCGCGGTGAAGGCCTACACCCATCCGGAGCTGAGGCCGGAGGGCGGGCGCTTCCGCGCGGCGATGCGGTGGCTGACCAGGGACGCGGAGGCGGTCGTCATGGCGATCGGCGATGAATCGGGCATCGCGGCGGAGGTGCTCAGGCTTTTTGACCGTCCCGATGGTCCGCCGGCAGAAGTTTTTGCGGACC
>CAZHID010000018.1:6017-9189 GCA_964532445.1 uncultured Planctomycetia bacterium | reverse complement strand
GCGCATGCAGATCATCCGCGGCTTGCGCAAAGGCGAGTACGACGTGCTGGTCGGTCTGCGTGCCGGCGGCTCCTGGTCCGCGCTTGAGAAGTGGGCGGGAGATAAGACCGGCTTTTTTGAACGCCTGGTCCGCGACAAACTTCTGACGTCCCGTGAACGGCCGGATCTGTTCGATGATGAGGCCGCGGCTGTTCCGCCGGCCGGGTCCGGTTCCCGGATGGCGCATGATCAGGAGGCGGCCGATGGATATCGTGATGCTTTGGCCGAGGGCTCTTGGTTGAGCTTGCAAGAGCTGACGAAAAAGTTGGAGGAGGCGGACGCCTGGTCGGAACAGGTCCGCTCGGCGCCGCTCAAAGCGTACTACGAGGGAATGTCGGCCGGGTTCGCTTCCTTGATGCCGACGGCTCGCCGGACGGAAGGCGCAAGGATGGCCGATCCCGCGCATTCGATCAAGGAGCGGGCCGAGCGGTTGAAACGGTCGATCCTGGCCGATGGCCCGATCCAAAAAGACTTGAAGAGGATGGGCGCCGATATCGACCGGCTGACAGCGCTTCCGTTCTATGGGCCGGGGCAGGCGAGCTTCGGCTTTGGGCGCAGGCCGATGGGACCGGGTCTGGAAAAGCGTCCGGCCGCGTCGCATATCACCGCTCAAGGCGATCTGCTGAGAGAGGATATGGCCCGGTTGATCCGTCAGCGCGAGGCTTCCGGCGACCGCAGGCTGGTCCTGGCCCAGGCGGGGCTGGGGGATCTGCAGAACGAAACTTCAGACCTGATCGACCTTGTCGGGGAAGCATTCGAGGCCTCGCGGACGGCCAGCAGCGGATGGGACATCAACCTGATCCTGTTGGACATCGACCCCGAGGTCGTCCGCCGGGCGCGCGCAAAGTTCGGTCCCTTTGCCGGTCCGGTCCGGATGCATTATCACAGCGCCGATCTTTTGGATTCGGACGCGATGGAGACGCTCTCGGAACGCCTGAGCCTTGTCGTGAAGCCCGGCGTCGACTACTTTTTGACCCGTAACGTGTTCTATGAGAACACCACCGCGGAAGCCATGAAGGAGTTCGTGCTGCCCACGGCCGGAAAATTTGAGGAGAGGTTCCGGGCTTGGACCGTTTCCGTGCATGATCCGGAGCGGTACGGGTTCACCCAATTGATCTCACTCACTTTGGCGCTCAAGAACATCATGCGCCGCTTCGGGAGGTCTGCCTCGAAACGGTCGCCCGGCACGCGTTACCTGATCGATCCCGTGCCGGCGTATCCCACCAAAGCTCGCCCCATCTTCGCGCCGGCCGGCATGACGCCCGTCGGCGATCCGCTGTTGGGGGTGCTGGAGCTCACTGACGACTCCAGGGTGCAAGCGTTGGGCCTATACTCCGCGCAGTCGGGGTTCAAAGTCATCAAGGCCGGGTCCTCAGCGGCGAGGATGTCGCACAGACCGGATTTTGTCGGCGAGGTCTTTACGGGTTCCGACGCCCGGGAAAAACTGCTCCACTATTTTGGAGGATCCTCGGACGAGGTCCTCAGGTTCATGTTCGGTGATGACAGCATCAGGCACGGGGACATCGATGAGCTGACCGTCACGCCGCATGGGCGTCAAAGCAACGTCCGGGGGATCCGTCATGTCGCATCGCTGAAGGTGCGAAGGAACGGGGAAGCGGATCCCAGGACGTTCTTCATTAAATACTACACGTCCGTCAGGAATGAGGACGAAGCGCGGCAAGAGATCCTCGAGGAGGCGGAGCATCATCAGGAGATCGTGAGACAGTTCGGTCCCGACGCGCCCGTCATCGGGACGATCGTCATTCGGGACCCGGCCAGCGAGTGGGCTTCTCAGAACAACGTCCACCACGTCGAGATCCAGCAGTTGGCGCCGGGCGAGGAGCTGCAGCATGACACGGTGATCACGCGGGTCCTTTGGAGGCAGGCGGCCGTTATGTTGGGCCGCTTGCATCAACACGTGTTCCATAAAGACTTGTTCGTGAGGTCCGGCGGCCGCCGGGGTGGTCCAAATATGGCGTTAAAACGGGCGCACGTGTTCGTTGATGGGATGCCGGGGCAGGAACGCGTCACGTTCATCGATCTGGGGATGGCGGGGCCGGCCGACGGATCCAACCGTGACCGGATCGCCGCCGAGCAGGAGATCTTCCTGGATATCTTCGAGCACATGTTCGGAGCGGGAATGGTCGCGCGCGGCGAATACCCGGACCTCGCGAGCGCCCGCGCGGACTTCATGGCCGAGTATCAGCGGGGTTTGAAGGATCGGGCAAAGGGTCCGGTGGGCCCGCTCGATCCGTCCGGGACCGGCCTCGCGTCCGGGTCCGGCGCGAGGTTGACGGTGAACGAGGTGTACGAGAAGGACGGAAAGCATTATCTGCGCTTGTCCACTATTTCAGACCCCAAAGCCAAAGCGATGCTTGAATTCCTCTCCCGGGAGCCCTACCGAAGCCGGTTCTTTGTCTTCGGCGGAGCGGTGAGGGGTCTGGTGATGGGATCGCCGATCCGGGATTTTGATATCACTGCCTATGACGACTTGGCCTGGGCGGAGATGATGGAGAAGAACAAGGTCTATCAGGACCCATGGACCGCGACCACTCAATTCAGGGATCTGCCTAGAGGGGCTTACGCGACCCACGTCACTTACGGATCGGATCATCGGAGTTTGGTCAAACAATCGACCCTGTCGGTGAATAAGCTTGCGCTGCAATTCGTTCCCGGCGAAGAGGACCCGGTTCTCGTGGAAAGTGTGGAAGGAACCCTGTCCGATGTGTGGGCCAGGCGCGGCCGATTGAGCGCGGGTCCGAGGAGCCAGCCCGACCTTATGAGTCTCGTCCCCAAATGGACCGATCAGATCGTGGAAAACGGACTGGACCCTGACGAAGAATTGCTGGGAGTTCTCGAAACTTTCTATCGGGACCATTCCGCGGAGGCGGATCATGAGCAAAAAGCCCTGAAGCTGCGCATGTACCTCGCGTCCAAATACCCTGACAAACTTCGCCTGGTCCCTAGTATCGGCGCGCGGATGAGCGGGTCCCGGGACCCGGGTCCGTTCGCTCCGATCGATCAAGCCAAAGGGTACCTGGGGCTGATTCATCAGCTGGAAGGCTGGCTCGCCGAGATCACGGGGTTCGCCGCAGTCAGCGTGCAGCCCAACGCCGGCTCACAGGGAGAGTAC
>CAZHID010000018.1:4669-6007 GCA_964532445.1 uncultured Planctomycetia bacterium | reverse complement strand
GGTCCGTTCGCTCCCATCGATCAGAAGAGCAAGAGTGACCGGACCCTCGGCAAGCTGATGATGTCGAATAAAGCTCCAACGGAGACCGAGCTCGTCCGCGTGATCGGGAATCTGGTCGCGGAGGCACGCCAGGGGATCCTTCAAGTGCGCCGGCCCGAGGACATCGAGAAGTTGGGGCTGCCCGAGGGGGTCTTGGCCCCTTACGATTGTGCGGGCAAGTGTGACTTGGCCGTTCAGGGCATCGTTCGCGGTCTTTCCCATCTCGAGGGCGTCGAGCACGAGGCACGCGATACGGACGGACTTATCGGCACGGACCCTCTTCTTCGTCACGCTTACCTGGTCGCCGGCGTGAAGGGTTCCGGAACGCGCTTCTGGGTGGACCCCACTCTCAATCAATTTTTCTCGGATCGGCTGCCGCATCTTTCATCCGTGGGACGGCGCTTCGCGGAAAAGGAAAAAGAGCTCGGGACCCACTTTGCCGACGCGATCATCCGCGACGGTTACGCGCCGTTCGACCCGCAGCTCCCGGAGATCTACGCTTACGCGTTCGCTGACCTGGACCGGCCCGCGGCTGCGGGATCTGATGGCGCGCGGATGGCCGATGAGGAAGGATATTGGCTCACTCCCAAGCAGGAACGTGAGTGGGAGGCCGCATGGGCGCGATGGGGAGCCGAGCGGGCCGCCCAAAAAGCCTCTCAAGACCCCGCTCCAGACCCGAAGGTTGCCGCACCCGCAAAGAAAACCCGGAAAAAGCGTTCAGGCGCGCGGATGGCGGACAGCGCGTCCATTATGACCGCCTACGCAGAGGATGTTGCCCGGGCCGAGCGGGAAGGGTCGATCGTCCGATCGGCGGTCCAGCTTCCAGATCCTTTTGGGATCGGTTCAGGCCTTAAGTCGAGCAACACGCGGGCCTTGAGCTTTGCCGGAGAATTGTTGTTGGGTTGGCTGTTGTTCAATGGTTCGGACGATCCTGCGGTCCTGGAGCTGGGCCCGGGTGCCGGAAGGACCGTATCGGACATCCATCGTCAGGCCGAAGCGAGCCGGCAGCCGATCACAATCGATGCGTGGGGACTGACCGCATTAGCACCCCGGTTCAGGATGAAGTCATCGAAGACCCGGGATCTGGACCAGGCATTCGAAGTGCTCGACGAACCCTATATCGCACACCAGTACGTCGGACCACTGCTTGCCGGAGACCTGACGGCCGGCAGGCGTTACGATCTGATCCATGACAACACGGGGTCATTTTTTTACACGGCGCTGGTCGAGGGTCTCTTGGACTACGGGATCGGCGCGCTGGCATTGGTCAAATTGCTCGGAATGCTCAAGTCCGACGGT
>CAZHID010000018.1:1147-4659 GCA_964532445.1 uncultured Planctomycetia bacterium | reverse complement strand
TCCATTACGAAAGCGAGACCTCGGTGGTGCCGCATCTTGAGGGCGTGATGGAAGCGTATCCGGAACTGTCGGCCCGCTGCATCGTTCTCACGTGGGGATCCTGGTCGCAGGCGCTCGTGATCCGCGCTGACGGACCCTTGGCGGACAATGTCCGGCGCGCCGCGGGCAGGAACCTTGTTAAAGGAAGGTGGGACGCACCCGGTCTGCCCGATTTGCTCAAGGCATTGACCGGCGGCTCGCGGTCCGATGAAAGATTCATGATCGATCTGGATACCGGCGAAAAAGACCTGCTGCGTGCCGCCGCCGCCAGGATCCTGGCGGCCCAGCGCAGTTGGCCGGCCGCGGAGACGCGCAGACGGATCGCGATGGGATTGGACCGCGGTTTCGCCGTGTTGGGGGTCGACCGCTCCCTCGGAGGGGTCCGGCTCATGATCGGTGACGCGGTCCTCGCTGAGTGGAGGAACGATGTCGACATCCTCACAGCCAGCCGCCAGGCCGATCGGAGTTCCGGCGGTGTCCGTCGTTTGGCGGATTCCGTGGAAGCGTTCGAGCAGGACCTTCTCCGGGCGTCAAGCGACGCCGCCGCCGGCATGGAGCGCCGGGGAGGCGCGTTTGCGACGTGGACCCAGGTCCGGACCGCTGAATTATTGTCCGGTGATGAGAGGACGCGGGAGTCCGAACTCCAGGTCCTGTTATCATCGTTGAAGTGGCTGAACGCGCAAAAACCATTTTCCGAAGACCGGTACTACCTGGACCCGGCGGGTCTGACCGAGCGCGAAGCCGGCACGATCACGAGGGCGCTTCAGATGCCGGGGTTCGAGAGGGTGTTCGCGGGGACGCTGGACGAAGCGGAATTGGCGGAACATCCCGACGCGGTCCCGTCGCTTTGGTACGCGAAGGAAGGCGGTCATCATACCGGGTGGGTGAACGTGCTCCTGCCAGCGCCAGAAAACGGGCTTCTGCCGATCGGCCGGGCCAGGCACGCTTCCTTCCTCGCAGTGGCAGGCGCGGCGCCGACAGCGCAGGCGCAGAGCGGGCGCGGGACGCGGGACACCTTTTTGAACTCGGAGTCGTTCGATCCGGGACTGTTCGAAATGTCCGTGTCCGGGCTTTATGGCCCCGAAGCGGCTTTTGATTCGGCGAATGGTTACCTGAATTCAGTGCGCGGAACGAACGGGCGCTTTTTGACGCTCAAACAGGCGCTGCCGTATCATCCGCTCCGGGTCGGAGCGCGCCTGGCCGAGCTGAACCGCACCCGCCGTGAATTGGCCGTGATGGCCTAGTCCGCAGCGGCCGGAAGGCCTATTTTTTCCTGAGAAATACGACGGCGAGGAAGGCCGTCTGCGCGGCGAGGTAGTAGAGGATCCAGTTCATGCCGCCGGAGCCGGAACCGTAGCTGTGCAGGCCTCGGCCGAGGACGAAGTTGACGCCGTACCAGGTAAAAAGCACGAGCTGGAAGCCCACGACCGTGCCGATGGCCAGGCCGAACGGCCCGATCTTCTTGAAGTAGCGCAAGTGGATGAGCGCCAGGTAGCCGAGGAGCGTGATGAGCGCCCACGTTTCCTTGGGATCCCAACCCCAGAAGCGTCCCCATGACTCGTTGGCCCAGACCCCGCCAAGCACCGTTCCCGTCCCGATCAGGATCACGCCGAATTCGATCACCCTCAAAATGAGCCGCGCCGAAGCGTCCGATTCCGCCGGCGACCAGCGTTTGAGGAGCCGCTCGAAGATCAGGTGCCGATGGCCAAGCGCCAACGCCAGGCCGAACGCGCCGTAGCTCGAGACCACCGTGAGCACGTGGACGGTGAGCCAGTAGTTGGAGCGCAGCACCGGCACGAGCACGTCCATCGAGGGATCGATCGGCAGCAGGTTGGCATAGATCTCGATCAGCGCGCTCACCAGGGCGCCCGCGGCGAGGGGAGCGGTGACGCGGCGGATCGCCGCGAAGCCGAACGCGAAGAGCATGAGCGCCCAGTTCATGAAGATCATGGATTCGTACATGTTCGAGACCGGCGGCCGGTCGAGCACGATGACCCGCAGGACCAGTCCCAACGAGTGGAAAAGCCAGCCCGCCGCGACGAGCGCGATCCCGATGCCTTTGAGCCGGACCCGGGAGGCGTACGCGAGCATGAGGAATCCCGCGAGATAAAGCATCCAGGCCCATTGGAACGGATGGAAGTGCAGGTAAAAGATCTCGAGACTGACCTTGGCCTTGGCCGCTTCGGGGGACGCGGCGCGAACCGAGGCGTTCCACTCGCCGATCCCTTCGGCGCAGGCGGCTCCGGCATCCGGCGCGGCGCAGTTCTTCAGAAGCGTCTTGAATGCCCCGTGACCGGCGGGGCTTTTCTCGGAGCCGTCGTGGTCGTCGCCGTAGCCGGAGTGCCAGGCACCCGACGTATCCTTAGGCGACGGAGGAACGACCGTGAAGAGCTCGCCCGTCACCATCATGTTCACGGTGTGCATCCGATTGAGGAGCTGTTCGGCCTTTTGTTCAACCGCGGAAGGCCGCTCGTCCTGGTCACGTTTGGTCTTGGCACTCTGGGCCAGGCGCATCACTTCAGGAAAAGCGTGCGCGAGCTCGTTGAGCGTGTAGTAGTGCCGCTCCTGACCGCCGGCCGCACCGATGCGCGCCTTGAGTTCCGGCAGGTCGAGCCGGATCCACTCGAGCTTACCGGCCTTTTCACGATCGACCATGGCTTCCCAGAGGACTTCCGCCGCCGGACGCTTTTTCCACGACTCTTTCCCGGCGACGAGCCGCAAAGTCTGCCGCGAGAACGCCTCGAACGTCTTGACCCGTCCATTGTGCTGGATCAAGATCTTCTCGGCTCCCGCCGGCATGTCCGCCGCCAGTGCGTGATCTGAAAAAAGCAGGCCCGCCAGGATCAGCAGCGGCAGGAGGGGAGTCTTTTTCTTAAAAAAGTGGCTAGTGGACATGTTGGCCGCTCCCGAAGGGTTTGATGTAGAAGAGGGTGATGACGCCGAGGAGCAGGATGATCGCGCCCGTGTAGGTCGCCCCGATGCCGGGGTTCTTGGCGATCGTGAAGACGGACGCTTCGCCGAATTGAGGGTCCTGGATATAGGAGGATTGGAAGACGCGCCATCCGGCGTAGTCGAGCGGTTCGTTCATCTTGATCGTCCGCTCGATCCTGATGTCCTTGGCCCCGTCAAAGAGCGTGACGTCGCTTTCGAATGAGGCGGGGTTGGACGTGCCCGGGTAATCGACCTTGCGGAAGTCCTTGAGCTGGAGCGTGAAGGGGAGCTTGAGCGAGCGGTCGGTGAGGCTCAGTGTCCAGCGGCCCGCGGGCGTTTCGATCTCGAGCGGCCGGGACATCAGAGTCCAATCCTCGCGCTTCTTGCCGTCCGCGCCGGTGTACGACACGCGCGCTCCGGATTCGGCGTTCTCCGCGCCTTCGGGCAGCGGGCCGATCGAGCGGGACAATTCCGCCTTGGGCACGATCCGGTCGACGCGGACCTTCATGTCCATCCAGCCCGTCTCGAATTCGCCGCGCGCG
>CAZHID010000018.1:0-1137 GCA_964532445.1 uncultured Planctomycetia bacterium | reverse complement strand
GCCGGTCCGGGTCGTCCCGTCGCTCCGGCTCGACCGCCAGGTCCACTCGCCGTTCTCACGCGCTTCGAACACGAGCTCGGGCCCCTTAACGTCATCGCCCTTGAGCTCGTCCGGGACCGAAGCCCGGAGCTCCACCTTGAGGTCGAACACGTTCGGCGTGTCCTTGCCGTGGAGCGAATCAAATTCAGGGAACATCGCGAACCGGGTGTGTTTTTCCTCGGCGCCGTCAGCGTCGCGGACGGTGAACTCAACGGCCGGGTTCCATTTTTTCTCGCCGGACTTGCCGGTGTCGTTGATGAGGCGGTTATCGGATACGCGGGCATAGGGGAGGTAGCGGAGGCCGGTGACCGTGAAACCCTTGCCGATCTCGTGCTTCGTGTCCGGTCCGGCGGGCAGGTCGATCGAGCCGATGGGACGCCCTGACTTGTCTGAGATGACGAGGCGCGCGGGCTTGTCTTCGGGGCGCTTGGCGGCGTTCTCCTTGGCCCACGCCGCTTCTTCCGCGTCCTCAAGCCGGAACCGGGCGGGACCGAGCTCCGTCTCGTCCGAAAAAGCGTTCTCCGCGTCGCGCGCGATGAGCCAGAGCTGCTGGCGCACGCCGGCGCGCTCGCTCGAAAGGGTGAATTGGACGGCCGGGTTGTAGAACTCACTCCGGTTCTTCACGACCAGCCGGGTTCCGACGCTCGACGAGCGCTCATGGAAATAAAGCTCCAGCTCCGAATCAGGGACCTTGAGCCGGTGCGGCCGGCCGGCGCTGCCGTCGGGCAGCCGGAACTGGTACGCCGGCCCTTGTTGCGGTGCGGCAAGCAGGTCGGAACCGGTCTGCTGGATGCGGTCCCATTGTTCGCCCTCGAGCAGGGTCATCTGACCCTCGGCGCCCGTGAGCCGGGTGACGAGCGTGCCGATGAGGAGCGTCAGGATGCCGATGTGGGTGATGATGAAGCCGATATGGCGCTTCTTGAACGGCCAGCGCGAGAGCGTCGCGCAAAAGATGTTCACCCAGATCAGGCCCAGGAACAGGTCGAACCACTTCGCCTGGTAAAAAGCGTTCTGGACGAACGGGGTGCCATGGGCGGACTCCATCGCCGTTGAAACGATGAGGATCACGGTGAGCGCCGTGATGAGAAAAACCGCGAT
>CAZHID010000017.1:18418-22509 GCA_964532445.1 uncultured Planctomycetia bacterium | reverse complement strand
TGTCCGACGCCAGCATCAACTACCAGGATCTCCAGGTCCTCACGGATTCGAGCATCAACTTCGCCGACCTTCAGCAGATCACAGACGCCAGCATCAACTGGTCCGATCTGCAGTTCATGACCGACGCCAGCATCAACTACCAGGACCTCCAGGTCCTGACCGATTCAAGCATCAACTTCGCTGACCTGCAGTTCATGACCGACGCCAGCATCAACTGGTCCGATGTTCAGGTCTTCTCCGACGCCAGCATCAATTATTCGGACCTTCAAGTCGTTTCCGACACCAGCATCAATTATGCCGACCTCCAGGTCATGACCGACGCCGCGATCAACTGGGCTGACTTCTCCTATATGACAGGTAACGGCATTAACTTCACCAACTTGAACGGTCTCAGCGTTGCCGGCGTTAACTGGGACGATATGGCGCGTCAGACGGCAGCCGGTGTCAACTGGGAAGGCTTGGGCGACCTGGATAGCACGATCGGGACAGTCAACACGAACGTCACTGCGACCCAGACCAGCATTGACGCGATCGATGATAAGTTGGGCGAGTTGACCGACAGCCCGACCAATGACTCTCTCTTCGGCCGCTTGGGCCGGGTCACTGATACGACCCAGACCAAGTCCGTCTTCGGCCGCTTGAACAACATCAAGACGTTCACACAGGACGCCTTTGACAAGATCCAGAAGCTCCGCACCGAGCTGGGTGTGGACAAGGCCGAATTCGAAACGGATGACAAAGTCACATCGTCCGTTTACAAGACGGTCATCGAGCTGAAGTCCATCGTCGAGCAGATGGCGGCACAGACGGCTGAGATCGTCGATAACCGTCTCAATCCCGAAGAGCTCACCCGGATGATCGTCAACGCGATCGCGGATCAGGGCACTCGCGAAGGCAAGGCGATCACCGGCCTGCTTCAGGACCTGCAGTTGAGCGATCTGGAAAAGATCAAAGAAGTTGATGTCATCAAGAAGATCACCAAGGAAAACCAGAGAATGCTCAAGTACTTGGTCGAAACTTCGGTCGGCGGCGCCCAAGTCGAAACCACCTGGGAAGCCGGAGAGTAATGATGACGTGCCGGTCGGACCGGCACGTCACGATCGCTCGGCCAGCGGTGCTATTTCAACCCGGCCCTCAAAACGGCCGGATGTTCATTCAGAACATTCATAGGCGCCTTCATGAAGCAAACGTGTAATTCAACGGACCCTGTCCTCGGCACCCGCAAGGGGGATCATATTTCCCGTGCCGGCCGTACCACGTTCGTATTTTTCCTTATTCTGACCGCTCTTCAGGTGTCGTCCGGGGCCGCCGAGAGCCTCGTTATGAACTTGAAGACCCAGAATGCCTCGAATGACCCCCAACAAACCCCTATCGTTCATTACCTCCCTCCCGAACTTTCCAAAGAAGATGTTCTGGACGGAGGGGGTCTGCAGATCCGATACGATGAGAAGCGTTCCGCGCTTTTTCTTTACGGTGAGGTCGCGCTGGCGCCTCAGGAAGCGAAGACCTACCGGGTCGTTGTCCGCGACATTTGGAAAGTCCCCCAAGCCGACCTTGATTTTTTGAGAAAGCAGACCAAAAGCCGGGTGGAATACCTCGAGGGTACGGACGATCAGGCCGCCGGCCAGGCATTGGGCGCCCATATCGAGAAGGAACTGGCCGGGATCGAAAAAGCCCAATCCGAAGAGATGGACATCCCTCAGCGCATTGAAGCGCACCGGATCGCGTCCGAAAAAATAACTCAGATCCGCCGTCAGATCACGGTGATGTCCGATTTTGTGAAGCACGCCCGCTGGCTCAAGGAAGTCAGCGAAGTGACCGAAACGGTCAAGATGGCGATCCAGATCAAGAACCCCATGGGGGAGAAGCTCGTGGACCAGAAGGTGATCCGATACCTTCCTAGAGGAGTCTCGCCCGAAGATGTGGTGGACGCGCAGGGCTTCACGATCAAGTTCGATCCGGAAAGAGAGCTTTATTACCTGTATCGTGAAATGTCGCTTGAACCCTCTGAGACCGTTTCCGCGACCATCACCTTCAAGAACTCATGGAAGATCCCGATCAAGAAGCTGGAGCAGCTGGTCGAGACCGCCGGTAAGTACAAGGAACGGCTGGTCGGAACCCAATACGAAGAGACCGGAGCCAAGGTGTTCGCCGAGCTCGAAAAGCTCGCGGCGCAGATCAAGGAACTCCAGGCCAAATACGACAATCCGGCGGACATGATCGCCAATTTCAGTCTTAATCTGACGCGCTTCAACGCGGTCGAGGATGGGGTCGACAAGCTCAAGGAGCTGGTCGAGGAGGTCGAGCATCCTGTCCCGCAGACCCTCCCTTATTACATCAAGCCGGCAACCCCGGACGTTTCGACCACCTGGAAGATCATTTACGGCTTCATCGGTTTTTTGACGGTCCTCGGGCTGATGTTCTACGCCCTTTGGTGGGGGCAGTCCAAGGCCAAGCTCAACCAAAAATACGAGTCACATAAGGCTTAACCATGTCATTTTTTAAATACAAAGAGTTCGGCACCGTCATCAGCAAGAAGCAGTGCGTCATCGTGGTCGAAGGTCTGGCCAACTGCATCTACGGCCAGCTCGTGGACCTGGGCGGCGGATCACGCGGCATGGTCATCGGTTTTACCGAAAAGCACGCGCAGGTGCTGATCCTGAAGGAACTTACCGCGATCGGCGCGGGCGACCGGGTGGCGACGACGCTTGAGCCGTTCACAACTCCGGTCGGCAATAATTTCCTGGGCCGTATCTCGACCTCGCTCGGCGAGCCCCGCGACGGCAAGGGCCCGATCAAGGCCGACGACCACTACCCGATCTTCCGCGACTCCCCGCCGATCATGTCGCGCGGACCGCTTGAACGCTCCATGGAAACGGGCGTCAAGATCATCGACTCAATGATCCCGCTCGGCTGCGGCCAGCGCGAACTTCTCACCGGCGACCGGATGAGCGGCAAGACCACGATCGGCACGGACACCATCCTGAACCAGAAGGGTAAGGGCGTCATCTGCATCTACGTGGACATCGGGAAGGCCGAGATGCAGCTCAAGCGCGCGACCAACCTGTTCCAGCGTCACGGCTGCCTGGACTACACCATCATCCTCTCGGCCGGCGCCTCGGCGTCGCAGGGCGAGCAGTACCTGGCCCCTTACGTCGCCTGCTCGCTGGGCGAATACTTCATGTACCGCGGCAAGGACGTGTTCGTCGTGTTCGACGACTTCTCCAAGCATGCCTGGGCCTACCGCGAGCTTTCGCTCCTGCTCGGCCGCCCTCCCGGACGCAACGCTTATCCTGGCGATATCTTTTACCTGCACTCCCAGATGATCGAACGGGCCGCCCAGCTCGACGAGAAGCGCGGCGGCGGGTCCATGACCTTCCTGCCGCTCATGGAAACGCTGGAAGGCGACATCACGAGCTACGTCATCACGAATCTCGTTTCGATGACGGACGGTCAGATCTGTCTGGACCTCAAGCTGTACGCCCAAGGCTTCAAGCCTTCGCTCGACCTCGGCCTTTCGGTCTCGCGCATCGGGACCAAGGTGCAGTGGTCCATCATGAAGTCGCTCACCAAGACCTATCGTCTGGACTACCTTCAGTACCGCGAGCTCGTGGAAAGCACCAAACTTTCCAGCGATATCTCCAAATCGGTCCAGGACCAGCTCAAATTCGGCGCCATCTTCGTTGAGCTGATCACGCAGGACAAGGACACGCCGGTGCCGATCGAAGAGCAGGTCTTCATCTATTACGCGCACAACAGCAAGATGCTGATGCCGCTGTCGATGGACCAGGTTCGCGAATTCAAGCGCGACATCAGCGCGTATCTGCGCGAGAACGCGGGCGAACTGCTCAAGACGATCCGCGCCGAGCGAAAGCTCACGGACAAGATCAAAGAGGGCATGGAAAATCAGATGCTCCGGCTGGCCGCTCGCGAGGTGGGGGTCAAGCGTGGCAGGCTCGCTGCCGTTGCCAGCGAGAAGAATGCCGGCGCGACTGGCCACCTCGACACGTGTGGGACGGTGTGTGCGGACGTGATGAAACCACGCAACGCCCCCGATGAAGGCGATGAGAATGAGAGCACGATATATCCAG
>CAZHID010000017.1:13306-18408 GCA_964532445.1 uncultured Planctomycetia bacterium | reverse complement strand
CGGGGTATCTCGCCCGCTTCATCAAGACGGAAGAACCGGTGGCGCAGCCGGCCGGCGCGAAAGGGGCCGCGTAACCGTGTTCGACCTCATGATCGTGACGCCCAAGCGGGTGCTGTTCGAGGACGCGGTGGAGCGGGTGTTGATCGACGGTGACGAGTCGGAGTACGAGCTTATGAGCTTCCACTCTAAAACGCTGGGGCTTTTGCGCGCGGGAGACATCATCATCAATAACAAGATCGCTATTCCGGTCAAGGCGGGCATCGTGTCCTTCAACGACAATAAGTGCCTGATCCTCGCGGAAGAGTTCGATACCGGCGACGCGAAGCCGGCGTAAGCGGACGGACATATGGACATCGTCATTCTCTTTTTGGTCACGACGGCGGCGATCCTCGGCCCCTCTGGCGTCGTGGCGGTGGTCGGTCACACAACGGTGAAGGCGCTGTCCCGCAACCCTTCCTCGGGACCGGTCATCCTGATCGGAATGGTGACGCTGCTGATCTTCAACCAGTGTCTGATCATTGTGTCGTTGTTGGTTTTTTTCCAGTTGGTCAAACTCTACTAAACGGAGCCATATCCCATGCTGATCATCGGATTCGTCGTCGCCCAGATCCTCATCCTCGGGGTGGTCATCACTCTGTTGCGTCGTCTGATCTTTTCAGACACCAACAGCGCGATCAACCGCCTCACCAAGCTCGACAACAAGAACCGCGAGAAGGAAAAATTGCTCGCGCGTAAGCTTGAGCAGGCGCAGAAGCAGATCGACGAACAAAAACAGGTCATTCAGGACGAGGAGCAGAGGATCAAGGCCGAGGCCCGCCGCGCGGCGAACCAGCTCCATGAGGACATCATTCGCAAGGCCAAGGAAGAAGGGGATGACATCATCCGCAAGGCCCAGGCCGCGAAGGAACAGATCCGCACCGACGCGATGGTCGAGGCCGAAGGCAAGATGATCGAGATCTGCTCGGAGATCCTCAACAAGACGCTGAGCGCCGTCGTACAGGCCCAGATGAACGACAAGCTGGTCGAAGAGTTCATCACCGAGCTCGAAAAAGCCGACCTCAGCAAGATCAACAGCGACGTCACCGAGATCGAGATCATCTCGAGCCTGCCCGTTTCGGTCAGCGACCAGGAAAAGATCAAGAAAACGCTCCAGACCAAGCTGAACCGTCAGGTCCGCCTGTACTCGAACGAGGATCCCAAGCTCTTGGGCGGCATTCTGATGAAGATCGGCACCATGGTCGTGGACGGCAGTCTTGCCGAGCGCGTCAACGAGGCCGCGGTCCAGATGAAACAGGGTCTGACCTGGAAATACGCCGCCAAGTAGGCGCGGGCGGTATCAGGGACAAAGGAGACGGATGCCCACTCTTCCGGTGATCGCCAACGAACGCTATGTCGCGTCCAACATGAAGCAGATCATGGGGACGATGAAGGGCATCGCCATGTCCTCGTTCGTCGAGGTCAAGAAGAAGCGTGAAAAGCGCTTCGACCGCTTCACCACCTCCTTCGACGCGTTCTTCCAGCTCGCGGACCACACCAAGGCCAAGAGCCCCTTCGTCCAGCCGGACTCCGCGACGATCTGCGTCGTCGCGATCACCTCGAACGAATCGTTCATGGCGGGTCTCAATAACAAGGTCATCAAGGTCGCGCGCGACAAGGTCGAGAACCGCCCCTGCCATTTCGTGATCACCGGGCCCCGTATGATCGGCCGCCTCAAGCAGGAAAGGGTGCCTTACACGATCTTTCCGGGATTCCGCGACAAGAACATGCAGGACGTGGCGACCCAGATCAAGGACTTCGTGACCCAGAAGGTGCGGGAGAAGGAATTCGGCAAGGTCATCGCCGTGTACGCGGACCCGGTGTCACTTTCGACCCAGGAGATCCGCGCGGTGACGCTGCTGCCGGCGCATGACGTCTATCCTCAGAATGAGGAGACGAAGCCGGATAAGGACGAACTTTTTTGCCAGGAAACGGGCATCGACTCGATCATGGAATACCTGGCCGAGATCTGGATCATTTATAAGCTCATCGCGCTGTTCCAGGACAACAAACTTTCTGAATACGCGGCGCAGGCGATGCAGCTGGACGGAAGCTTGCAGAACCTGGAAGAACTCGAGAAGCGTCTTAAACTTCAATTTGTCAAAACGCGCCGCGAATTGATCGACGCCAGTCTCCGTGAAACGGTGACGGCGATGATGGTCAATACGCCAGGCCGATAGGACGGTCCCATGTCAGAAGCTCAAGCACAGCCCGGTCTCAAAGTAGAGCCCTCCGCCGCTCCGCGGTACATGGAAGGCCGTATCATCAGCGTCCAGGGTCCTGTCGTGGACGTGAAGTTCGCCTCCGAAAAGGAGCTCCCGGGCATCGACTACGCGATCGAGACCAAGACCTACGCGGGTAAGAACGTCCTGCTCATGGTCGCGGAACATCTTCCGGGCGCGATCGCGCGGTGCATCTCGATGCATGAGACGATGAACCTTCAGCGAAATTCCAAGGCCTGGTGCCATAACAAGAAGATCCAGGTCCCGGTCAGCGAGGATTGCTTCGGCCGCATCATGAACGCGATGGGCGAGATGATCGACGAAGGCCCTCCGATCAACGGTGAACTGAAGGACATCCGGACGCTCAAAACGGCCTACCCGGTCCGCACGGACCGGGGGGACGCGGGCATCGAGGTCATGGACACCGGCATCAAGATGGTGGACCTGTTCTTCCCGCTCGTGAAGGGATCCAAGACGGGCGTGCTCGGCGGCGCCGCCTGCGGCAAGACCGTCGTCATCCTTGAGCTCATCAACAACATCGTCAAACAGCGTTCAGGCGCCTGCGTGTTCACCGGTATCGGTGAGCGCCTCCGCGAAGGGTTCGACCTTTACAAGGAATTGGAGGACGCCAAGCTGCTCCACCGCGTCATGATGGCGTTCGGTCAGATGGACCAGCCGCCCGGCGCCCGGCGCGAGGTCGTGTTCGCGGGACTGACGCTGGCCGAATACATCCAGGCCCAGAACAAGGACGTGCTGCTGTTCGCCGATAACATTTTCCGGTTCGTGCAGGGAGGGCAGGAGGTTTCCACGCTCCTGGGCCGCGTCCCGTCCGAGACGGGGTACCAGCCGACGCTCGCGTCGGAGGTGTCGGAAGTCCAGGAACGCATCCGTTCCACCGACAACGGCGGTTCGATCACGTCGTTCCAGGCGGTGTACGTGCCCGCGGACGACTACACAGACCCGGCGGTGGTCGCGATCTACAGCTATTTGGACGGCGTTATGTCGCTGTCGCGTGACATGGTGCAGAGAGGTCTTTATCCGGCGATCGACATCCTCAAGAGCTCCTGCGCGAACCTCGACACCGCGATCGTGGGACAGCGTCACTTCAACGTGGCGGTCGAGGCGAGGAAGATCCTCACGAAGCTCCAGGAGCTCAAGAAGATCGTGGCGATCATCGGCGTCGAAGAACTTTCTACGACCGACCGTATCACCTATTTCCGGGGTCTTAAACTTCAGAACTACTTCACCCAGCCCTTCTTTGTCGCGGAGATCTTCACCGGCAAAGCGGGCGAGTACGTGCCGCCCGCCGAGACGGTGGATGACGTGGACGCCGTTATGAACGGGGATTATGACGATCAGGATCCCCGCGACTTTTACATGATGGGCTCCCTGCAGAAGAAGTTCGGTTCCCGGTCCAAGTAGACCGGTCCGCCCCGGCATCGACATGCGTTCAGACACCCGGATCGACCTCACGTTCGGCAACCGCCTCGTGGAAGAGGGGATCGTCAACCGGCGTTCCTTGGAAGAGGCGCTGGGCCGCTCCCGCAAGAGCGGCCGGCCGCTGATCGAACACCTCTGCCAGGAGTTCGGCGCCGTTTCCGATGTCCTATACCCTGTCCTGTCACGCCAGCTCAATATTCCGTTCCAGAGCCTGGTGTCGGTCCAGATCCCCGAGGATCTCACCAAACGCATCCCCATCAAGGTCGCCGCTCATTACCAGTTCGTACCGCTCCGGATCGAGAACGACCGTCTCACCGTCGCGTGCCATTACCCGATCGACCTCAAGACCCAGGACGAGATCCGGATGCAGACCGGCTGCGCGGTCGAACAGGTGCTGGCCAAACGCGAGGAGATCCAGGAAAAGATCCGCCGCTCCTACGGCATGGCGGCCGGCACGATCGACCGGATCATCACCACGGCCTACGCGGATGCCCCGCGCGACGCGGTCGAGGTCAGCAACATCGCTTCCGCGGACCAGCTCGCGGGGGACGCGTCCGTGATCAACCTGGTCAACGAGGTCATCCTCGAAGCTTTTCACAAGCGCGCGACCGATATCCATCTCGAGCCGTACCGGGGTCAGTTCCGGCTGCGCTACCGCATCGACGGCATCCTGCATGACACGAACCTTTCGGCCAAGGCGCGATCGCTCATCCTCCCGATCATTTCGCGCATCAAGATCATGTCCAATCTGGACATCGTTGAGCACCGCCTGCCTCAGGACGGCCGCGCGATCGTGAAGGTCGGCGACGAAAAATTGGACCTGCGCGTCTCCTGTATCCCGACCGCTTACGGAGAAAGCATCGTGATCCGCGTCCTCAAGACGGAGCTCACATTCGACCTGGGCCGGCTCGGGCTCACGCCGAAGAACATCGAGATCGTGAACGAGCTGATCAGCCGGCCGCACGGCATCATCCTTCTGACCGGTCCGACCGGCAGCGGCAAGACGACGACGCTGTACACCTGCCTCAACCAGATCCGGTCCGATTCGCTCAAGATCATTTCACTTGAGGACCCGATCGAGTACGACATCCAGGGCATCACCCAGATCCAGGTCCAGCCCAAGGTCGGTCTGACCTTCGCCACGGGGTTGAGAAGCATGCTGCGGCACGACCCGGACATCATGATGGTCGGAGAGATCCGGGACCTCGAAACGGCCGAGATCGCGATCCGCGCGGCGCTCACGGGCCACCTGATCTTTTCGACACTGCATACGAATGACGCCGCGAGCGGGTTCACGCGGCTCGTGGACATCGGCGTCGAGCCCTTCTTGATCGCGGCGAGCGTGCAGGCGGTGATCGCCCAGCGCCTCGTCCGCGTGATCTGCCCGCACTGCAAGGAAGAGAA
>CAZHID010000017.1:11678-13296 GCA_964532445.1 uncultured Planctomycetia bacterium | reverse complement strand
TTCGAACCGCAGCCGATCCGCGAGCGTATCCGCAAGGACATGGGCCTCTCCGCGTCCGATCCCGTGCGCACTTACGTCGGCCGGGGCTGCGCGGAATGCAACCAGACCGGGTTCTACGGCCGGACCGCGCTCCACGAGATCCTGTTGGTCAACGACGCGGTCCGCGAGCTGGTGCTCAGGCAGGCCTCTTCCCAGGAGATAAAGGCCCGGTCCGCCGCGGACGGCACGCTCACGCTCCTCCAGGACGGTTGGGGCAAGGTCCTCCAGGGGATCAGCACCACGGGCGAGGTCATCAATGTCGCCAGCATAGGCACGGTGTAACGTGGCGGAATTCGAGTATCTGGCCAAGGACGGCCCGAGCCGTCAGGTCCAGGGGACCATCGAAGCCGCGAACGAAACGGAAGCCATCGACCGGATCAGCCGCAAAGGGTATCTGCCTGTTCGCGTCTGGCTCAAGCTGCCGGGGTCGCAGGCCCGGCCGGCCGGCGGGCGCAGGACCGGCGGCTCGCCAACTTCGGCCCCGCGCTGGGCCTCGGGCCGCGGACGTCGGGACAAACAGGTCATCGCGTTCAGCCGTCATCTCTCCGCTTTTCTCAAGAACCAGATCCCGGTGCTCAAGGCGCTCGAGATCATCCGGGACGAGACCCAGGACCCCGCGTTCAGGGAGGTCCTCGCGGACCTGCACCGCGACCTCAAGGAAGGCCGGACGCTTTCGGCCGCGATCGAAAAGCACCCGCAATTCTTTTCCCAGGTCTACGTCGCGATGATCCGGTCCGGCGAGAACGGCAGCGTCCTCCAGGAAACGCTCCTGATCCTGAGCGAATATTTAAAAAAGCAGGAACGGCTCCGCGGCACCGTCCGGCAAGCGCTCATTTACCCGCTGTTCCTTCTTGGTGCGGGGCTTCTGACCGTGCTGTTCATCCTGACGTTCGTGGTGCCGCGCCTGACCCTGCTGTTCGAGAACATCGGCCAGACGCTGCCGCTGCCGACCCGGATCGTGATCGCCGCGGGGAACGCCATGCGATATGGCTGGCCGGTCGTCCTGCTCGTGGCGTACGGCACCGTCGTGTGGCTGCCCAAACGGGTCCGGAGCAGCATGGGCGATGTGGAATGGGACCGCATGCGCGCGGGCTGGCCGATCATCGGCCCGCTGCTGTTCAAGTCCGAGTTGGCGCGCTTCTGCCGCGCGCTCCACATGTCCATGTCCAACGGGGTGCCGTTCCTTCAAGGGCTGGAGGTCGCGACCCCGATCGTGAACCTCGCCCACTTGCGCGCCGCGTTCGAGGACGCCGCCGCGCGCGTCCGCACGGGCGCTTTTTTTGGCCAATCGCTGCGGCAGACGGCCGTGTTCCCGGCGCTGGTGACCGATATGATCGCTGTCGGCGAGGAGTCGGGGAACCTTCAGGACCTGCTCGCGGAGATCGCTCAAGTATATGAGGAAGAGGTCGAGGACCATATCCGTATCTTCACGACGCTTCTGGAACCGGCGATGATCGTGATCGTCGGCGCGGTCGTGGGTTTTGTTGTGCTGTAGATGCTGATGCCAATCTTAGAAAATGACGTGCTACGGTGACGGGCGCCGGGGTAAAAATTTTTACGAAAGAATAGGCGGGACCCC
>CAZHID010000017.1:5182-11668 GCA_964532445.1 uncultured Planctomycetia bacterium | reverse complement strand
AGGGGGATATGTGAAGAGATTCGATCGCAGAGGGTTTACGCTCATTGAGATCCTGCTGGTGGTGATGATCATCGGGGCGCTCGCGGTGATGGTGGTGCCGCGTTTGGCGGGCCGCGGCGAACGCGCGCTCATCACCGTCGCGCAGGTGGACATCAACGCGAACATCGCCTCGGCGCTCAAGCTCTACGAGCTCGACAACGGTACTTTCCCCACGACGTCGCAGGGGCTGGACGCGCTCGTCGCCAAACCTGTGTCGCCGCCCGCACCCCGTAACTGGAACGGGCCCTATCTCGAGAAGAAGGCCGTTGACCCGTGGGGTCAGCCCTACCAGTACGCCTATCCCGGAACGCACGGTCCCGCCTACGACCTGTATTCTCCCGGCCCCGACAAGACGAACCCAGATACCTGGATCAGCAACTGGCAGTGATGAAGTCCGCCGGCCGCTCCCGTATCCGCGGGTTCACGCTGGTCGAGGTCCTGCTGGCCATCACGATCCTGGCCGCCGGCGCGCTGCTCGCGCTGCCGGCGCTTCAGCGGGCGGGCGGTCACCTCATGTACCTCTACCAGCGCCACGACGCTGACGGCGCGCTCAACAACCTCCTGACCTCGGCCGAGATGCGGTTCAGGTCGGAGGGACATCTTCGGAACCTTCCGTTGGAAGGGGAGCTCACCGAAGGCAGCACGCGTTTCACATTCTTGATGACCTATCGTCCCGTCAATCGGGGTGAAGCGTTGATGGAAGTCACCGCGACGGTCCGCTGGTTGGGTGAAGCCGCCGCCGGGCTCTCCCGGTCCGCCTATGTCACGAACTGAATTCAGCGCGCGGTCCAGGTCGGGGTTCACGCTGATCGAGATGCTGCTGGCCGCCGCGCTGCTGTTGACCGCGGCGGTGACGGCCGCGGGATTCTTGAACCAGGGCATCAAACTTTTTGCCAAGCTCTCCGCTTCGGCGCGCGAAGAATCGGCTGCCGTCTGTCTCGTCAAGATGTGCCGCGACCTGAGGAACGCCGCGGAATATTCCCTCATCCCTTTTGTGAAGGGCGGGGACAGCGTGGCGTTCGCGACGCTCGAGGACCTTTCGACCGTGGCGGGCGATCCGGACCCGGTACCGTACGGGGTGAGTTACCGGTTCGACGCGGAGAACGGACGTATTCTCCGCGAAACGTCGCGGGGCCAGACCTTCGAGCGTCCCGCGGTCGTCCGGACCGAGACGGCGTTGACCGGCGTCCGATCGCTCCAATTTGAATACGAAGGCGAGCCGGACCAGCTGCCGAACCGGGTCACTGTCCGGATCGAATACGAGGGCCACTTCGGCTCGAGGGCCGCGGTCCGGGAGGTTCTGCTGCAGGCCGCTCCGGTAAGGACGGAGCGCCGGTGAACCGCCTTGGCCGCCGGGGCAGCGTGCTGATCCTCGTGCTCTGGACCGTCGCGTTCATCGCTTTTTTGGCGGTGACGCTCTCGGGGCGGGTGCGGCAGAACGTTTTTTTCTATCAAAAGTTGGACGCCCGGGAAAGGGTCCGTTTGGCGGCCGAGGCGGGGATCAAGTCCGCGTTGGACCGTTTACGGGTCCGGGAGCCGGGAATGCCCTTTTCTCTCGCGGAATCGGCCGGTACGGCCCGAATGCTGTCAGGGGAGCTGGACCGGGTGGGTTTTGAACTGGTGGTCGCGGCTCCGGTCCGTCCAGAGGGTCAACAAAAACAAGCGGTGGTTTCCGGGTTTGAACAAAACCACACGGAAGTTGACTTGAGTGGACAGGAACTTACAACCACTTATGGTATAATGGACGAGAACCGTAAGATCAATATCAACCGCGCGGACCGTTTTTTTCTTTTTAGACTTCTGGTCTCGGCAGGCGTGGAAGATGAGGACGCGGCGGACATCGCGGGACAGATCGTGGATTATCGGGACGCGGACGACGCGGTCACCGCGACCGCCGACGCTGGCGGTTCGGAAGGGTCCAGATACCATTCGGCGGGACTGGACTACCCGCCCAAGAATTCGGATTTTGAGTTCGTGTCGGAATTGCTCCGGCTGCCCGGAATGACGGCCGAAATTTACGGCCGGGTCCGAAGATACCTGACGGTGTACGGCGACGGCACGGTCAATTTGAACACGGCGGGCCCGGAAGTCCTTTCGCTGGTGGACCTGCACCCGGCGGTCACCGCCAAGATCCTGACGCTGCGCGCGGGTCCGGACGGGGAGCAGGGGACCGACGACGACATCATTTTTCAGCACCAGGCTGACCTGGAGTCCAGGCTCAAGCAGGTGTTCGGGCTCAAACTTCAGGAGCAGATGTCGTTGCGGCACGCGTTCGCGCGCCGGCAAGTTTCTTTAAGTTCGAGTTATTTTTCCGCCGTGAGCGTCGCGGCGGTCAAACAATCCCGCGGCCAGACCCTGGCAGTTTACGGGTCGAGGCGCGGAATCCAAAGATGGATGGAACATTCATGAGCAAGTCTTCTCTCGTGTCCAAGGACGAACTGCTGGTGTATCTCGACGGTGTGACGCTCAAAATGGCGACCGTCCGCGAATCGCAGGGGAAACGCGAACTCCAGCACGTGTTCTATTCCGATGTCAGCCAGCTCGATGAAACAGGCCTGATCGAGGAGGCCGCCAAAGGCCTCGCTTCCGTCAAGTCCCATCGCCGCGATGCCCGCGTCGTCATCACCTCCAAATTCGCGATCACCAAGTCCGTCGAAGTACCGTCGTTCGATCCCCAGGAGATCGAAGCGATCATCAAGCTCCAGTCCAGCCGTCACACGCCGTATTCCAAAGAGGAAATGGTCTGCGCCCACCTGAACCTTGAAGAGGTGCTGGAACGCTACACCAAAGCCCTCCTTGTGATCATTTCTCTCGGCAACATCAAGAAACACTTGGATGTGCTGCAGCTGGCCGGCATCGAGGTCGCCAGCGTCGAAGTGGCGTTCGAAGGCATCGCCCGCGGTCTCGCGCAGGCGGGCCTGGTCGCTGACGGGGATGTGACCGGCGCGGTGCTCGTGGACGCCGACCACTCCGACCTGATCATCCTCTGCAAGTCCAAGCCTTTCTTCGTGCGCAGCGTAGGCGTCGGTCTCAAGCAGCTCCAGCACGCCGGCAGCCGCCGCGAACTCGCCGCCGAGATCCATAAATCCATCGAAGCGTTCCAGGCGGCGGAAACGAGCCGCCCTGTGAAAAAGATCTGCCTGATCGGGCCGGACGCGCCCGAGATCGCCCAATTGGGCGCCGAGGTCAAGGCCGCTTGCGGCATCGTGACCGAAGCGGTGCGCGCGGCGGACCACGTCGCCGCCGCCGCGTCGGCCCGCAAGTCAGAGGCTGAACTTTTTCATTCACCGGTCGACGCGGTCCTGTTCGCGGCGTCGGTGCCCACGGCGTCGATGGACTTCATCCCCGACGATCTCAAGACGCGCCGCAGCTTCCGGGACCGCGCGAACCAGATCTTCACCGCGGGTACGCTCGTGATGGTGATCGCGGCGCTCCTCCTTGGCGTGTTCGTCTCCAAGGTCTATCTCAAGACTTCCTACATCCATTCGCTCGACAAGAACTTCGCTTCCAAGAACCAGGAAGCCGAACGCCTGATGAACCTTTCCGAGCAGAACCGTCTCATCCGCGAGTTCAACGCCAAGAAAGGTTCGAGCCTGAAGGCGCTGACCGAGCTCGAGACGATGCTCCCGAGGGAGATGTACCTCAACGAACTGAACCTGGACGCCGAAGGCAAGCTGACGCTCAAGGGCACTTCCGAGCTCATGTCGCGCGTCTTCTCGTTCGTCACGGAGTTCGAGAACCATCCCCACTTCAAGAACGTGAAGAACGATTACGCGAAGAGCCGCAAGGTCGACGGCAGGGACATGACCGATTTTGGTTTGAGCGCGAACTTAGAGGAGGCCTGATCCCATGTCGAATCCCGCCACCCCCGTCTCTGAGAACAAGCCCGGCAGCGAGACTTCCGCGTCGGCGGACCTGAACGCGCCCGCGCCGAAGGCCAAGAAGGGCCCGTTGGCCTTCATCGCCGGACTTTCGCAGAGGGAAAAAGCGATCGGCATCGCCGCCGTCGGCATCCTGCTTTTCTTCGCGCTCGATTGGGTCATGTTCCGGCCTTTGAGCCGTCATCTGGACGGCCTGTCGGCGACGATCCAGGAAAAAGAGGGCATGATCCCCAAGCGCCTCACCGTGCTCAGCCGCAAGGACGAGATCGAGCAGGCTCATCAGGCGAACGCCGCCTACCTCACTGACGCGAAGTTGTCCCGGGAAGAGGAGATCGCGGCGTACCTCGGCGAGATCGAACGGGTCTCTCAGCGGGTCGGACTCTTCATCTCGAACATCAACCCGGTCCAGACCGAGGAAGCGGGCGCGGCCTATCACCTCAAGGTGGACGTGGAAGGCGCCGGCAGCATCGCCAATATCAAGAAATTCGTCTCTTCTTAGGAAGAAGCCAATCCTTCGGCGCGCGTTACCGCCATCAGCTTACGCGGCCAGGGAGCGGGCAACGACGAACTGCGTTTTCGCTTCACGGTCATCAAGCTGGGCCTGAAGACGGCGGCGTGATCCGCCGCTCTCTGCCCTCGCTCGCGGCGGCCGCGATCTTTGCGGCCGCTTTTTTTTCTCCTCCCGCTCAAGCCGATACCACCTCTTCCGATATCGCCGGCACCGCCGCTCCCGAACTTTCCGCCGATCAACTCAGCGTGACCCGTCTCTACGAGACCGGCAACCGCCTTCTGAACGCCCGCCGTTACGCCGAAGCTGAACGTTCATTTTTGGACGCGCTCAAGCTCGCGCCCCGGATCTCAGCGATCCGTCACGGGCTGGGGCTGGTCTATATCCAGACGGAGGACTACGAGCTAGCCGTGCTCCATCTTGAAGAGGCGCTTCGTCTGGAGCCGAACCAGATCAAGACCCTTTATGCGCTGGCGAGGTCCTATGGTGAAACGGGGGAGTTGGAAAAAAGCCGACAGGCTTACGAGCGGATCATCCGCCTGGACGCGGGGTTTGAAAAAGCTTACCAGGACCTGGCCGGGACCTATTACCGGGAAAAGAACTGGGACAAGGCGCTGGAGCTGCTCGAAAAAGCGAAAGAATTGAACCCTGCATCGCACCGCACCCTGTCCCTGATCGGGGTGACGGGGGTCCATGCGGGGCGGTTGGACATCGCGCTGGACGCGGTCACAGGGCTTCGGCAGATGGGACATCCGGACCAGGCCAGGAGGCTCGAGTATCTGATCTTTACGTCCAAAGAAGGCGCTGAAAAAGCCGGCGCCGCGTCCGCGACGCCCGGCGCCCGGGCGTCCTAGCCCGGTCTAGATCTTCTCGCCCTTCAGCAGGCGTTCAAAACTTTCCCAATCCGCTTCGAACAGTCCCAGGCGCGTGCGGTACGTCGCGGAATCCTCCGAGGCGGTCTTCTTCAGGAGACGCAGGCCTCTCCCTCCCAGATAATACAACCGCATCCCGATCGATCCGGCGATCCGCCGGCCCATGATGACCGAGCGGTGCTTGGGCCGGCCGTTCTTGGGGTCGTCCAGCACCAGGAGCACTGACACGGTCAGTGTCGGATCGGCGACGGGCGTTTCGATCAGTTCGTTCTTTTCGTTCACCCAAAATACGCTCATCGGCCGGCCGTTCAGCCGCGGATTCCCGCGGATCTCCGCCTGCCGGGTCTTCAGGTCCAGCTGCACGCCGTTGGAAAAGACGAGGCGATCGCCGTCGCGGCCGACCTCATAACCTTCGGATTCATAGAACGTGGGTTTTTCGGACAACGCCCAGAGAAGTTCCGTGTTCTGCGGCGTCGCGCGGCTCAGGAGACGTTTGTCGACCTCATCCGGCTGGTCCTTGAGATAGGCCTCGAAGGCCTCGGCCTTTTTGAAGTTCCAGCGGCCGATGAACTCGAGCGCGAGCGCCTGCTCGATCATATGGTTGTAGACGAACACGTAGGACGGGGGGAGCTTGCCGTTCCCGTGCGTCAGGTCGAGCAGCGCGTCGGCGTCGGAAGCACTGAAGCGGCGCAGGAGACGCGAGCGCGCTTCGCCGCGGGACAGGGGGAGCAGCGTTTTGATCAGGTCCACCGAATCCGACAGGCTCATGCCTTTGGAGGTGAGGAGGTCCACCGACGCGTTGCCCGACGTGTTGAGCATGCGCAGGATGCCGAGCGCCATCCGTTCCGAGTTCTCGATGAAAAGGTTCGCGACCCAGTACGCCTGAGGCTCGTTCTGGCTGGCGCCGTCGAACGTCACCCGGCGCTGACCCATGGACGTGAGGAAGTGGCCCGGTGACCACCAGCCGGTGATGATCGCGTCCTCGGGCGTCTTGCTCCGGACCTGCGACATCATCCGGTCCCAGGCGGGATTGTACAGCGGGTAGAAGCGCACGATCTCCGCGTGCGCGCGCATGCCGAGCAGCAGGATGGCCGAGAAAGTGAGGATCCCCCACAGGATACCGACGCGTTTACGGACCGCGTCCGCCGCGTGCGGGGCGAAGATGAACGGCAGCGCGGACACAGCG
>CAZHID010000017.1:2253-5172 GCA_964532445.1 uncultured Planctomycetia bacterium | reverse complement strand
ACGAGGCTCACGCAGGTGATGCCGAGCAGGACCAGGAGCGGCAGCACCTTATCTTCTTCCGAGGCGCGCCGCGACCGGACGAGCCGGCCGACGCGGAGCGCGACGCCTGCGACGGCCAGGACCACCCATGCGGGGCCTCCGAGCAGCTGCGTGAGGCGCCAGAAACCCATGGGCTTGAGCTCGCCCACCGTGATGAAGACGTCCGGCCAGGGCCTGAAGCCGGGCTGGAGAAAGCCCCGGATGAACTCTGCCGCCGCCGCGGCTTCCTGGCGGACCGCGAGCGGGCCCCAGACACACAGGATCAGCACCGGCGGGATGAGGGCGATCGGGAGCATCAGCAAAAGGTGCGTGCGGCGGCCCAAGCCGGCGGGGCGGAACGTCTTGGGGACCAGTACGGTCAGCAACACGAACAGGAAGATCACCAGGTAGGGAATGGTCCACCCGCGCCAGAACAGCGCGTGGAGCCCGAACGCCGCGCCCGCGGCGCACGCGCCGATCCAGCGGCGCTTAAGAGTCGTGCCTGAGGGGCCGAGGGCGGTGAAGATGCCGGCGATCGCGGCCAACGGGAACAAAATATTATAGGGATCGGTGTCGTACCAGCCGACGAGGCTCCGCTTGAGGAACATCGGGCACAGCATCACGTAGGCCAGGCCCAGAAGGCCCGCCCATCCGGCGGTGCCCGCTGCCGCGCCCGCGGAGCGGCGGCAGAACCACGCGAACAGCCCGAGGACGGCCATCGCGGCCAGGAGCGGGACCCAGCGCACGACGGCCACCGGGTCGGTGACGGGCCGCACGATCGAGACCGCGCGGCAGAGGAGAGCCCCGACGTACGGATGCAGGTCCATCGGATACCAGTACCCGCCCGGCGCGAGCGTCATGGGATTCCAGAACTCCCGGCCGCGCACCCGGTCCGCAAAACGGCCTGTCGCGAGGATCTTTTTTGTCTGGGCCAGGTAGTAGTAAGGGTCCACTTCGAGCAGGAACCCGCCCCGCGTGAGCTTCCGGGTCTGACGTTCCAGCACCTGCGCGTTGTTCTCGAGGATCCGGCCGTATTCCTTGGGCTCGTCGTAGATCTTCTTGCCGACGATCGATTCGATCCGGCGCGACCGTTCCGCGGGGGAAAGACCGGCTTCCTTGCGGTCGAGCTCCTTGCCGGCGGCCTGGCGCATTTGGGCGAGGACCATGAACTTGGCGGTGTTGAGCGAAAGGTCGCGCGGAAAAACGGTGAGCGGGTAGAGGCGGAACCAGGTCCCCAGCGCGCCGGCGAACAGCACGGCGGCGATCCACCAGATCCACGGACGGAGGCGCGGAGCGCCGGCGGCGGACCGCATCAGGACTTGACCGGCATCGCGGGACGCAGCGCTTCGGCGAGCGCGTCCGCGCCGTCCGCGACGGGGACGTCGGGCTGGACGCCTTCCTCGGGAACGAGCTTGCGGTTGTGATAGAACGTCTTGGACGTCACGAGCAGCATCGTCGACCCGTCGTCATAATCGTACATGCTTTTTAAGTAGCAGGCGCCGAACGTCTTTTGTCCGTAGATCCGCGACCCGAGCTTTTCACGCAGAACGCCGGCGAGCGTCTCCGCGGCGCTGGCGGTCCTTCCGGAGACGAGCACCGACACGGGGCCCTTGTAGTGCGCGTCCGAAAAGCCCGAAGCCAGAAGAGAAGGCTGCCGGCCGCGGCGGGCGATGATGAAGAGCGGGTCGTTGGGTTCGGTGAACATGCTGAGCACTTCGCGCGTCGCCAGCGGCGGACCGCCCTTGTTCTCGCGCAGGTCGATGATGAGGAGGCGGATGTTGTGGGCGCCGAACAGATTGATCGCTTCGGCCGCGTCCGCGCCGGTCTTCTGATTGAAATGATCGATGCGGAGGATCAGGACGCCGGGCACGCCGCTCTCCGGGGTCAGGACCGTTTCCGCGAAATAATCGCCCGCGGTCAGCGTGACATCGGCGGTGATGCCCGTCGCCGCGAAACGCACTTCCACCCGGACGGACTTGCCGACTTCCGGCTTCAAGAGCTCCTGGATCTTTTCGAGCGTCAGACCGGCGACTTTGAGGCCGTCCACCGCCAGGATCAGGTCGCCCGCGCGCATCCACTCGGCGAAGGCCGGGCTGTGCTTCTGGACCCGGGTGAGCTCGAACCCGAGCTCGTGGACCCGGCCCTCGAGCCCCAGGTCCGCGCGCGCCGCGTAGGCTTCCTGCTTGAACTCGACCGCCTTTTTAGGCGGGACGAAATTGGAGAACCGGTCGGTCGGCTTTTTGAGCTTCTGGACAAGGAGTCCGGCGCCCAGGTGGACGAAGTCCTCGGTCTGACGGCTTTTTTCGTTCATCGCCAGAAGGCGTTCCGCTGTGTAACCCCGCAAAAAATCCTCATAGATCTCCCGCGACACCGGCTCATAGTACTCGGCGTCCATCGTGCGCCAGACCCAGTCCAGGGCCAGGCGGAGGCGGGTAGGATCGTCCTTGGCGGCTGCCGGGAGGGCTCCGGAGGCGGCCGGAACGACCGGCGAGGCGGGTTCCGCGGTAAGGAGCCTGGAATTGGGACTAATTAATAGAACAAATATTAATATTAATGAAAATGGAAAATTGCGGTTCATGGCGTTAAAAATACAATATTTTGGGTAAAAAAACCAATGTTTTCCCAGATATGGTGGTCCCTTTTAAATTTTTCTTGGCGTGATTTTTCAAAAGTGACATAATAACCCACTGGAAAAAACGCCTCGCGCGCATGCAAAAAATCTTGATCCTCCTATTGATGATGGTATGCCTTTTCGGCCCCATGGCGATCTTCGCTTGGGCCGGCAATAAGGCCCTGTCGGACTTCGGACGGAGGCCCTCCGAGGGCGCGCGCGTGATGGTCCCTTTTATATTGAAGCTGATGGCCGGGGCGTTCGCGGCGATCGGGATCCTGATGATCCTG
>CAZHID010000017.1:1397-2243 GCA_964532445.1 uncultured Planctomycetia bacterium | reverse complement strand
AGCGGGAATGAGCCGGTCTATCGGTTCAAGGACATGGACTGGCGGGTCCTGAAGTGAGGCTCGCCGATCGCAAATTTTGCGCCGCGCTGGCGGTGATGGTGGGGGTCGGTGTTTGGGCGGGAGCCGCGGGGGCGGTGACCCAAGGGGGATATGGCGGCCACGCGGTCACGCAGCCGCGCGAGCTCCAGGAACGGATCGAGGCCGGGGGAGCGGATCGCATCGGTTTTTTTTGGGTGGACCTCAGGAACGAGGCGGATTTTAAAAAAAGCTTCATCCCCGGCTCTATCAACATCCCTTTTAAGAAGCTTTCTTTCCTGGCCGAAAAATTCTTTTCCAAGTCGGACGAGATCGTTTTTTTGGGTTATCCGGACTCGGATCACGTCAGCGTGAACGCGGTCATTTTTATGAAGAACAAGGGGTTCGTCCGCTGCTCCGTCCTGCAGGGCGGGATCGGCGCTTGGACCGGCGACCTCGAAAGATCGGCTCCCAAGAGCCGTTGAAAAGGAAAAGCAGCAGTATGCAGCGTTCACTCACCTTCCGTCTCGCGACCGCTGTCCTCAGCATCACCCTCGCGTTCGGGTTGTCCGCCTGCGCGAAAAAGAATTCCGCCCGGACGGTCGCGCCAGGCTCCTTCGTGACGATCCGTTACGCGCTCGCCGCCGACAATGCCGCTGTGGTCGCGGACAACCAGCCCGAAACGCTGAAGCTCAGGGTCGGCGACGGGAAGTTCCCGGCGAAGCTCGAAGCGAGCCTGATCGGGATGCCGGTCGGCGCCGCCAAGGCGGTCGCTCTTTAACCGGAAGAACCTTAATGACCCGTCACATCAACCTGCCGGTAGTGAGATCA
>CAZHID010000017.1:0-1387 GCA_964532445.1 uncultured Planctomycetia bacterium | reverse complement strand
GGGGGGTTTTAATGCCGTATTATGTTTTGGCCCCGGGCCCAAACCACCGGGCGGGGCGGGGGCCGGGGGGGTCGCTGCCCGCGGGCGACCTGAATGAGGGGATGAGGTTCGGGACCGGTCCCGCGGCCCTGCGGGTCGTCAAGGTCCTGGATGACGGTTCGGTCGTGATCGACCGCAACCATCCGTTCGCCGGCAAAAGTTTGTTCTATAAAGTTCGCGTCGCCGCTATCGAGTGACGTCAACCTTCAACCGACAAGGAGAGAAGAAATAACATGGCATCCACGCTAGGATTCGAACCCAAAAGTTCCGGTAAGGCGTCGGCGATCTGGATCGCCGCCGCGGCCGCCGTTCTCGCGATCGTGCTCATCGTTTGGAACATGGCCCGTCAGGCCAAGCCCGGTTCGCTGAAGGCGCTCGCGCAGGGCGGCTCCGGGGATCCCGGTACGACGCTCTGGCAGATCCTCGAGTCGGGCGGCATCATGATGGCGGTCCTCGGCCTTGTTTCGATCCTGACCGTCACGATCATCATCTACTCCTGGATGCGCTTCCAGCCGTCGAAGCTCGTTCCCGAAGACTTCTGCCATGAGCTCGTGCGCAACGTGACCGACCGCAAGTACGCGAAGGCGCGCCAGATGTGCCTCGAGAGCGACAGCCTGATGGCGTCCATCACGCTGGCCGGTCTCGATAAGCTCGAGCGCGGACCGCGTATTGCGCGCGATTCGATCGAACTGGCCGCCCGCAAGCAGGTCCTGGGTCTTTGGCAGCCGGTCCATTATCTTTCCGACATCACGGCGATCGCGCCGATGCTCGGTCTGGCCGGCACCGTCATGGGCATGATCGAAGCGTTCAACACCTTCGCGCTCAAGTCCGTGATGGTGAGCCCGCTGGTCGTCGCCGGCGGCGTGTCCAAGGCGCTCATCTGCACCGCGGCGGGCCTCATCGTCGCGATCACCGCGATGGCGTTCTACACCGTGTTCCGCACCCGCGTGCAGATCATCACCCATACGGTCGAGGCCTTCACGACCGAGACCATCAGCGCGCTGCCGCGTGAAGAAGAGACGGAGAAGCTTTTCCGATGATCCGCCTGACGCCCCAACAGGAGAACGGCGGCGGCTCGCTCCAGATCCCGCTGGCCCCGCTCGTCGACATCCTGCTCTGCACGCTGATCTTCTTCATGGCGATCTCAGTGCTCTACCAGCGCGAGACGGAGCTTGGCATCAATGTGCCCAAGGCCGAAAAGGGCCAGGATGCCGCCCGCGCCGCGGGTGAGATCATCATCAACGTCGCGCAGGACGGCGGCGTGGTGATCAACCAGAAACGCCTCGCCCCGGCCGAACTCCAGACGATGCTGACGAAGCTCAGCCAGCTCTACCCCAACCAGCCCGTG
>CAZHID010000016.1:21468-23147 GCA_964532445.1 uncultured Planctomycetia bacterium | reverse complement strand
GTCGAGCACTTCGCCGAAGTCGCCCATTTTGGAAAGGTATTTCTTGTCGCCGGTGATCATTTCGCGTACTTTTCGGTGATGGCCGTTTTGTCGGCCGGGGTTAATGCTGTTTGGGACTTGAGCGACAGAGCCGGGTCGGCGAGGATCTTTTCGAGCAGCCGGTGGTAGGCGGCCCACATCACCTTCACGCACGGACGGCTGTCGGCGTCGAGGTATTCTAATACTTCCCAACCGGATTTAAAATACGCCTCGCAGCGTTCACCCTGGAAGCGGAAGAACGCGTCCCGCTGGGCCGGGTCGCAGGTACCGCCGGCGAGCGCCTCGGGAGTGAGGCCGAATCGAGCGAAGTCCTCCGCGGGGACGTACACGCGCCCGCGTTCGAGGTCCTCGGCGATGTCCCTCAAGATGTTCGTCAGCTGGAACGCGAAGCTCAAGTCACGCCCATGCTTCAGGATACGCGGGTCCTTCTTGAAGCCGTACACCGGCAGAGAGACCTTGGCGATGCTCGTGGCGACGAGGTCGCAATAACCGGACAAGGTTTTGAAGTCGGGGTAACGCTTGTACTCCTGGTCGCGCACACAGCCGTCCACGAGGTCCTGGAAGCCGTCGCGCGGGATCTTGAAACGCTTGAGGACGTCGAGGAGCGCGACGCTGATCGGGTGGGTGGCGGTCCCTTCCTTATAAACGCGGTCAAGCTCCTGCGTCCAACGGCCGAGCAGGACTCGCGGGTCGGCCTTGGCTTGACCGGCCTTCGCGGCGGCGCCGGGTTCGGCCTCCGCCTCGTCCGAGACGTCGTCCACGAAGCGGCAGAAGGCGTACACGACGTGTATCGCGCGGCGCTTTTCGTCCGGGAGGAACGTGAAGCCCAGCGAAAAGTTGGATTCCCGACGGCGCATCAGCGCTTCGCAGTAAAGGTAGGCCTCGTTCAGGTCAGATATTCCCGTCGCCATTCAGATCCTTGGGGTTCAAAATGAGCTTGCGTGACTTCCAGGAGCCCGCGATCGCGTCCGCCAGCAGCAGCCGCCAGCCCGCGGGGGCGTAGAACTTTTGTAAAAAATCCCTCAGGTTCCCGGACCGGCGCGCCATGCCGATGAGGAGAGATGGGACCCAAGGCCCGCCTTTTTCATATAAAAAGCGGTTCCAGAGGCTCACCTTCTGCTTGCCGAGGAGCGTCTGTTTCCAGAGGGTATTGTACTCCAGATCCTCGGAAATGCTCCTCGCGGCCAGGACGCCGCTCGTGATCGCGTACCGCATCCCGAACCCGAACAAATAGTCCTGAAAACCGCCCGCTTCCCCCGCCCAGATCACGCCGCCCGGACCGGTCAGGCCGTCCTTCAGGAAGTAATTGGCCACGAGCACGGCCTCCTCGCCGCCGGACGGGTTCACGCCCTCGATCTCCCGGAAGCGGGCCGCGGTGCGCCCGTACAACTCGTCCACCCGGGCATAGCCGCTCAGGATCGCCATCCCCATCGTCGCCTCACCGTCCACGATAAAGAGGTAGGCGTATCCGCCCGGCGCCAGCTCCGGGTCCAGGATCACGGTCATGCGGTCGCTCAATGGCGTCTTGAACGTGACCTCCTTGCCGATGCCGTTCACGCGGCGCGGCCCGGTCGCGCGGACGCGGGCCTCGCCCGTACCCAGCCGCGACCCGAACTTCACTTCGGCCCCCGCGGCCAAGG
>CAZHID010000016.1:21054-21458 GCA_964532445.1 uncultured Planctomycetia bacterium | reverse complement strand
GGCCGGCTGGGCCGCGGCGACGGCCGCGTCAAGTAGCCCCCGATCGAGCTCGCCGGGCTGAGCGCCGCGGCGGACGAAGTAACCGAGCGGGACGTCGCTTTTAAAGAGATGTTTCCTGCCGCGGCCGGCCCAGAGCGTGAGCTCGCGGATCGGTGAACGCCAGAAAGACGCTTCGATCCCGGACCGCTTCATGAAGTCGAGAATGTCTTCTTTTTCGGAAAAATTCTCGAGGATCTGGAGGCCCCGCTTCCAGCGCGCGCCGACCCGGTCGCGCTGTTCGTGCACTTCCACGCGCCGTCCGGCGCGGGCCAGAACGATGGCGGCGGCGAGGCCTGAGGGGCCCGCGCCGGCGATCTTCACCGGCCCGGCCGCGGCGGCACCGGTCGTCACGTCAGGCTTGGGGA
>CAZHID010000016.1:6795-21044 GCA_964532445.1 uncultured Planctomycetia bacterium | reverse complement strand
CCGAGGAGCCGACGGCCCCAGAGCGCCAGCCGCCCGGCCGCGGTGGGGTCGGCCGTCTCGTCAGGCTTGGGGAGCGGCATAGGAGCGGCCCTTCGTGGAGGTGTTGCGGAACACGCGGAACTTGAGGAACGAATTGATGAGGATGACGTGGTACAGCGCGATCGAGACCGCGTGCGCCCAGATCCACCGCAGGCTCATGCCCGTCTTCCGATGGATCCTAAGCCGCATCCAGACCGGCAGGACCGCGGAGACGGTCAGCGCGACGGCGGCGGCCGGTGTCCAGGCATCCAGGACCGACGCGGCGATGATGAGAACCCATGGCCCGTGGAAAACGTAGGTCTGAACAATGAGGAAGAACGCCATCGCGCCGATAGACCCGCCCATGCTCGCGAACACCGAACGGCTGAAGCCGCTGAAGGTTTCGGCGAAGCCACCGTACATCCGGCAGGACACCCAAGCGGAACCGTCCGCGAGCACGATCTTGTGACCCGCCGCTTTGACCCGGCCCGCGAGCAGCGGCCCTTCCGAGATCCGCGCGCCGGCGGCGGCGTGGCCGCCCGAAGCGGCGTACGCGTCCCGTCGCACGAACACGAACTGACCGCAGCCCGTCGCGAACGCGGCGCGGGCAAATGAGAACCAGATCTTCTTGTCAGTGAAGAACATCGGAAGGAAGCTCAGTAGGACGAAGAACATGAGCGGCACGATGAGCTCATCTCCTGAGGATGAGAACACCTGTCTCGGGAAGGTCGACACGAACGCCGCCTTGCGGTCGGCCGCCTCCTGCTGGACGGCCTTGAGCATCCCGGGCGCGTGGAAGGTGTCCGCGTCCACGAAAAGAAGCCATTCACCCGACGCGGCGTTGTAAAGCTGATGGCAGGCGTAATTCTTGCCCTGCCAGCCTTCGGGCAGCGGCGCGCCTCTGAGGACTTTGAGACGGTCGGAAGCGGCCGAAAGCCGCTTCAAAATATCCGGCGTCGCGTCGGTCGAATTGTCATCGAGCACGATCACTTCAAAGTCAGGATGGTCCTGTCCCAACAGGGATTTGAGGTTGGTTTCGAGACGCTTCTCCTCATTGCGGCACGGGACAAGGACCGAGATCTTGGGATACGCGGCGGGCTTGGACGAGAACCGGCGGTACACGCGGAGGTTCCACTCGAAAAGAGCGTACAGAACGAGCAGGATGCCGAGCATGATCTTGGCGTGCAGTTCGATCACGGCCGGTCCGCTCCCGTAATGGCCGTCAGGCGCTCAAGCGGCATGGCTCTTCTTGAACTTCCGGCCCGATAGGGCCGCCTTGACGGCGCGGTAGAGGTCGTAGACCGGGTTCGCTCCGGCCGGTGATTCCCAGACAGCCTTGAGTTTGGCCGCGTCGCGGCGGCGGACGATGTCGCGCACGTACTGACGCCCCGACTCAAGCTCCCTCTCGATGCGTCCTGTCAGTTCGTCCGCCGACTCCTGTCCGGCCGCGTCCGAGGCGGAGCCGGTCAAAGTCTCGAGCGGCAGGATGTCGATGACGATCTCGGGCTTGGACTCGAACCAGAAGTCATAGGAAATGTTCAGCTTGAGGATCTGGACACGGTCCAGCTGCTGGGCCACGGCGGCAAAGCCGCGGCGGAGACGCACGGGCTCTTCCGGAGAGACCAGGTCCCCTTGTCCGAAGATCCACCACAACCGCTCACGGCCTTGGAGCAATTCGCGCGTGAAGCGCAGGAACTGCTTCATCTCGGACGTGGAGGGCTGAGCGGAGCCGGCGGCGTTCTCGATCGCGTAGCCGCCGAGCAAACGGAAGATCCCGTAGGCGCGGAGTTGCTCCGCGTCGAACATCCCGAAGTACTCCCGGCGGAACATCCTGGAGCTCAACTCCCCCACGAGCAGCGCGTCCCCCCAGCTCGGGTGGTTCGCGACCACGATCGCCGGGACCCCAGCCTCAAAGCGCGGCATTTCACTGCGCGTGGTGAGACTCATCCGGTGGAAGCTTTTTTTGAGCTTGCCGCGGGAAAGCGCCGTGAACCAGGCGGTGACGAGCTTACTTTTTCTTGGAAGGATCATGGGGCATGCAGGCGCGGACGAGGTCCGCGGCGGCCTTGAACTTGACGCCGGCTCCGGCGCCGAACCAGATCTTTTGGATGCTTTGGATGATGGCGTAACTGTTCGCCCGGTACGGCGGCAGGTGCACCTGGATCCGCGACCGGCGGAAGTCGGAACTCACGAGGCGCGACTCGGTCATTTCCAAAAGGCCCTCGGCCCCGCGCGTCTTGCCGAAGCCGCTCGCGCCGAAGCCGCCGAACGGCGCCTCACCGAGAGCTACCGTGAATAAAGTGTCGTTGACCCAGACCTGACCGGCCCTCAATGAGCGGGCAACGCGCGCGGCACGCGATCGGGAGCGGGTCCAGACGCTCGCGCCCAGCCCGAGCGGCGTCGTGCGGGCGATACGGACCGCGGCCGCTTCATCCGGCGCGGTGAGGAGCATCAGCACCGGGCTCATCCAATCCATCTCTCCGGCCGCTCCGGGCTTCACCCCGCCCCAGAGCTGCGGCGGAACGCGGTCGCCCGACGCGGCGGGACCGTCGATCGGGCCCGTGAGTTCACCCGCCGTCCAGAGTCGCTCCGCCCCGCCGTCCTTGAGGACCTGGAGTTTGCGCTTTTCTTCCGCGGCGAAGCCCGGGGTCCTAAGATACCCTTGCGCGTTCACAAAGTCCGAGGCGGACGCGACCGTCTCCTTGAAGACCTGCAGGAAACGTTCGCGGTCGCGGTCTAGCGCGATCACGCGGCGCGGGGCGACGCAGGTCTGGCCTGAATATTGGAACGCGGCCCACACGAGACTTCGAACCGCGAGCTTCCAGTCGGCGTCCGAAAAGATCAGGTACGCGTCCGAGCCCGAGAGCTCCACGATCGCGGGTTTCAGGTCCTTGGCGAGGCCCGCGAGCACCGCCTGGCCTGCGGCACGCGAACCGGTGAGGATGTACTTGTCGCAGCCGGCGGCCGTGAGCGCCTTGCCTTCTTCCGCCCCGCCCGCGGAAACGCGGATCAGACCTTCCGGATAGCCGGCTTCCCGGAACAGCTGAGCGGCCATCGCGGCGACTTCGGGGGAAAGTTCCGAGAACTTAAGGCACACGGCGTTGCCCGCCGTGAGCGCGAACAGCGCCTGGGTCATGTTGAGGAAAAAAGCGTAATTCCATGTGCCGAGGATGCCGATCACGCCGTACGGCGCGCGGGTGATGACGGTTTCTTTTTTGGCGGCGAAGAAGAGACGGCTTTCGAATTCGACCGGCTGGTCGGCGAGGATCTCCTCGGCGCGGCGCTCGAGGAAGAGGCAGGTGTCGAGGAACGGCAGGACTTCCTGGGTGAGTGCTTCGAGCTCGGTCTTCCCGCCCTCGGCGGCGATGAGCCGCGCGACGCGGTCGCCGTCACGGGAGACCAGGCCCCGGAGCCTGCGCACGGGCGCGAGCCGGTCGGCGGCGGAACAGGCCGACCAGGCTTCCTGCGCGGTCCTCAATGACTGCACCGCCGCTTGCATGACGTTACCTCGCGGGCGCTCCCGCGAGCGACCCGGAATCCTTACGGATCTGCTCGGCGGCCAGACGGCCGCAGGTCAGGACCATCGGGATGCCGCCGCCGGGGTGGGTGCTGGCGCCGACGTGGTACAGACCCTTGATGTCCTTGGACTTGATCGCCGGACGGAACGCGGCGGACTGGAAGAAGTCGGGCGCCAGACCGAACGCGGTGCCGCGCTGACTGCCGTACAGCGTCTCGAAGTCCTTCGGCGTGAAGTGCCGCTCCAGCGCGATCTGGTCCTCACGGAGCTCGACGCCGTTGGCGCGGAACTGGTCGAAGATCCTCTTGCGGAATTCCGGGAGCTCGGCTTCCCAATCGACTTTGCCGTTCAGGTTCGGGACGATCGACAGGACGTAAATGGCTTCCCCGCCCTCAGGCGCCAAGGACGGGTCGGTCTTGGTCGGACAGCAGACGTAGAGAAGGGGCTTGTCAGGCAAACGGCCCTCAACGAAGATCCGGTCCGTCTCTTCCTTGTACGCTTGGGGCAGGAGGATGTTGTGGTGGTTCAGCCCGTCCACGCGGCTCTTCATCCCGAGGTACAGCATGAACGTGCTACAGCCGTAGTGCCACTTGTCGAGCTTGGCGTCGGACATGTCGCGCCGCTCGGAAGCGGGCACGAACTTCTTGAACGACGCCGGGAGGTCGCGGTAGGACACGACCGCGTCGGCGTCATAGACCAGGCCCGACTTGAGCCGGATGCCGGCGGCGCGGTTCTTTTCGATCACCAGCGATTCGACTTCCTCCCCGAGGAGGATCTGCCCGCCGAGCTCCTTGAAGAGCTTCGCGAGCCCCTCAGGCACGGCGTGCAATCCGCCCATCGGGTACCAGACGCCGTACGTAAATTCGAGGTAGGCGAGCAGGTTGTAAAGCGCCGGAGTCAGCCACGGCGACTGTCCGAGATAGAGGTTCTGACAGCTGAGCGCCGCCGCCACGTGCGGCTCGTCAAAGTAGCCCTTCACGTGATCGTACGCGTTGCCCCACGGCTTGATGCGCAAAAAGGCCGCCGCCGACTCGAGGCTCACCATCTCCGCCCAGTGGTTGAAGTTCTTTTCGATGAAGGTGTAGCGGGAAGCTTCGAACTTTTCGCGGACGTCGCGGACGTACCGCTCGAACGCGGGAAGGCCGTCCGGGATGAACTTAGTGACCTCGGAACGGATCTTCTGAGGGTCGGAGCTCATGTCAAAGTGCTTGCCGTCCGAGAACAGGATCCGGTAGCCGGGTTCCAGCCGCTTCAAGGTGATGTAGTCCGGAAGGGACCGGCCGGCGGAGCGGAACAGGTTTTCGAGCACTTCCGGCATGAGGACCAGTGTCGGTCCCATGTCGATCTTGAACCCCGCCTCATCGACGCGGTTCGCGCGGCCGCCAATGCGCTGATTTTTCTCAAAAATACGGACCTGATGGCCCTGACGGGCCAGGTGGATGCCGCAGGACAGGCCGGCCAAACCGGCCCCGATAATGATGATCTGCATGGAACTCCTCTCTAGAAGGGCGCTCATTTTAACACACTCCGCGGGGTCCTCGCGGGAGCGGGCCGGCGGTCCGGCCGGGACTTCAGACCGTGGTGAGGAAGCGGATGAGGGAGGTGTAAAGGGGCGCGAGCAGCTTCGACGCGAAGCCGAAGTACAGAAGCACGAAAATAAGGATGAAGCCGAACCTTTCGATGGAAAAGTAGGCCCGCCGTATCCCGTCCGGGAGAAAAACCCCGACCGCCTTGGAGCCGTCCATCGGCGGGATCGGGATGAGATTGAAAAGCCCCAGGATCACGTTCATCGCCACCCCATAAAAAGCGACCACGCTCACCGGCCCGCCGGCTGGGACGACGCGGAAGACGACCGCGCACACAGCCGCCAGCGCAAAATTGGTGAACGGACCCGCCAGGCTCACGAGCGCGATGCCGGACCTGGGGTGCTTGAAATACCTAGGGTCGAACGGCACCGGCTTGGCCCAGCCAAGCAGCGCGGGAGACTTCAAAAGAACAAGAGCCGCGGGTAAAAGAATGGTCCCGACAAGGTCGATGTGACGGAAGGGATTGAGCGTGAGCCGCTTCTGATCGCGGGCGGTCGGATCCCCCAACAGGTATGCCGCCGCCCCATGAGCGATCTCATGAAGGATGACCGAATACGCGAGCAGCAGGACGATGCAGACGAGGGTCAGAATGTTAAAGGCGGGCTACGCAGCGGGCGTACTGCCGGGCAGGCTTGTCGGGATTGTTCCTGTCGTACGCGCCGAGGTAGCCGGTCTTGAAGTTGAGCGTCCAGGCCTTGGTCCCGGGAAGGAACGGGGTCGTTGACCAATAAGCGGCGCCTTCCGAAACAAAGAACGCGGTGTTGATCAGGGGGTTCTTGAACCGTCAATCATAAATGGACTTGAGCTCATTGATCGTCGGCAGGCGCCAGACGTTGGGGCCGAGGCCCGCGTGCACAAGGTCCGCGCAGGCGTCATGAGCCTCGGAGAAGGTCTTTTGGCCCGCGAGGGACGGGATGGCGGAAGGATTCTGCAGCCAGACCAGACCGGAATAATTGTCCTTGATGGTGCCGTTGAAATTATCGACCAGCTGTTCTTCCATGGCGACGGCGGGGGCAGCCAGGGCTATGATCCCGGTGAGCGCGAGCAGGGGCAAAAAACGTTTAATTTGGTTTTGAATCGTCATAGCTTGAATAGTATTAATCACTTTCGTATTAAAAGCAAGCGCCGTGCGGACCGTTGCTTTTTGAGGGTGTTATAATGCCCCAAAGCGAGGGAAACCCATGAACTTACGCCAAGTCCAGAACGAGCAGGACGCCTGGTCCAAACGGAATTTTGACAACCGCAAGCCCTACATGGCCGTGCTCGGCGCGGCCGAAGAAGTCGGTGAACTGTCACATGCTTACCTGAAAATGGAACAGGGTATCCGCGGCAAACGTGAGGAACACGAGGCCAATATGAAGGACGCGGTCGGCGACTGCGTCATTTTTCTGATGGACCTGTGCAACCAGATGGGATGGGACTTCGAGGAGATCGTGGACACCACGTGGAACCAGGTCAAGCAGCGCGACTGGAAAAAGAATTCCCACGCCGGCGTGACCCCCGCGGCCGCGGGGACCGCGGAAAACCCAGGTTCGGGCTCCTGATGCGGGTCGCCATCCTCGGAGCGTCCGACAAGCCCGAGCGTTACTCCTACCTCGCCTTCCAAGCGCTGAAGGAACACGGCCACACGCCCCTGCCCGTCCACCCCAAGCTCACGGCGGTCGAAGGCGTGCCCGTCTCCCCTTCGCTCGACAAAGTACCGGGTCCGGTGGACACGCTCACGATCTATGTCTCGCCGGAGATATCGTCCGCGTCCGAAGCGCAGATCCTCGCCTTTCCCGCCGCCCGAGTGATCTTCAATCCCGGGACCGAGAACCCCGCTCTCGCGGACAAGCTCCGTCAAAAAGGCCGTCAAGTCGTCGAAGCCTGCACGCTCGTCCTCTTAAAGACCGGTCAGTTCTAGTTTTTATTCCACGCCGGGCTTGGCGTGGAGCTTTAATGCGACGGTGTTGATGCAATACCGTTTGCCGCTCGGGGGCGGGCCGTCGTCGAAGACGTGGCCCAGGTGGGAACCGCAGCGGGCGCAGACAACCTCGTCACGGACCATGCCGTGGGCGGTGTCCCGAACGGTCTTGACGTTGAGGGGCGAGACCGGGTCCCAGAATGAAGGCCAGCCGGTCCCGGACTCGAATTTTTTCCCATAGGCAAAAAGGTCGGTGCCGCAACCGACGCACTGGTAGAAGCCCTCGCCTGAGGGCGGGATCGCGCAAACCTTGCTGAACGGCCGCTCGGTCCCCTTGCCGCGCGCGACCTCGTACTGTTCCGGCGTCAACGCCTCGCGCCATTCCTTGTCGGACCGGACCACCGGCGCGACCTCTTCGACCTTCCCCGTGACAGCGTTAAAGATCTGCATGGTCTTCTCCTCACCCGCGTTTACTTTGGCCACAAAAAAATTCTCTTTGAACAGATGGGTCGTCAGAAGCCCTGTGCCGACATAGAAGCACACCGCCGCGACCGCGGCGCCCGCTTGGATCCAGCGCTTATGGGGATGTCCCTTGATGAACGCGAGCTTGGACTTGAAGAACTCCAGAAGACGCTTCGCCCATGGCAGCTCGGACGCCAGGATGGCCAGGCCGGCCAGCGTGACCGGAGTGCCGCCCGGACCGGGGACCGGCATCAGGATGATGCCGAGACCGGTGACCAGAATGCCTAAAACTATTTTGAGGAAGCGGGGTAGTTTTTGCATGGGCGGACCGGGTTCGGGCGCCTTAGCGGCGCTCGATGACGGCGTTGGGCGGGTTACGGACCTTCGGCGAGGACGCGTACTTGTCTTGGGCCGAGCGGTAGCCCGCGGCGCAGGCGACGACGGTCGCGTAACCGGAACCCGTCAGGCCCAGGACCTCGTCAAATTTGGAAGGGACGATGCCTTCCATCGGGCAGGTGTCGACGCCGAGCGCGGCCGCGGACGTCATGAAGTTGCCGAGCGCGATGTAGACCTGGCGGGCGGACCATTCGTCGACGACCGTCTTACGGGGGCCGTTCACGAAGTCGCCCATCATAAAGTCCTTATAACCCTTGAGCTTCTCGACGGGGACCCCCTGGACCTCGGACATCCGCGCGATCCAGCGGTCCACGTCAGTCTCGTTCACGCCGCGCTTCACCAGGAACACGACGAAGTGTGAGCACTGCGTCACCTGCTTCTGGTTCCACGCGTGCGGCTCGAGCTTGGCCCTGACCGCGGGGTCGGTGACGACGAGGAATTTCCAAGGCTGCAGACCGTAAGACGACGGCGTGAGGACCAAGGACTGTTCGAGCACATTCCAAACGTCCGCGGGGATCTTGGCGATCGGGTCGAACGCTTTGACGGCATAACGCCAACCGAGCGCGTTCAAGAGAGACTGTGGTTGAAGTGCGGGTTGAGTCATCGATGCGTTCTTTTTTGCAGCTCGATAAAGCGCCGGCCGCGCGTTATTCGCCGGTTGAGCGCGGCCAGAAGGGCTTGAGGTTGGAGCGCGGCAGGGCTCATCGGTGTTATTCGCCGGCCGCCTTGAGCGCCGTCCAGGTCTTCTGTCCGACCACTCCGTCCACCTTAAGACCTTCAGCGCGCTGGAAGCTGCGGACCGCGTCCTTGGTGCGGCGTCCGAGACGGCCGTCGATCGGACCCGGTTCGTAGCCGGCCGATTGAAGCGCGCGTTGGAGCTGCTGGACGGTCACGCCGGGCACCCGAAGCGCGGCGGTGGAAGGAGCGGTCTTGATGTTGGTCGCGGGTTCGTAGGCATAAGCGTCCTCGATGACCGTGGAGCGGTCGCGCATGGATGACATTTCCGTCTGCAGGCGCACGATCTCCTGATCCTTGGCCTTCACTTCGCTCTCGAGCTGGGCGATCCGCTCGGCGGGCTTCAGGGGCTTAGACTCGGAGCCCTTGTTAAGACGCGCCCCGGCGCAGCCGGAAGCGGACAAGGCGACGGAGGTGATGAGAACGGCCATGGACAGAGGGCGCAGCGGTCGGTTCATGTGAGTGGATTCTCCATTAGGGGTACAGGTTAAAACTGGCTGCTATTTTAGCACTTCCGGCGGATAAAAAATCTGTGTCAAATGGGTAACGGATCATCAAAATCCCATACGAGCGAACAAAGCCCAAAACGAGGTTGGCCGCTTTGGGCTTTTTACGGCATCCGCTCCCTTGAGAGAGATTATCGCGCCAGGGCAGCGGTCTCGAGCGGAGCGTATGCCTGTGCTTTGGCATCCAGAATACTGATTTTGGACGCACGTCTCACGTTCCAGGCAAGCCCTAGTTTTTCCAAACTGAATATGATCCACTTGCTCGGGTCCCAGTGGTACCACTTGATGCCGTTCCGGTAATCGTTCGGAAAACGATGGTGGAAGTTGTGATAACCCTCTCCGAATGAGACAAAGGCGGTCAGCCAATGGTCCCGGGCGCTCGAACGCGCGTCATAAGTGGATTTGCCGAACGTATGGCAGATCGAATTGATGCACCAGGTGCCGTGGTGCACAATGACCGTTCTAAGACACACGCTCAGAATGAACGCGCCCAGGGCATGACCGGTCACAGCGCCCAACAAGACCGGAAAGATCAGGCCGGCGGTCAAGCTCCATAACGGGTAATAACGCGCCTGATGCATGACGAGCCTGCTGCCCGAAAGATCGGGCACATTGGCATAAACCAACCGGTAATTTCCGAAGAACAGCCAGCCCATATGCGCCCAAAAAAATCCTTTTTTGATGTTGTACGGGTCACTGTCGGTGTCTACGTATCGATGGTGGTCCCGATGCTGAGATGACCAGGCAAGGGCGGACTGCTCAAAGGAGGCGGCTCCGAAGAAGAGAAGCGCAAAACGGATCGGACCATGGGTTTTGTAAGTGACGTGAGCAAAAAGCCGGTGATAACCCACGGTCACGGCAAGCCCCGTGGCTATGATATAAAAAAGCATTAGAAAGATCTCGGAGACCGAAACCCCATAATGGTAAATATAGAGGGGGGTGCCGATCAGCGCGATGAGCGTCGTCGCTCCGATGAAATAAATATTGAACAGGTTCGTCTTGGTGAATGACATCACTTGAGGATTCCTTCGGGCAGCTACGGCCCGCAACGCGCTATAGAGGCTCGAAAGATCGTCGATCGATCCTGAGTATATCCCAAAATCAACCTTACGGTCCTTCACCAAAAAACAAAAAGCCCAGGGCGAGGAAAGAAAAACGCCGCCCCTCGCGGAGCGGCGTTTTTATTGGCGGGAGCGAAGGGATTTGAACCCTCGATCTCCTGCGTGACAGGCAGGCGCTTTAAACCGGACTAAGCTACGCCCCCAATAAAGTCAGGGAAAATTTGGCAGGCAGTATTATAACCAAATCCCCTCAGGATTCAAATAATATGGTCAGCGCGTCCCGAGGCTATGAAATTTGGTGGGCAATGTAGGATTCGAACCTACGACCCCTTCCGTGTAAAGGAAGAGCTCTAACCAGCTGAGCTAATTGCCCCCGCCGTATCGCGGCCGGTTGGGAAAGGGTCAGACGATCGCGGCGGCGGACGGGTCGAGCGGCGCGATCTTTTCGACGAGCAGGGTCGCGTGGTTGGCGGCCACTTCGAGGAAGCCGCCTTCGACCGCGAAAACCTTCTTGGTGCGGTCCGCCTGACGGAGCTCGACCCGGCCGCTGCCGAGAGGGGTCACCAGCGGCGCGTGGTCCACGAGCACCCCCAAATAGCCCAGGATGCCAGGGGCCGCGAGGCTCACCGCCTCTCCCGAAAAATAGATCTCTTCGGGGGTGATGATATCGACTTTAAAAGCGGTCACGGTGCTCATCGGCGGTTATTTGTTGGCCAGCTTGATCTCTTCGGCCTTCGCGAGCACGTCGTTGACGTCGCCCTGCATGTAGAACGCCTGCTCGGGCACATCGTCGAGCTCGCCGTCCACGAGACGCTTGAAGCTCTTGAGCGTGTCGGCCAGCTTCACGTACTTGCCCTTGATGCCGGTGAACTGCTCGGCGACGAAGAACGGCTGGGACAGGAACTTCTGGATCTTGCGCGCGCGCTGGACGGTCAACTTGTCCTCTTCGGACAGTTCTTCCATACCCAGGATCGCGATGATGTCCTGCAGTTCCTTGTAGCGCTGCAGGGTCGGCTGAACGCGGCGCGCGATCGTGTAATGCTCCTCACCCAGGATGTTGGGGTCCAGGATGCGCGAGGTCGAGTCGAGCGGATCGATGGCCGGGTAGATACCGAGCTCGGCGATGCGGCGCGAAAGCACGGTCGTCGCGTCCAAGTGGGAGAAGGCCGTCGCGGGCGCGGGATCGGTCAAGTCGTCGGCGGGCACGTAGATGGCCTGCACGGACGTGATCGAGCCGTTCTTGGTGGTCGTGATCCGCTCCTGGAGCGCGCCCATCTCGGACGCGAGGTTCGGCTGGTAACCGACCGCCGAGGGCATGCGGCCGAGGAGCGCCGACACTTCGGAACCGGCCTGCGTGAACCGGAAGATGTTGTCGATGAAGAGCAGCACGTCCTGGTTCTGCTTGTCGCGGAAGTACTCGGCCATCGTGAGGGCCGTAAGCGCGACGCGCAGGCGCGTCCCGGGCGGCTCGTTCATCTGACCGAAGACCAGGGCGGTCTTGTCGATGACGCCCGACTCGGACATTTCCAGGAAAAGCTCGTTGCCCTCGCGGGTGCGCTCTCCGACGCCGCCGAACACCGAGAAGCCGCCGTGCTCGGACGCGATGTTGCGGATGAGCTCCATGATGACGACGGTCTTGCCGACGCCGGCGCCGCCGAACAACCCGACCTTACCGCCCTTGGAGTACGGCGCGAGGAGGTCGATGGCCTTGATGCCGGTCTCGAAGATCTGGGTGGAGGACTCACGCTGGTCCATGCTCGGGGCCTTCTGGTGGATCGGGGCCGTCTCGCCGGCCTTGAAGGGTCCCTTGCCGTCGATCGGGGTGCCGAGCATGTTGAACATGCGGCCCAGGGTCTCCTTGCCGACCGGGACGGAAATAGGTTTGCCCGTGTCAGTGGCCTTCATCCCGCGGACCAGACCGTCCGTGGACGACATCGCGATCGCGCGGACGAGGTTGTTGCCCAGGTGCTGAGCGACTTCGACAGTGATCGTCTCGTTGGCGGCCTTGTTCTCGATGAGGACCGCGTTCAGGATGTCCGGGAGGTTGGACTCGAACCGGATGTCCACGGTGGGTCCGATGACTTGGATGATCTCGCCGACGCTGTTGGTGTTAGCCATGGTTATTTCCTTCGTTTAAAGGTTATTGGAGGGCGTTCGAACCGCCGATGATCTCGCTCAGTTCCCGGGTGATCATCGCCTGGCGGACCTTGTTGCGGTCGAGGGTCAGCTTCTTGATGACTTCCTTGCCGTTCTCGGTCGCCTGTTTCATCGCGACCATGCGGGCGAAATATTCCGCCGTCACCGATCGCAGGAAAAGGATGAAGAACTTCTGCTTCACAAAAAGTTCAATGAGCGTGGTCAACACGCCGGCCTTCTCGGGCTCAAAAATATAGTCCACTTCCGCGGCGGCGGGATCGTTCTTCTTAAGGAGGTACCGCAGGTCCAGGAACGGCTCGATCACGGGCTTGGCCTGCCCTGAACGCGAGAGCGTCACGGTGAGGACGTTCACGGCGTCGAACTCACCCGAGAGGTAGGCCGCGGTCACTTCGCCGAGCTTTTCCTTCAATGTGTCGGGCGTGAACTGGTAGCCGATGTCGATCCAGGTCTTCCAGACCTTGAGCTCACGGCGGCGCGCGAACCCGACGGCGACCTTGCCGACCGGGTACAGGACGATCTCACTCGCGTCGTCCGCCGCCATGTACTTCTGGAGCTCCTTGAGGATCGCCGAATTGAAGCTTCCGCACAGCCCGCGGTCGCCGGTGACGACGAGGAGCAGTTCCCGCTTCCTGGGCCGCGCCTCAAAGTACGGGTTCACGGCGGTGAGCTCCTCGGAAGCGATCCGGCCCACCAGGCGCTCAAGCCCCGCGAAGAACGGCGTCGCCTTGCGGTAACGCGTGTTGATCTTCTTGTAACGCACGGCCGAGATGAGCTCCATGGCCTTGGTGATGCCGCGGATGCTCTCGACCGATTTGATGCGTCTGCGAAGTTCTCTTAAAGATGCCATTTAGGGTCCGTGTTTTCCTTTATCCGTCCGATATCCGGAACGCTTATGCCTTCAAGAAACCCGATGACTTGAACTCGGCGGCGGCCTTCTTGATCTTGTCCTGCTCGTCGTTGCCGAGCTCGTTGGTCTTTTCGATGTTGTGGATCACGTCCGGGTAGCTCTTGTGGAGGAAGGCGAGGAACTTTTCCTCGAACTCCGCGATGCGCGTCACGGGGACGTCGTCGCACAGGCCGTTGATACCGCAGAAGATCATGCAGACCTGGTCCACGACGCTCATCGGCCGGTATTGACCCTGCTTGAGGATCTCGACGAGACGCGCGCCGCGGTTGATCTGGGCCTGGGTGGCCTTGTCCATGTCCGAACCGAACTGCACGAAGGCCGCGAGCTCGCGGTACTGCGCGAGGTCGAGACGCAGACGGCCGGCGACCTTCTTCATGGCCTTCGTCTGGGCGTTGCCGCCGACGCGGGACACCGAGAGACCGACGTTGATGGCCGGACGCACGCCGGAGTAGAACAGGTCGGCTTCCAGGAAGATCTGGCCGTCCGTGATCGAGATCACGTTGGTCGGGATGTAACCGGAGATGTCGCCTGCCTGGGTCTCGATGATCGGCAGCGCGGTCAAGGAGCCGCCGCCCTTTTCATTGGAGAGCTTCGCCGCGCGTTCGAGAAGACGGGAGTGAAGGTAGAACACATCGCCGGGGTACGCCTCGCGGCCGGGCGGACGGCGCAGGAGCAGCGACAGCTCGCGGTAGCTGACCGCGTGCTTGGAAAGATCGTCGTAGATCACCAGGGCGTGCTTGCCGTTGTACATGAAGTCCTCGGCCATCGTGACGCCTGAGAACGGGGCGAGGTACTGCAGGGTCGCCGAGTCGTCGGCCGTCGCCATGATGACGGTCGTGAACTTCATCGCGCCGTGCTTCTCGAGGGTGTGGACGGTGTTGAGCACGCTCGAGGCCTTCTGGCCGATCGCGACGTAGAAGCAGTAAACGTCCTGCCCCTTCTGGTTGATGATGGTGTCGATCGCGATCGCGGTCTTGCCGGTCTGGCGGTCACCGATGATC
>CAZHID010000016.1:0-6785 GCA_964532445.1 uncultured Planctomycetia bacterium | reverse complement strand
GCCGGTCTGGAGCGGCTGTTTGACCGGCTGACGGTCGACCACGCCCGGGGCCTTGATCTCGATGGGACGGGTGGTCTTGGTGACGATCGGACCCTTGCCGTCGACCGGCTGACCGAGCGCGTTCACGACACGGCCGAGGAGCGCCTCGCCCACCGGGACCGACGCGATCTTGCCCGTGCGCTGCACGGTGTCGCCTTCACGGATGCCCTTGGATTCGCCGCAGATGACGACGCCGACATTGGACTCTTCGAGGTTCAGGGCGATGCCGTTGACCTTGTTGGAGAATTCGACCATCTCGCCGGCCATGACCTCGTCGAGGCCATAGACGCGCGCGATGCCGTCACCGACGGCCTTTTGGAGAATGCTTGTGATCTCTTCGGGTTTTATCGCCATGATCTCATGTCCTTCGTTTAGGTGTATTGGCCCTCGAGGAGCCGTTCTTTCATATCTTCCAGGCGCTCGCGGTAAGTCCCGTCGAGCACGCGGTTCTTAATGGTCAGACGAACGCCGCCGAGGGCGGACGGGTCCACAAGGACCTTGAGTTCCACATCCAGATGCGTGATCCGCTCGAGCTCTTTCTCGACACGGTCCAAAAATTCCTGCGACGGCTGCGAAGCGAACACGAGCTGGCAAGGGACGATGCCCTTGGACTCGCGGTGAAGCTCGATGAAGCGGGTGACGATCCGCTCCAACAGACCGGTGCGCAGCTTGATGAGGAGCACCCGCAGGAAGCTCGCGGTGAGCTTCGACGCGAACATCGACCCGATCCGGTCGATCGCGCTGAGCTTGACGCTCCTCGGAAAACGCGGGTTCTCCAAAAAACTCTTGAGGCCGGACCGCTGCGCCTCCGCCCTGAGGGCGGTCAGGTCCGCCTCCACAAGGTCGGTCTGTCCCGCCTTCTGGGCGGCGTTGAACAGCGCGCGGGCGTAGCGGTCGACGGCCACCGGGTCCACTAGGAGAGGTCTCCGGTGCGGCTCAAGAGTTCCATGACGTATTTCTCGTTCTCGGGCGTGGACAGGTTCTTGGCGATGAGCTTGCCGGCCATCTGCGCGGAGAGTTCGACGACCTTTTGCCGGATGACGGCCTGGGCCTTCTCGGTCTCGCGCTGGATCTCCAGCTTCGCGCGCTCCAGCTGACCCGCGGCGTCGGCTTGCGCCTTGTCGCGGATCTCGGCGGCGATGCGCTGACCGTCCGCGATCGAAGCCTGGATCTTCTGACGGGCTTCCTGCTCGATCACCTGGATACGCTGCTCATAGTCCTTCTTGAGGACTTCCATTTCCTGCCGCTTGCGGTCGGCGTCCTTGATGGACGTTTCGATCGCTTTTTGCCGGTCATCGAGCGACTTGAACACGGACCCGAACGCGAACTTTTTCAGGATGAAAAAGACCGCCAGGAACGCGACCAGCTGCGTGATGATCTCGGGCAGCGCTGCGAGGATGACTTTGGGATCCATAGGTTCCCCTCGTTTTAAGGGTTAGGCCGTGAGGCGGATTACCCGATTTTTCCCATGAGCACGAACACAACGATGAGGGCGTAGATCGTGAGCGCTTCGATCAGCGCGCAGCCGGCCATCATGTTGACGAGGATCTTACCGGACGCTTCCGGCTGACGGGCGGTCGCTTCCATGGCGGCGGCGACGGCCTTGCCCAGACCGAGCGCGGAACCGACCGCGGCAAGACCAAGGCTCAAAGGGAGTGAGAGGGCGAGGATGGATTCGGGTGTCATGTGGTTTCCTTTCGTTTAACAGTCCAGCGCGGGACGCCCCGCGCGAGTCTTTTTCAGTGCTTTAGTGCGCGTGAACTTCTGCGTGCGCGGCGCCGTGCTTGGCACCGTGACCGTGACCGGCCCCGTGTTCATGCTCATGGTCATCGTGCGGCAGCATGGCTGCGATGTACACGGTGGTCAACAGCGAGAACACGAACGCCTGGATCAAGCTCACCAATATTTCCAAAAAAAGGAACGGGAAGTGCAGCGGCACGCCGACCGGGAGACCCATGGGCTTGAGCATCTGAAGGCCCAGTCCCAGGAACACCGCCACGAGGATGTGGCCGGCCATCACGTTGCCGTACAACCGGAACATCAAGCTCACCGGCTTCGAGAATTCGCCCAAAATGTGCAGCGGGAAATTGAGCGGGATGAGCACATAACCGAAAAAGTCTTTGGGGCTGCCGGCGAGATGGTAGATGTAGCCGAAGAAGCCGTTCTTCGAGAGGCCGATCCACTGCACGTAGAAGAAAACCGCGATGGCCAACGGCGCGGTCGTGGTGATGTACGCGGTGGCGGAGTTCTGCAAGGGCACCAGGCCGAACAGGTTCGAAACGAGGATGTAGATGAAAAGGGATCCGACGAAGGGCGTGAACGCGCGGCCCTTGGCGCCGATGACGCTGGCGACCAGGCCGTCGAGCATGAGAACGATGTTTTCGAGAACGAGCTGGAGCTTGGTGGGGACGAGCGAACGCTTGCGGTTCACGGCAAAGCAAAAAAGTGAGATCAGAGAGACGATGATCAGACTGAAGATGACCTTTTCGTATTTCTCAAGGGCGTGCGCGAAGGGCGTGTCACCCATCGACTTGGCCAACAGGGTCACCCAATTGACGACGTGGGGCGAGCCGTGGGACGCGTGTTCCGCGTGCTCGGCGGCGTGATGGCCCGCTTCGGCGGCCGCGTGCGCCTGTTCGGCGTAGTGAGATGTTTCAGCGAGGAAAAACACGTGTTTAGGGTTTCTTTCCTATATTAAGAGCCTGAGCAACGGCCAATCCGATCAAAAAAGATGTAAAAGTAACCAAAACTCCGCTAACTTCGACCCCGGGGATCATGAGTAACCCCAGCCCGGCCAGGTACAGGACCGGGAACTTGACCACGCACCATCCAAGGATCCGGCGCTGGTCGGGCATTTGTCCGGAAGCGACCCATTCCATGATCCGCCACATCATCAGCGAGTTCACCAGGAACCAGGCGGCGGAGAGCCATAGTCCCGCGAGCCATCCGGCTCGTCCCGTCATCAACAAGGCTCCGGTCGCGAGGGCGTCCAAAATGAACGTCACCTGGACCGCCCTGCCGAGCGAGGAGCTGAAAAATTTTTTCATGACCGGGACGGCTTTTCGCTTTCGGACACCTGCCGGATGATGCGCCAAACCTCCCGCACCGCGGTCACGAGTCCCAGGAAGATGAACGCCGCCTGAGCGTACGGCTCGGATCCGAATTTTTTATCGATCCAGCTGCCCATGGCAAACCCGATCAACGGACCGCCCACGAGATAAATGGGGATCATGGTGAGCTCGCCGATCTGGCGGGCTCTGAAGGCGGTATCAGGGTCTTTCTTTTTTATCAAAGGCGGGCATAGTTTAGCAGAAACATCCAGAATCCGCTAACGAAGTCTGAAAAGATCGGGGCGTTAAGCGGAGCGGGACGCCATCCGGGCGGCGGAGGCGTAGAGAGAAAGAGCCTGGGTCAAAAGCGCTCGTAATGGCTTGAATGCCCAGCGTTCAGCCGCGGCGAGGTCCCCCGCGATCAGGCGCTCCAGGTCGGCGGCCGGGATCGACCGTCCGGTCATCCGGCGATAGTCGTCGACCAAGTCGCCGAGGCCGCGGACGCGCAGGACGCGCGCGAGCCGGATGAGCGGGCGGAACGCGTAAATCGCTTCCGCTCCTGTCGGATCGGTTTTTGCGGATCCTTCGGAAATGTCCTGAACAGCGTCCTCGACCGTCACCGCTCGGAACATTTCCGGCAGACCTTCCGGCCGGGACCGCAGGGCCTTGAGGTCCGAAAGTGTGACCAGATGGGTGGCCTCGGCCGGAATGGGCCCCGTGCCCAAAACACCGACAAAACCTTCCCGGACCAACAGGGACCGGAAGGAGCCGTCCGTGTCCGATCCCAAATGGACGGTGAATCCGGGATCGTTCCGTGATTCCAGGGCGAGGTCGCGAGCGAACAAAAGTAACCGCGCGTCCCGGACGGCGCCCTGCCCCCCAAAACCGGCGAGATGGACGACCAGAGGCACGGAGCCGCCGGCGTCTGAGACCGGTAAGCGGACCGCGTCCATGGACCTTCTTTGAAGGTCAAAATCCTGGATCATCTGCGCGGCGGTTGGAGCATCCTGCGAGGGACCGGCGGGAGCGCGGCGTGCCGCTGTAAGGTCAAGCGGTGACCCGTTCCAAGAGACTGGACCGGCAGGGTCCAACACCAGGCGGCTCATTCCGCTTTGGGCCTCCGGGGACGCGGGATCCCAGATCATGGCGGTCTGAGACGACCGGCCCAATGGACTCCGGCGCGCGCGGAGCAAGCGGACCGCAAAAGCGGCGGCCTCTTCCGGACCCAGCGCGTCCGGTCCGGCCGGACCGGCGGTGCCGGAACGGTCAGCCAGACGCGCGCCCTGAGCGGGCTTCACCTGAATGGGTTCCAACCGCCATTTCCAGGGGTCGTTCGAATTGAGGTTCGCGCGCAGACCTCCGACCAACGGAACGATCGACTTTTCGTGCTCGATCCAGCTCGGTTGAACGGCTTGATTGAAAAAGATCACTTCTCCTTCGATGACCCGCTTAGCGTCCTCTCCCGCGGGGACCTTCATCCGCGCGGCCCGCTCAAGGAACTGACGCTCGACCTTTCTCGCGTCCTTCCACAGCCAAAGCGGCAGGATCCGGCGCGTCCTCTCTCCCGATCCCGGGATCAGGTATCTCTGGATGTACTTGCCGTCGAAGAGGACGATCTGACCGGCGCGGATCGGGAGGACCAGACCGGGGATGTCCGCGCGGTCGTTCTGACCCGCGAGCAGGTCCAGATTGTGCCGGCTCGTGAAGTACGCATAATCGAGCTCGCTCGGATCGCGGACATAACCGAATCCCCCGGGGATCGGCACGTCGCGGCGGCCGGACGGCTGCTCGACCGCTTCCATCACCTCGTCGATGAATTTCGGGATCAGCTGCGCCCGCCAGACCGATGTCGCTTCATCGGTCCGCTTGACGCGCTCGGACGAACTCGCGCCCTGGTTCGCGCGGATGATCCAAGTCTTCCAGTGCTTGCGCTCGGCCATCGTCCGAAAAAGGAGGTCGCCGTGCGCGACGAACGGTTCATACCCGCGCCGCCGGAGCGATTGGATGACAAAGCGGGTCAAGGTCGTCTTGCCGGTCCCTGATTGCGCGTCAACGGCGACGCCCGGGTGATCGCCGTCGATGATCTTGTCCACCACCGCTTCCGCGATCCGGCGATAATTGCTGATGATCTCCGAGTGCATCTTGCGCGTGTCGCGGCGGCGGGCGTCGGTGACCCGCTTGAACAGCGGCAGGTCGGTCGCGGGACGCAGACGGTCGACCCTTAAATATGCGGAGAGCGCTTCGAGAAAAAGTTCGGATTCTTCGACGCTCAGGTTCCGGTTGGGGTCCTTCCGCCGGTCCTGCTCGCTCCGGTCATCCTTCATCCGGATCCCCAGCAGGATCTGCCGTCCGCCCGCCGAGGACCTGGATTCGAACCGGGCCAATTCCAGTCCCGGAAAAACTTCACGGAGGAACAAAAGGACCAGACTTTCGATGCCCGGGAACGGTTCCGTGTTCACGTGGACGCGAAAAGCGAACCCGCCGTCCCGCGGAGGCAGGACCGTCGAGCTGACGTACGGCGCTTTTTTCCATTCAGGGATCAGGAACGGGCTGTCCTCAGCGCCGGCCGGGTCCGAAGCCGGCGTCGCGGTCGAACGGTGCGCCGCGTTGGTGATCGCGGCCGCGGACAGGTCCGCTTCACGCTCCGTCCGGCACTGCACCTGGACCACCACTCCGTCGAACACATCGTTCACGGCCCGGAAGGCACGGATGCCGATCAGGTCCTGCGTGGACCGGCTGATGAATTCCATGAGTTCCGGCATCGCTTCGGATGTCGGCAGAAAAGCGGTGATCACCCGCTGTCCCGTTTTTTCTGGGACGGACCGGTAGACGATCACGGTCCCTTGCCGGGACGCGGCCTCCCGCCGGGCGGAAGCCAGTTTGGCCAGGTCCTCCGGGGTCCCGTGGGCCCACAGCAGGAACGGATAGTTCAGCACGAAGGACCGGATCGTATCCCTGGCCTGGTCCAGACCACCCAGCGTGCCTTCCTCCCTCACAGTCATCTCAGCGGCACGGTCGAGCCAGCCTCTGAGCCCTCCGGACACGGACCCTGGAATACGGGCTTCGCTCTGCGCCCAGCTGAGCAGCCGCAATTTGGCGTCGATCTCCTTCATCTTCATGGAGCCGACGGAGTGTCGGGGTTCCATCCAGACCCGGTCCGAAAGTTCGCGGTAAGCTTCGACCGATCGGTTGGTGGGGACCTCCGAGGCGAATTTTTCGGCGGCTTGCTGGAGCTCCGGGTAGAACGTCCACGCTTCGACCGCACGATGTGACAGGAATCCGTTCAATCGCCGCACAAGGTCGTCGATCTCATGCTCGCCAAAAGGAGCCGCGTTCTGCCGGACGATCGTGAATCCGATCGAGATCCGCCCGGAGCGCTCCCTGCGGTAATCCGCCGTGCTGGTGATCATGGCGTCATTCTTATAAAGCCAGCGGAACATCAGATGAAGGAGCGGGCTTCCAAGGACCATCCCTGTTCCCGGGACTTTTTGGGGAGTTTGACGACGGACGTTTCCGGGTAGAGCCTGACCGCGGGACGGTGGACCGTGTGGTAGGGGCGCTTTTCGCGCTCAAAAAGCTCTGGATAAGTGATGCGGCCGGTCCTGAGGGACTCGAAGTCCGATTCGAGGCTGCGGCTGAGCGCCTCCGAAGCGGCCGGGTCCGATGGCCAGCCGGCCAGCCAAAAGTGGTCCGTCG
>CAZHID010000015.1:13650-23539 GCA_964532445.1 uncultured Planctomycetia bacterium | reverse complement strand
CATGGCGATGGACCTTCAAAAGGAGCATATGCCCCTGCTCGAAGCGCGTCTCGCCGACCGGCTCAGACAGCACAACGCGGGTCAGCCCCCCGATCGGGCGGCGGGCTTCAGCACCGGGTCCGTCTACTTCGATCCGGCGGGAACTTCGACGCTGGAAGACCTTCTTGGACAGGCCGACCGGCTGATGTACGAAAAAAAGCGTTCCGCGAAGCCGCCGGCGGCCTGAAGGGATATAATGGGTCCGCCTATCCGGCGCGTGTCACCCCACACGGAGGATCGAAGCTTTGCCTAACTGGCCTTGGGACAAACCCGGCGACGCGTCTCCCGAACAGCTCCTGGAAAGGATCCGCGAGCTGGAACGGGACCGCGAGCAGCACCTGACCGCGATCCAGCGTTCAGATGAGACCATCGCGAGGGTCAAGAGCGACCTCGAGATGCGGGTGCGGGAACGGACCCGCGAACTCACCGCCGCCAATGAGGCGCTCCGCGCCCAGATCCTCGAGCGCAAACGCGCGGAAGGCGAACTCCGTCAGCTCAACACCTACCTCGACTCGATCATTGAGAACATCCCTGACATGATCTTCCTCAAGGACGCGCAGCAGCTGCGCTTCGTCCGCTTCAACCGCGCGGGTGAGGAATTGCTGGGCTATTCGCGTGAGGAGCTGCTAGGGAAGAACGACTATGATTTTTTCCCCAGAGAAGAGGCGGACTTCTTCATCGCCAAGGACCGCGAGACGCTCACCGGCGGAAAAATGGTCGAGATCCTTGAGGAGCCCATCAAAACGCGGTTCAAGGGCGTCCGCTTCCTTCACACCAAGAAGATCCCGGTGCTCGACCGCGAGGGCCGGCCGCTCTACCTGATGGGCATTTCCGAGGACATCACCGACAAGAAGAAGAGCGAGGAGGAGCGCCGCTACGCCGAGGTGCTCCGGCAGAGCAATATGGAGCTCGAGCAGTTCGCGTACGTCGCGTCCCACGACCTACAGGAACCTTTGCGCAAGGTCATGGCGTTCGGCGAGCTCTTGAAGGTGGAATGTCATGACGGGTTGAACGAAAAAGGACGGGATTATGTCGACCGGATGCAGAGGTCCGTCGTGCGGATGCAGGAACTGATCGAGGCGCTTCTGGCGTATTCCCGCGTTTCGCGCGAAACTCCTCAGCTCGCCGATGTGGACCTCAACCTCGTGGTGAAGGGAGTGCTGAGCGACTTGGAGCTCATGATCACGAAGACCAAGGCCAAAGTTTCCGTGGGCGATCTGCCGGCGGTGCGCGCGGACCGGTACCGGATGAGACAGCTTTTTCAGAACCTTCTGTCGAACGGGCTTAAGTTCTGTGAAAAGGGCAAAACACCTGAGATCGAGGTGCGGATGGTCCCGGCGAGCCGCCCGGACCGTGTGGCCGTCGAGGTCCAGGACCGGGGGATAGGATTCGACATCAAGTACATGGACCGCATCTTCCAGCCGTTCGAGCGCTTGCACGGCCGCGAGGATTACGAAGGCACGGGGGTGGGGCTGGCGATCTGTCACCGGATCGTATCGCGGCACGGCGGTCAGATCCACGCGGACAGCCGGCTGGGCCAAGGCGCGCGCTTCACGATCGAGCTGGTTGCGGCTGGCGCGGAGGCGGCGTGATGAAGGAGGCGGCGCCTTGGGTGCTCGTTTGCGAGGATGATGACGACGATTTTTTGCTGCTGCGGCGGGCGTTCGAGGAGTCGGGAAACCCGGTGCTGTTGACCCGCGCGATGGATGGAGAGGGGCTTATGCCGGCCCTTTTGAATTCCCCCGCGGGCGCGGGTCCGGCCGCGACCTTCCCGCGTTTCGTGCTCATGGACCTCAGGATGCCGCGCAAGGACGGCCGTGAAGCCCTTCGGGAACTCAAGAGCCACCCGGAGCTCAGGAAGATCCCGGTGATCGTGCTGACCACATCCAAGTACCACGGTGACATCAACCGCGCTTACCTGGACGGAGCGAACACTTTTTTCAGCAAGCCGCATGACTTCAGGTCCCTGGTCGCGCTGATCGGGACGGTGTGCTCGTATTGGCTGGGCGCGGCGCAGGCGCCTTTTTCAGAAAGCGCCGAAGCGGGGTCCGGCGAAAGGAAGGGACATCCATGAAAATATTCCAGACCGCCGGGTCCATCCAGAAGCCCCGCATTCTCCTGATCGAGGACGATCCGGATGACGCCCTCCTGTTCCGGCACGCGTTGCCGGAAGGGTGTGATCTCGTCGTGGCGGAGGACGGTGAGGAGGGGCTGCGCGCCGCGGTCGAATCCAAGCCGCATATCATTTTCCTCGACTTGAGACTTCCCAAGATGTGCGGGGAGGATGTCTGCAAATCCGTGAGGGGGCATGAGGACCCGGCCGTCGCCGCGATCCCGATCGTGATGTTCACGTCCAAGTCGGGCGAGGCGGACCGCGTCATCGGCCGCGTGATCGGCGCCGACGCGTATCTCACCAAGCCCTGCCGTCCGGACGATATTTTAAAGGAGCTCAAGCAGCGGCTGCCGTTCGAGACCGCGCCTTACCCGGTCAAGTCCAACTCGATCCTCGTGATCGAGGACGACGAGGATGACGCGCTGCTCGTCAAGACGATGCTCGCGCATGACCGCAAGCAGTCGTACACGGTGGAGCGCGCGAAGACGCTCAAGCAGGGGCTCGATATCCTGAAGGAGAGGGTCCCGGACCTGATCGTTTCTGACCTGGGCCTGTCGGACAGTCAGGGGATCCAGACGTTCCGCGATCTGAAAAAAGCTGCGCCGGACGTCCCGATCCTGCTGCTCACGGGGCATCAGGACGAGCTCATGGCCGAGGAAGCTCTTCACGAGGGCGCGCAGGACTTCGTGCACAAGAACGACATGAACCTTCAGATCCTGAGCCGCGCGATCCGTTACGCCATCGAGCGGCACACGCTTCTCAAGAAGGCGCGCAGCGCCAACCTCAAGGACGACCTGACGGGGTGCCACAACCGCAGCGCTTTTTTGGCTTTGGTCGAGCATCAGCTCAAGATCTACAAGCGGCTCCAGAAGGACTTCGTGATGTTCTACGTGAAGATCATGGGGTATGCCGACATCGCCGGCCGGCGCGGGGCGGAAGCGGCCGACCAGGCGGCGCTGGCGTCGGCGCGGGTGCTGCGGCACACCTTCCGCGATTCGGACATCATCGCGCGGGTCGCGCCGGATGAATTCGCCGTCGCGGCGGTGCATTGCGATCACGATTCGGCGGACCACCTCAAGCGCCGTCTGCTCAAGGACGCGGAGTGGTACAACGAGGCCAAGCACCTTCCGTTCGAGATCGATCTGTCGGTGATTTCGTTCACGAACCGGTCGGGGGAACCGGTGGACCTGACTTATCTGTTGGAGCGGGGATCCGCGTTGACCGCGGCCCGGGATAGCGGGGATAAGAGCTGAGCGGATCAGCGTTTTTTGGCCGCTGACTTTTTCTGGTTCGAAGTTTTCTTGAGCGCCTGCTGGTGGCGGAGTTTGGATTCTTCGATGCTTTTGAGCGCCGCGTCCAGGTCCTGCCAGCCCTCGACTCCCGTCTTCTTGTGTTCCAGGTCCTTGTAGATCTTGAAGAAATGCTCGATCTCCTTGAGGAGATGCGGCGGGCATTCGTTGAGCGATGACAGGTGGTTCCACAGCGGATCGTGGACCGGCACGCAGAGGATCTTTTCGTCCGGGCCTTTTTCGTCCCACATCTTGAACAAGCCGATCGGCCGCGCCTGGATCAGGCAGCCCGGGAAGGTCGGCTCCCAAACCAGCACCAGCGCGTCCAGCGGGTCGCCGTCCTGCGCGAGCGTGTCCGGAATGAATCCATAGTCCGAAGGGTAGTGGACCGCCGAGAAAAGCATCCGGTCGAACTTGATGAAGCCGGTCTTTTTGTCGAACTCGTATTTGTTGCGGCTGCCCTTGGGGATCTCGATGATGACGGTGACGACGGGGTGTTTGAGGTCGGGCTTGACCTGCTTTTTGGCGATGTATTTGGCCATAAAATTTCTTTCAGCTGATCAGGTGTGAACCGCTTGGTGATCTTGGTAGCCCCAACGGGAGTCGAACCCGTGTCTCCACCTTGAGAGGGTGATGTCCTAGGCCACTAGACGATGGGGCCAAAATCCAAGAGTCGCCTATTATAACCGATTGCGCCGTCGGCGCAACCCCGCCCTGTTCCTGTTTTTCTCCCGTTCTCCGAAAGGGAAAAAACGTTAAAAATGACATAAAAGTTAGTTAATAGATAGTCTTGAATTATAGAGTTAAGTAATGCATACTTCACCTAGTTAGGGGAGAGCACGAAAAGGTTCTCTTTGAAAAAGGCAAACCATCCGAAAGGGTGGGGCGCAAAATCACAGACCTGAAATGCCGAGCGGGACCCGCGTCCCTCGAGGCAAATGGTGGCTGGATCGCCAAAGGTGAAAATGAAACTTCCATGGGCCGCCGCGGCCGTGATCGCGGCGACCATCCTCACACAGGCCTCGACCGTTCCCGGCACGGAGCAGGAGATCCCGCTCCATCTCGCCGTCGCGCCTCTTATGGTGCGTCTGGCCTCCGGCGAAACGCTGACTTCCGATTCCCGGATCGAACTCCAGTCCGTCGACCCCCAGGGCAACCTTCACCCCGTCACTGACCTTCACGGCCAGGGGCAATGGTCCATCGAGACGCTGCGCGGAGGGGAGACCTTCCAGATCATCCCGTCCCCGACGAGCTACGCCGGGCCGCTGCAGGTCAAAGTGGACGGCCGGATCGTGAGCCGCTACGGCGAAATGATCCCGAGCTCCCAGACGCTCGTGCTCGAAAAAGTCCTCTCCGCCCGCATGCCGGACGGGACCATCCTCAAGGTCCATTACACCGATTTCTCGCTGGAAAAGATCGAGGACCGCGCGTACCCGCAGCGCGTGCTCACCCACATGAGGGCCGCGTACGAGGTGCTCGGCCGCGACATGCGGCTCGAGGACAATCCTGACGCCAAACCCCGCGCGATCGAAGCTTACATCGGCGACACGGAGGCCGGCGGGATCCTGCCGTTCGGCGGGTTCACGCTCGCGGATTTCCGGCGCGCGCCGCTTTTCATGATCCGCAGCGACGAGCGCACGGGGAGCAAGGTCCCGGTGCTCCTCCTGCCCGCGAATTACGGCAAATTCCTCGAGTTCTGGAACCGGATCAACCGCGTTCCGGGCCAGAGCGAGTACACGCCCGACCAGTACCTGGCGACGTCGATCATGCACGAGATGACGCACGCGGTCGTCCACGGCTTCAACGAGAACCTGGGTTCCACCGAGCATGAGGCGCGCGGAGGGGACTGGTACACCGAGGGCGTGGCCCGTTACTTTGAGTGCAAGGCGGGGTCGGACGCGGGCTTCGCGTCGGAAGGTTTCCGCAAGATCGTCGACGGCCGGGTGCAGTTCTCGCGCGGCGGAGCGAACTACTACCTGAGATACCCGGACGAATCATTTTTCACGATGCGGTATGAGAACGCGCTCTTCTGGATGTACCTCGACAAGCGGATGGGGCCGGACTCGATCGTGCAAATTTCCCGTGATCTCAGGGGTCTGCCGCATGACGCCTCGCCGGCCGATTACGCCCGGGTGTTGTCCGATGTGACCGGCGAATCCTTCGAGGACCTGCTGAGCGATTACTTCAACTGGGTGCATCGCGGCGAATTCAGCCGCCACAAGGAAGGCGCCAAGCTTCTCCCGGTCGCGACGGCGAAGAGCGTCTGGTCGAACGGGAATTTTTATGTCTATAACTCCAGAGGCGCCCTGGTCCAGCTGGCGGGAAGCACGCTGAAGTCCGACTGGATCGCGGGATGGGGGAGCGCGTCCGCGGCGAAGACGTCCGACAGCGTCGCGGGGGACTGGACGCGTGAAGCCGACGTTAAGCCGCTGGCGTTCGACGCTCACGAGATCATGGTCAGCGCGCCGTTCGGCAAGGAACGCGAGCTGCGCGTCGCGAACACGGGATCTTCGAGCCAGCTCAGGGTGACGGTCCAGCTGAAGTCACGTCAGGGCATCCGCACGGAGACGATGACGGCCGCCGCGGGTGGCGAAGCCCGCTTCACGATCGGAGCTCATGAAAAGATCACTTCCGCCTCGCTCGTCGTCGCCAACCTGGACTTCGAAAAGTCCAGCACCTACCAGATCAGTATTTCGTAAGCTTTAGAGTTCGAAGCGGACGCCGGAGAGGACGGACCAGGCCTCGTACGTGTAGAGGAAGGTGTTCTCGAACTTTTGGTTGGAAACCTGCTTTTCGTAGCTGCCGGCGAGCATCCAGGTCCAATTTTTGCTCATCGGAACATTGATCTGGACCGCCGTCTTGGCGTTACGGTCCTCCTGGTCCTCACCGAGCAGGACGCCGGAGATGTCCTGCGCCGTGCGGCCCGGGTAAAAAGTTTTTTCGAACGTCCAGCTGACCTGCGCGCTCGACTTGCCGGCTTCGGGAAAGAAGGCCGGACCGGCGACCGTCACGGAGGGCTTGATCTCGTACGCGTGATAGTCGTAGTAGCCGTCGAAGTAACGGTCGTCCGTGAGCGTCAGCGTGTTGCGCGTGTCGTAGAAGTTGAGGTTGGAAGTGTTGTTCTTGAAGCCCGACCCGAATCCGACGCCGAGCTGCTCCGTGAGTTCCTTGAAGAGCGACCCGCCGATCTCGAAGTAGAAGTCCTGCCGTTCCTCATCCTCCCGGATACCGTTGGAGTCGATCGTCAGTTTGTCCGTGTAATCCTTGAACAGCGCGGTCCCACTGATCCTGGCTGACGTGTCGAACCACCACGGTGTGCGCCAAGAAGCGTCGGCCTTGTAACCGAAGAAATCTTTTTCCTTCTCCTCGAGCGGCTGGCGGCTCGACAGCGCTTCGAGCGTCCGGTAGTTGGGGTATTCCCTCTGAAAAACGTTGAACCCGTAGGTGAGCCTGCGGTTCTTGCCGTCCTCACCCTTGAAGAGATGGGTGTTCTCGAACCCGCCGCCGAGGTCCTCGTAATCGTAGAGCCCGTCGCCCAGGTCCTCATCCGCCGTTTCCTTGACGAGGACCGTGTCGTAGAAAAAGACGGGCTTGAAGACCATCGACTCGCCGAGGTGTTTCTTGAACGCGGCCGACAGGTTGTGGGACAGCAGCTGGTTGGAGTTCTGACTGCCTTCGTCCTGACGGATGAAGATGTTGTCCTTGCGGAAGGAGCCGTTGTAGAGGGCGATCAGGCGGTCTTTCTCGTTGACCTTGTAGGCGGCGGACGCGAGCCACTTTTCGGATGTGGAAAAATCGCCTTCCGCGGGCCCGGCGATGTCGGAGTAGCCGAACAGCGCCTCGCCGTCGAGGAGAAAGATGAACGGATCTGACGCCGCGGCTTCGGGCGCTTCTGCGTTCGCGAACGCGGGCGAGGGAGTCTGGGTCAGGAAAGATGCGCCGATAAGGAAGGCGGCCAGAATGAGCTGTCTCGGTGATGATCGGAAGGGTTGCATCACGGGAATTATATCGGGAAAAGGAACGAAAGGCCACTCGGGCGCTCGGCCCTCAAAAAGCAAAACAGCATCCTCATTAAAGAGTATATTCAGGATTATCAAAAAGTAATCAAATACCACCATCCATATCAGTCGTTGATGTGGACCGCCTTGAATCAGACCCTTTAACCCGTAAACTTGCCCATAAGTTCTATGCATAACTCCCGTCATATAAATCATCTATTAAGGAAGGCCTCCCGTCCGGGAGGCTTTAGCCTGAGCGTTATCCGGCCGATCGCGGCGACGCTCCTGGTGTGTCTGCTGACGCAGGACGCGTTCGCGTTCGCGCCCCAGCGGCCGCCGGCTCCCGCGGCTGTGATGCCGCTCATGCGTTTCACGCTGCCGGAACCCGTGGCGATGGTGGACGACGGCTTCGCGCCGGCGGCGGAAGCGGCGCGTCCTCCCCGCGTGATCCTGTTCCAGGACGCCCACACCAACGCGTCGGGACAGTTCAATCTGGCGGACGCGCTTGAACGCGTCGTGCGTGCGGAGGGGGTCCGGCGCGTGTATGTCGAGGGCGGATGGGGTGATTGCTCGCTCGTGGAACTCAAGCGCGCATCGGACCCGGAGCGGTTGCGCGCCGCCGCCGAACGGTCCGTTCGGAACGGTGTGCTGCACGGCGAGGAATTTTTGGGGCTCACGTCCGATCTGGACCTGGAGATCGTCGGAGCGGAGAACGAAGCGGCGTATCGGCGGGGGCTGGAAGCTTACGCATCCGCCGCGCGGTCGCGGGACGAGGCGCTGCGCTACCTCGACCGGATGCGCCGCGGCTTGAGCGATCAGGAAGCGTTCGTGTTGAACCCCGAACTCGCGAAGTTCCAGACCGCGCGGGAACGGTACCACGAGGGGGACGCGGCGTTCGCGGAATGGTTCAGGACGCTGCTCGGTCAGGCACGCCGGACAGGGGTTTATCTCGGAGCGTACCCGCACCTCAAGTTCGCCCGCCGCGTGAGCGCGATGGAAAGATCTTTGGACCCGAAGCGGATCGAACGTGAGGAGAGCGCCGCGATCCGGACACTCTCGGACGCGGACCGGCAGGCGATCGAAGCGGCCCGGCCAGCCGCTGGATCGGGCGGCCGTGCCGAAGCCCGCGAAGAGGCGCTCGCGCGGTCCTGGTACTTTTTACTGGCGGAAAAGCTCGGCCGCGAGGCGCGCGCTTATCCGGCCCTGAACCGTTACGTCCGCTACCTTCGTGAAATGCGCAAGGTCTCGGCCCCCGCCGTCCTCAAGGAGCTCGAAGCCCTGGAGTCAGCGGTGCTCGATCGTTCGGCCGCCGATCCTTTGGAAAAACTGCTCATCCGCCTCAAGGATTCCGCGGCGCTGCTCGAAAAGCTCGTCCGGCTCCGGATCACGCCCGAGGAATATGACCGGCTGACGCGTCTGCAAGGCTTCGCGGACGCGGAGCATCTGTCAGGGTTCGTGAACGCGCGCATCCTGGAACGCGAGTCCGGTTACGAAGGCGCGATCCTCCTGAAAAAGTCGCTTGAGGACGCTGAAGCGGCCGCGAAACGCTTCTATGCGGCGGCGGCTGAGCGCGACACACTTTTTTTAAGCTCGGTCCAGCGGCATCTCGACGAGGGTCTGTCCGGACCGGCCGTGCTCATCACCGGCGGTTTTCACACCGCGGCGCTCAAGGACCGGCTCCGTCAGCAGGGGATCTCGTTCGTCTCGATCCTGCCGGCCGTGACCGAAGAGACCGACACGGCCCGATATGAACGGCTGCTCCTGACGCAGCGGGTCCGTCCGGAGGAGAAGGAGTCCCGTCCTCGTCTTGCAAACGACCTTCCGTCCGGAGCGGCCGGTCAGCGCACGCTTCCGCTGGCGCTGAACCCTGTCGAACTGGCCCGCTTGACCGCCGCTGCCATCCCTACCGGTCTTCCCGCCGCCGCACGGATGGCGGATGCGCCGGAACGCATTCGGACGGCGGTGGTGCCCGATGAATCTTACGACGTGGTGATGACGCGGGGCGTCTTCGATCCGGCGAACCCGCTCCTGGCGGATGAGATCCGGGGCCGAAAAACTTTTTTTGTGATCGACCGTGGGATGGGTCTTGAGAACATCGAACAATTCAAGAAATACCTTTTCGCCAAAGACCTGACCGACCCCGCTTTTTCCAACGTTCTTTTCGTGAGCGGAGGGGAGCGGCTCAAGAATGGACTGCGGGGCCTGCTTCGGGTGATCTGGATCAACTACAAGGCCTGGAAGGCGGGGCTCGACCGGAAGTCGGTGTTCGTGCTGGCCGGCGGCGGCGCGACGCTCGATATGGCCGGGTTCGCCGCCAGCGTGTTGACCAGCGCCTGGCCATACGTGTCGTGAAAGTGCCCCGACACCTCGTCCAGCGGGTAGTGCTGCAAGGTGGCCTCGATGGCGCGCTGCACCTTGCGCGGCGTGCCTGCGCCAATGGTGTCGGCCAC
>CAZHID010000015.1:12878-13640 GCA_964532445.1 uncultured Planctomycetia bacterium | reverse complement strand
CCGACGACGCTTCTGGCTCTGGACGATGCCGGGATCGGCGTGAAGAACGGGATCAACCTGTTCGGTCAGAAGAATTTTTTTGGCGTGTTCCAGCCGCCGCAATCGGTGATCGTCGACCCGCTCCTGCTCAAGCGCGCGCCCCGGTCTCTCATGAGCGCGGGGTTGGCGGAGATCATCAAGGTCACGCTCATGAAGGACGAGCCCGGATTCCGGCTGCTCGAAAAGGACCATACCGCATTGCTCGACCTGCCGGCCGCGCTCCGAGGCGAGATGGGTCTGAATGCCGATGAGCTTGGATCACTTATCGGTCGCGCCGAAGCGCTCATTGCGATCTCGATCCGCGACCACCTCGGCCAGATCGGGACCGATCCGTTCGAAAAAAAATTGGCCCGGCCGCTCGATTACGGGCATCAGTGGGCCCATCGGCTCGAAGTGCTGACCCGCCACCGGCTTTCGCACGGGCAGGCGGTCGCGATCGGCACGGCGATCGATTCCGATATTTCCTGGAAGCGCGGTTACATCACGATGGTGGAGTTCCGCAGGATACTGGGCCTGATCCGGTCGTCCGGACTTCCGGTGTACGCCGCGGCCGCGAAGACGGACGCGCTGTGGGCCGGGATGGAGGACTTCCGCAAACACCTCGGCGGGGAGCTCACGATCTCGCTCCTGGGCGAGGCCGGGGCTCCGGTCGATGCGGAAGGGATCGGCAAGAAACAGGACGTGCATGACATTCAACAAGAAGAACTTCGGTCCGCGCTCCGG
>CAZHID010000015.1:6283-12868 GCA_964532445.1 uncultured Planctomycetia bacterium | reverse complement strand
TAAAAATAAATGAAGCTATAAAAATGGTAACGGAAAACCCTGCAAAACTTCTTGTTTTTAGGTTGCGGGAAGTGGTGCCTAAAAAGCAGGCAGTGTGACGTGCGCGTTGTTTGAGCGGGGTTGCTCTGGTTTTGGGGGACTGGTGGGGCTGAGTGGCGTGTGTAAGAATTACTGTCTTCCGTCCGGTGACTGGGCTTGGGGGCCTGAAACACGCAGGTGTTTTGGCCGCTGCAGGTTCGCCGGACTTACGCACTTCCGCGGAGGCTGCTCGCTGGGCGTGGCGGGGGCTCGGGTCGTTGCGGAAGGTATCGTCAAGAAACAGGACGTGCATGACATTAAAAAAGAAGAACTTCGGTCCGCGCTCCGGTATCTGGACCGTTGGAACGCGGACGCCGGCGCGCGCATGGCGGACGCCGAAGGACCGGAATTTCCGGTGAATCTTGAATTGTCGGATCCGGATGACTTTGACTTGAAGAACTCGCTGTTCCTGATCTTCACCTTGCGGCCGGAGGTGCTGCGGCAGATCCGGGAAGCGGAAGATTTTAAATTTTCGATCGGGTATCTGCCGGAGGCGCGGATCCGCAGGTTGATGGCTTCCCAGGGGGCGCCTGAAGGGGACGCACGAGGCGGTTTTATGTTCATCGGAATGCCCAATAAGATCGTTTTCATCGTGATCCCGGAGGAGGCCCGCGTCCATCCCGTGAACACGTTCAAGGTCCTGTCGCACCGCCTCATCGGCGACAACATTCTGGACAAGCTTCCCCAGATCCGGGAAGCCATGGGCCAAGCGGCCGGTCCTATGAGCCGGGCCGTCATTCGCAGGACCCCTCAAGAAATGAGGGGCCGTCTTCTTGATTTTTATCGCGAAGCGCTCGAGGTGTACCGCAGCCTATCGCCCGCACCCGGGAGTGATGAAGAAGATCATGTTAGGGAGATGGTCCGCGGGCTCGAAATGATCATCCGCGACACTGCCGGCGCGCGGATGGGCGTTTGGAGTAGAGCGTGGAATTTGTTGGCGGCCGGTTCTTGGGTTCTTGCCGCGTGGAGCCTGATGCATGCCGCGGCCGTTCAGGCCGCCCCCCCCGCATCGGGACCCCGAGCGGAAGCCGCCGCCGAAGACCGTCCTGAAGATGTCAAAGCCATTGTCGGTTTGGTGGACCGTGCCAAGGACCCGTCAAAGCCGGTGCTTCTCGCGGGGGACCACCTTGATCCGAAAGGCGCCGCCCGGCTTCGGATCGCGCTGCGTGCCGTGGCTGAGACGATCCCGGGCGTCATGTTGTCGCCCGCGAAGGATCATCAGGAATGGATGAAGCGGGCGGGGAGCGCGGGACTTTTCCGCGACCTCGTGATGTACCTTTTGATCAGTTCATCGGCGGAAGGGTATCGGACCGGATCGGAAGAAGTGGTTTTTCCCTACAACGAAGATGCACTGCTTGCGATCCTGCAGAGCATCGGACATCCCGGCGCGGACCGGTGGTGGGGCGTCCTCGCCGATGACGTCATGACGACGTTGAGGGATCAGTTGGACCTGAAAAAACTCGAAGGCACCGCCGGCATGAACCGTGCTGTCCTTCTCGCGGACCTTATGAACGCGGGGCTTAAGCCGGACCCCGTGGATCTTTTTGCGGCGATGCGCGAGGACCGGCCCGTCGCCAAGATGAAGCTCCCGGACGATTGGCGTTCGCGGATCCTCGCCAACCCGCTTTTGCTCGCGAAGCTGCATCTTTTTTATCATTTCACCCAGCCGTTCGGCGCGCACGCGCTGCTGCGGAGCGATCCGGCCAAGGCGAGCGCCATGAGCGGGCTGTCTTTTTTGACGGCGCTTGAGATCTACGAGCGGCCGGTCCGGGGGTACTGGGTCGGGGATCTTTTAACACAGCCGGACGAGTTGAACGCCGAATTGACCTATGCGGATTTTAGACGCTTCAGGACCATCGCCGAAGGGACCTGGACGCTCGCGACCCGGTCAAAGCCGGCCGCATTGCCGGCGCTGAGAGCGGTGGATCCTGCTGTCGAGGCCGTCGTCAAGAACGCGGCCGAACGTCTGCGCCGCGCGTCCGTCCCGCTCCAGCAGCTCGACCTGGCCGCCGAAGGCTACCGCAGGATCCGCGTATTGGAGGCTTCGGACCGCGCTTCTCTCGAAAAGCTCACGCCTATGTTGCTCAAGCGTCTGGCCGGGGATTGGTCCGAACTCGAGCGGGCCGTCGAAGCGATGCGGGCTGTCGAAGCCCTGCGCGCGGCCGCTCATCCGCTGAACGGCGACGCGGCTCTTCTGGAACGCGCTTATGAAGGTGTCAGGATCGAGAAACAGCGCATTCTCGAGCGGCTTCCGTCCGACGTGGTCCGGAAGTCCTGGCCGTCCGGAGCGCGGATGGCGAACGGCAAGCATCTTCACGTGCTCCAGAGCATCATCACCGAACTTTACCGCATCAATGAAATGGCCGACTGGCTTCCCGCCGTGACCGTGTTCGGCAGCGCGCGGATCCCGCCGCACAACCCGTTCTACCGTCTCGCGTTTGAACTTGGCCAGGAGATGGGCCGTCTCGAGATCCCGGGACGCACCGGCGCGGGTCCGAGCATCATGGAGGCGGTGCTCATGGGTCTCATGAGCGTGGCACCGGACCGCCCCGACCTGCGTCAGGGGATCCGCATCCTGCTGCCGTTCGAGCAGGAGACCAATCCGATGGTCGGCAAGATCCTGCTCTTCGATCACTTCCTGACACGCAAGCGCGCTCTGGACGAGGACGTGATCGCGACGGTCGCGCTGCCGGGCGGGATCGGGAGCATGGACGAATTTTTTGAGGCGATGCGGCGCGGCCGTCCGCTGGCACTGCTGGGCGAAAGTTTCTGGTGGCCGGCGTGGGACGCTTTTTTTGCCGCGTGGAAGCGCGCGGGGATCGTGGAACCCATGATGGACGGACGGCGTTCCCGCCCGTTCATCACTGACCGCGTGAGCTCCGTGATGGACTTCATCAAGAACAGCCGTCATGTGGCCGAACATCACCAGCACTTTGTGACGCCGCCGGAACGGATGAGCCTGCTGGTCGAGGAGCTGGAGTCCAGTTATTTGCAGCTTCACGGATGGCCCGAATCGGTCACGGTGGTCGGCCACCCGGCTCCCGACAGTCCGCTGCTGATCGAGGCCGAACGGCTCGCGAGCCGGCTGTGGCGTTCCAATGTGCCCGTCAGGATCGCGAGCGAGAACGGTCTGGACCGGCGGTTGTGGGAACGTGCCCAAGCGGACGGGAGGGAAGATCTTTTTCAATCGGTAATCTTCAAGAGCGACCGGACGGGCCCGATCCGGTTGGGCCTCACCCCGAAGATCCCTAGCACCCACCGCATCCTGATCCGGGACGAGTCGCTGCACCAGTTCCTCACCGCGGCGCACTCGTCGGCGTTCGTGTTCCTGCCCGGCGGGTTCGGGACGATGAACCGGCTCTTCGACATCGTCCAGCTGATGCAGGTGAAAAAAGTCGAGCGGCAGCCGATCGTGCTCCTGGGCCGCGATTACTGGCAGCCGATCCTCGACACCCTGCGCAAGATCTGGCTCGAGAGCGATAACATCCCGAACATGGTGAATCCCGAGGACATGGATATTTTCCGTGTGGCCGACAACGCGGAGGAGGCCGAAGAGGCGCTTCGCCGGCCGATCTCGGCCGCGAGAATGGCGGCGCAGTCCGGCGCGCGGATGGCGAGGCCGAAGGACGCGGATGAGGTCGAGTTCGCGCTCAAAGTCCTGTTCGTTCTGATGACGAAACCGGGTCTTTACAAGCGCGTCTCCGGCCACGAAGGGGTGCGCGCGAAGCATTACGCCGATCATTTGAGGATGGAGCGGCCGAACAAGAAGATCTACGACGCTTTTAATTATCTGTGGTCCAACGGGTTCCTGGCCCGGCCGGTCCCGGCGAACGGACCGTATTTTTTGACCGATTTCACGAGCGGACTGAAGGGGGGCCTGGGCGCGGAGGGCGCGCTGGCGGTGGCGGTGAAGGCGGGGTCCTTGCCTCGGGCGATCATGGCCTCGCTCGGTAAAGGGTTACACGCCGCCTCGGACCATAAGCAGATGATCCGGACGATCAGCCAGATCCAGTACTGGTCCCGCCGGTTCCCGGACTCCGATCCGTTCCAACCCGGTGACCTTGATCAAAAGCTCACACAGGCCCTTCAGGCGCGGATCGCGCAGGTCGAGCAAAAGGCGCCCGGTCTGCCTTTAGAGGCCCGGTTCAAGCTGGTCCGGGAAGCCGTGGAGCTGATCGAAAAATATTCGCACCTTCCGTTGGACGCGGAGCTGGTCGCGCGCGTCCGTATTATCGAAGAGACCGCGTTCAATGAACTCGCCGAACACAAGCTCCAAGAAGCTCTAGGGCTAAAGGACCTCAAAAAGTCCGTCGAGGCCCTGATAGCGGCCAAACGGTTCGCGCAGACGCAGACGGCGGTCAAGCCGCTCGTGCGGTTCAGGGTCGTCGACCGGGCGGACCAGGAAATCCAGATCAGGCTCCTGAAGATGTTCCCCTCCGCCGACGAGCTGATCCGCAGCGATGGCGAGGTCGCGTGGCTGATGGCGGTGAAGGGATACCCCGAACTCAAGGAAACCTGGGACCAATACCGGAACATGAAGGAAAAAGTAAGGCGGAAGTCCTTCGACCGCACTGACCTGGAAGCGAGGAAGTATCAGGACCGCGAGCCACAGTGGTGGCAGGCGTTCCTGGCGGCGGGTCTTTGCATCACGGCGTTCTCTCAAGGGTGGATCGCCTTTCCGGTACTTTCCTTCGCGTTTGCCGTGATGTTCGCTTGGAGATCGGCCGACACCACGCGGGGGCGCATCATCACCGCGTCCGTATTGACCGCCCTTTTCGGGGTGATCGACCCGTATGTCGGGTGGTGGTTCCAGGGGGCCTTGATCTACGCTCACGAGCACATCGAAGCAACGCTCATCCGGATCATGGACCGTCTGAGCGGGTCCGGCCGGCCGAATTATCCGGTCCGCGAGAACGAACTTCCCGTTGTGACAGCGATGCTGCTCCGGTACCGGGATTTTCGCGCGTCTTTCGAGACCTGGGAAGCGACCCGGCGGACGGTCGCCGCGCTTCGGGAAGTAGGCGTCAATGAGTTGTGGGACAACCCCTCGTATCGCTTTCTCTATCATTCCCATGATGACGGTCTCAGTCGCAAGGACGTCCCGACCCATCTGGAAGTGATCCGCAGGGCGGCCCGTCAGGACTTTTTGGGATACCGTGACGACACAGGTAAGCGGGTCGACGGCGCGTACGCCGGCAGCCTGATCAAAGGGGCGAAGTCGGTGCACGAGATCCTCGCCCGGTACCCGGACGTGCTGAAGGCGCTCCGTGAGGACGCGATCACGCTCGACCAGTCCCTCTTCCTCCTGACGGAGATCCGGCAGCACTTCGTGAAGCCCGGTTCGGAAGGCGCGAAGGTGCTCGACGAGTACATCCACGCGCTGGCGTCCAACCACGGCCGGCTGGGCGGCATGGTCGAGGCGGGGATATGGGCGCGCGACCCCTGGACGGACCTGAGCCGTCAATCCGAGTTCTTCTGCTGCGCATTCCTAAGCGGCCTGTACGAGGATTCGGTGTACGGCTACATCACAAGCAAGGCCGTTACAATGATCGACCTGTCCGACAAGGGCGGACGGAAGGTCCGTGTGATCGCGGCGGCTGGGATCTACGAGCGCGCGGAGGGTGGCATGGCCGGCGTGTTGCTGGTGGACAGCGTCGAGGGCACGCTCTCTGTCGAGCCCGAGATCATCCGCCAGGCGATCGAGGAATACGCCTACCGCGCGGGGTTCAAGGCGGTGATGTACAACGCCAAGACCTACAACGCGACGCCCCAGCAGTTCGTTCGTCATCTCAGGCAGAACGGGGTCGATAAGCGGTCGGTCCGCATCCGGTTGGCGGACGCGGAGGCCAAGCTGTACCTGGAGGCGATGCCCAGAACGAGCGGTTCGCGTCATCTGAAGGAGCCGGAGGGGGTCGTCGAAGGTCTTTGGGTCCGGCTCGAGACGCTGCTCGACCGCTTTGAAGCGGTCGATGTCGCCGCGGCGGTCTATGAGCCTGCCGTCAAGAGCGATTGGCCGCGCATCCGCGAACAGGTGATGGAGGTCGAGCAGACGTTCGCGGAAAGCATCCGGGAGAGCGAGGACGCCCTCCGGCGCAGGTTCACGGGCAAGGATTCGATCAATTGGACCGTTTCCGTGAAGGGCCGGGTCGTCGGCTACGCGACCGGAGGCCCGCTGGAAGACTACCCGTCCGTCAAAGGCATCAAGAAAGACCCCGAATACGGGAGCCGCAGTACGTTTTACCTGGCGTCACTGGCGGTGAGGCCCGGCATCCCCCGCAGCGTCCGCAAAAAGCTCAGAGCGGAGATCATCCGGGCCGCGTCCGCCGCCGGTTACCGCCACCTGTCCGCGCACGAACCCCGGGAAATGGTCGCCGAATTGGAACGTCCTCAGGTGCTGAGCCGGCATCCCAACTGGTACGGTACTGGTGTGGACCATCTCTATGTCCGCTTGTCTCTCGGAACGGCGGAGGCTCCCGTACCCGCGCCGGCAATCGTTCCAGAGCCTGC
>CAZHID010000015.1:4974-6273 GCA_964532445.1 uncultured Planctomycetia bacterium | reverse complement strand
GGGGCGATCATGAGGCGCTGGCGCTGACCGCCGGACAAGGTGCCGCCCCCTTCGGACACGTACGTATGCATGCCCATGGGCATGTTGCGGACGTCTTCGGCGAACCCGGACTTCTCGGCAGCTTCCCACGCTTCGTCGAGGGTCCGGGAACTGGGGCCTGAGGCCTGGGCCGAAGCGGGCCCGGCGATCGTGAAACTGGAAAAAAGTTTTGATGTCCGGATCCGCCAGAGCGCGGCTTCCCTGAAGGAGACCTTCGAGGATGAGAGGGGAGTGCGCGTCATCGCCGAGATCGACGGGAAGATCGTGGGGTATGTGATGGGCAGACCACTCGAGCGTTACGAGGACCTTGAAGGGCCCGATCAGGACGAGCATCGCGGGCAGGGTGACACGCTTTATTCGGAATCCATGGTCGTCCAAAAGGACCTGCGCGGCCGCGGCATCGCGACGCTCCTGCAGAAGCAGCTCGACGAATCGGCCCGTGGCGCCGGCTTCCGGCACAAGACCGCGCACCGCCGGGAAGGTGTCGCGGAAAAGGTCGGCGCGCGGGTCCTGGGCCGGTATCCGAACTGGTCGGGGACCGAGCAGACCTATGAGTACAGCCGCACCGACCTTTCGGTCTCAGCTGCCGTTGAGACTGCCGGCGCGAGGATGGCGGACAGCGTTTCGGCATCGGGTTCCGGCGTGCCGGACACTCCAGAGGCGTTGATCCATGGCGCGGCGGCTCCGGAACCGCGAGATCCGGAGTATTGGAAGAAAAGCCCTTTAAGTCGTGAGCAAGCGGTTCAAAAAGCCGCTCCGGACGGCAGGAAACGCATCCATATCGGACAAGTCACCATGACCGACGACGGGTTGTATCAGGTCACCGAGCCGCGCGGGCTGGGCGCGATCGCGGACCGCGTTGTGGACGCGTTCGCCGCGTGGGATATCCCCGTCACGCTCGAATATCACCGGGTCGGACACGACACCACGCCCACCAGGCATTTTGCTTCCATCGAATATGACTATTACCTTGCGGTCGATCCTGATAGGGAGAGCATGGTCCGGAACGTCGTATGGGAAGCCGGACGGACTCATTCCGAGCCTACAACCGCCGATATCGACCGCGGGATCATACAGGCGCTGGATCTTGTCAGCGTGGAAGCCGGCGAGACCGAGATCTCCGTCCGTTCTGAGGAAGTCGCTGGGAGGCTGGGTGTCCGTCGGATCCGGGAAGACTATCGTTTGGAGCGGATCCGCAAGTACTTTGCTCCTCTGGGCGAGGCCGCGAAGCACATTCACCTGGATGAGGAAGGGGAGGTG
>CAZHID010000015.1:2064-4964 GCA_964532445.1 uncultured Planctomycetia bacterium | reverse complement strand
ATGGTCTTTAAAGCGCGTTTCTGGGTTCACAAGCATTTGGAAACACCGGTCCGCGCCTATTTGGAATTGCCGAGCGGAACTCAAGACCGTTCCTCCGGTCCTGCGGCATCTTTGGACCGTCTTGGATACGTTTTTAGGTTCCTATCAGCCATAAATCCGGCCGTTGATCCCGCCGGGTTCGAGCGGGCGTTCAAAGCGTTCCATCACTCGGTCAGCGGATGGGCACATTTTGCGAACGTGTGGATCTGGATGGGGCAGGTCCGTCCATTGAATGGATACGAAACCGATCTGCAGGGGATCGAGCCGATCGAGATCGTGCGGCATGTCGACAAGATGGAGATCATCGCGAATGAGGATCGGGATATCGAACTTATAGCTTTGGTTCTCGCGGCGGCCGTCAAACCTTCTGCGCTGACACCGCAATTGATGAGCGCGATCGGCAAGGTTTTTGAAAAAAACTTCATTTGGGCGGTCAACGCGGCGGGGCTTATGGTCCAGATCCGGCCTGATCTGGCTGACTGGGGCACACTACGCTCAATGTTGGAAGCGTATGAAAGGCTCAAGCTGCCAGATCCGAACCAGGTAAAGAGCACATCGGAGCAGTGGGTCATGCAATCCCGCAACCTCAAACATGAGGTGGCTTTGGGGCGGTCCATCGAGCGGTTCCTTGAGGCGGATCCAAGTCTTGCATCAAGTCATCAGGTGCAGGAGCACGTTCACGGAGCCGGTTATCGCTGGTCAAAATCAGAGGCGTTGGTTTATCTGGGGACGGAAGATACGAGTGTTGAACGGGCTTATAAGAGCGAATGGCATCTGAATCGGATGGACGATCTGGTCGCTCTTCTCGCGCGGGCGGGGATCCCGGCGGTCCCTGTCGAGCGGGTTATCGACCCGGAGACTTTTTATCACAGCGAATCCCACTACACGATGTTCCGGAGCATGTTCTTCCTTCGTGTGGAAGAACGGTATAGGCCGGTCGTCGAGAACCTTGTCCGCGGCATGGTGTGGAGACTCCCGGAAACGGAGCGTGCCGAACTCGTGAGGCGGGATCTGGGCCGGTTGGCGGCGGAACAGGATGCGCCGGTCGATCTTGCTGATCGGATGCGTGCCGCCGGTGTCACGGAAGCGCCGGATGTTGTTTTTGCGGCGGTTTACCGTGAAGCGATCCTTGTGAACCCAGGGGTCGACATCGCCCGATTGCATCGCCTTTACAAGGAATTTTGGGGCCGGCACAAACACGTCGATGCCGATCCCAGATACTCTGATGTCGAGTATCCCGGAATGTTCCCGCTGTTGATGCATCATTCGGAGACGCGTCTTGATGACCCGAGCGAAGATAAGCCCTGGCTCAACGGAAGGCCGGAAGGAGTGGCGAGGATCGAAGCGCCGATCCTTGAGCTTGTGCATGGGCGCTTGGGGCTGCCGGACGCTTTTGTCACCCGGAATATGAGCGTCGAGAATCATGATTCGACGCGGCACTACTTTGTGGGCGTGCATCGCGAGCTTCTTTATGTCCCCGACCGGGCGAAGGAATTGGCACAACTGCTGTTGAGTGCGGGTGAGAAGGAATTCATGCACGTGGTCTTTGGCGAGTCTGTGGATCTGGAGACCAGATTGCGTCACGGGACGCGAAGCCTGGGCGGCGGGGTCCGCTCGGCCGCGTGGGGAGGCAAGGAATCCGGCTTCCTGATCCTGAAGCGTGCCGGACTCGCGTTTCCGCCGGGCATTGTGCTGAGCCCGGAGCTGGCCATGGAGCTCGCTCGAAGCGGATCTGAACAGCGTGAGCAAATGGAGATGCTCATTGCGCAGCGGCTGCGCGATGAAGGGATCGATTTTTTTGTGGATAAGGAAAGGACCTGGCTCTGGTACCGCAGCGCCTACCGCAACTCAGACCTTGTTGTGCTCAGGAGCAATCCCAAGGTCTCCATGCCGGGGATATTGACCAGCTCGGACGCGACCGGCTCCCTGTATCATGGCGCGCAGGCCGTAGTGGGCGCCTGGGGCCTGCCCAAAGCCCGTGCGTACAGGGAGCGCATGGGCCTTGACCATGGGTACGACCAACCGCTGATCATCCAAAAATGGGTTTCTGGCAAGGACTATCGTTCCCACAAGCCGCCCAGGAAGACTGGCGATCGAAGCGGTGTTTACCTGTCGGGGGTCATGTCCACGCGGGATCCGGATACGGGAAAAAGGGCACCCTTTGGAAGGTTCGCCGAGAATTCGTCCGGCGATGAGCTGATGACGAAGGGCGGATCCGGAGAGGATCTTTTGGCGCTCGAGACGCGTGAGCCTTGGTTGTACCGAGAGCTTTTGGAGGCGGCCGAAAAGCTGGAAGCGGCCGCGGGTCCGCAAGAAACAGAATTCGTGGTGGAAGCGGGCAAGGTATGGTTCGTTCAAACACGCCCCATTCATTTCTCGCCGCAGGCGGAGATCGCTTACCTTGAGGAGCAGATCCGTTCCGGCGCGATCAGCGAGGCTCGGGCGATCCCCAGGATCGAGGCCATTCAAAAGCGTGTCGGGTCCAGGCGCATTTACCGGGTCTCATCCTCATCGGCCGAGCCGATTGCACACGCGGACGCGTCCACCGCAGGTGCGGTGGAAGGAAGGCTGGTTTGGGTTATCGAGGAGGCCCGCATGATGGCGGCGCAGGGGGATGCGGTGGTCCTGGTTGCGACCAAGTCCCGGCGTGAATCGGTCCTTGAGGCGGTATTTGATCTTGGTGATGTGGGTCTGATCGCCCTCGATTACGGGAACCATTCCTCCCATGAAGCGGCGCTGGCGCGGCATGCCGGCATCCCGTCGCTCATCCATTTGCCCGGCGCTGAATTCAAGACTGAGGACGGGCAGGGTCATATCCGGCTGGCGGGAGGTCGGACGCTCGTCCAGGGGGATCGCGTGGT
>CAZHID010000015.1:0-2054 GCA_964532445.1 uncultured Planctomycetia bacterium | reverse complement strand
GCTGTCGTCGAGCCGAGCGGCGCGGTGGTGGACGCGAGCCACGGTGTCGATATCCCCGCGTTTCGCGCCTCATTCTCTGCGCCGTACCTGGACGACGAAGGACGGGTGCGGCCGGAATTCACGGAAGCTCGGCTGCTTGAGCTGAACACCGCGGCCCAGGAACAGTACGACGCTCTCAAAGACGGTCCGAACGCCGCCGCGGCGTTCAAAGCCAACCTTGAAAAACATTTCATCCACGACCTGCTCACTCAGCGCCGCCGCGAGGATGCTGCGAACGCCGGCGCGCGGATGGCCGGCGGAACGTCGTCGGAGGCGCTTCAGCTTTTTGCTCAGAAGGCGGCTGAGGCGACCGGGGTGAGGCCGGGGGCGTCTGTGACGTTCGCCGTGTGGAACGGCACCGGCGGCGTGGAGTATGCGAGGACCGTCGGGATGACGGGCGCGCGTTTGGCTCGGCCGGATATTATGAGGAGCGACACCGTTGTCGAAGCGGCCAAAAACCGGTCAGCAAACACTTTTGACCCGGAAGCCGCCGCTCATGCGCTTCAGGGTATCCCGGACGTGCCGGCTGACTTTGAGCTGCCGGCGTGGGAAGAACTTTTTCCTGAGAACACCCGGTTGTCGGACGATGAGGTCGAAGCGCAGGTGGAATTCCTGTTGGAGCAGGCGGCGTATTTCGCGCGGCTCAGGCCGGGAACGAGATTTTTTCTCAAGGAAGACCTGACACGGTTCAGGCCCGCGGTCGGGGAGTCGGTCCGCGCCGCGGTCCGGCGTGAGCCGGCGGTGTTCGCGATGGGCGCCGCACCCCGGAAAAAGGGACGTCTTACCGTCCGCGTGACGACCTCGTTCCTGCCGGAAGAGGGGATCGTGAACCTTGCCGTCGGATCCTTGTCGCGTGGTGTAGAAATGCCCGAATGGAGCGCGATCTTTTCGATCCCGGTCCTGGCCGCGGCCGCCGCGATCGGAAGTCCGGCCGCCATGGAAGACCCCCAATCGGTCTTCAGCGCGGCGCAAGGGTTCGTCGATCGCGGACCGGTCGAACGGATCGCCCGTTTCTACGGCCCCGACGCCTTCGCCGGCGGGATCGCGGGAGCGGAATTCCTGGCCGCGCTCCAAGGGAAGCGGCCGTTCCTGGCGCATCAGCGGCCGGAGTACGTTCTGGTCCGCGCGACACGTCTTTTGCAGGAGATCCGGGCCGCCATCCAGCAGGTCCGGGTGATGGCCTAAAAGTTTGCTACTCGCTCAAGCTTGGACTATAATCGGAGACCTCAAGCCATGATGAAGTTTTTTCGCACCCTAACCGCCCGACATGCAGTTGCCGCTCTGACGGTCGCCGCCTCTTTAACGTGCCACGCCGTCCCCGCGTTCGCCATGACTGCGGCCGGCAGCCCGTCCGTCGGGTCCGCGCCTCAACCCTCGGCGGCCGTGTCTTCCGCGCCCGTGCCGCAACCGGCCGGTTCCCAAGCGCAGTCCATCCGGGTGACCGAAGTTTCTGGAACGGTGGAAGTCCGCGAGGCCTCTTCCGATGTCTGGCGCACCCTCACGACGGGTGACACGCTCAAGCCTTCGGATATGGTCCGCACCGGCGAGAACGGCACCGCCCGCATCGAATTCGACGGTAAGATCCGCATGCAGATCCTGAACTCCTCTGAGCTCACCATAGAGGAAGCCCGCCGCGACAACGAAAAGACCCGCCAGACCCTCCTGCGTCTGGACATCGGCAAGATCAAGGCTGACGTGGACAAGCTTGGTCCCGATTCCAGCTTCAAGGTGAAGACCCCTACGGCCGTTTCCGCCGTTCGCGGGACCACGTTCTATTTGAGCGTCGTGCGTTTCGCCCAAGGCCTTGCCGGTATCATCACCGACCTTTACGTTGATAAGGGCCGGGTGGATTTCGCGTCGATCGAAGATGAGGTGAACGCGCTTTTTGTTGAAGCGTTCCACGCGTCATCCATCGGCGGGGACGGGGAAAAGACCGAACCCAAAGAGCTGACCGCCGAGGAGCGGGAAGCGCTGATCAACGCCTTTGAGAACGCGTTCAAGAGCCTCGGCGGCAA
>CAZHID010000014.1:11513-23788 GCA_964532445.1 uncultured Planctomycetia bacterium | reverse complement strand
ACTTTTTGTCCGAGGAGGCGTCCCCGCCGACGAGGACAAAGGAGCGAGCGCGCCTCGTCTCAGACAGCGCGCGAGCGGCTCCGTCCGGAGCGGAGGCATCTTCTCCTGCCGGCGGGCCGTACGGGTATAATGGCGCGGTGGACGCTCAAAATTTTAGACAGAAATTGGTCGGTTGGTTCAGGAAGAACGGGCGCGACCTGCCGTGGAGGCGGGCCCGGACGCCGTACGCGACGTGGATCAGCGAGATGATGCTCCAGCAAACCCAGGTCAAAACGATGCTGCCGTATTTTGACGCGTGGATGAAGGCGTTCCCGTCCGTCGAAGCGCTCGACCGCGCGCCCCTCGAAAAAGTCCTGCTCAAATGGCAGGGACTCGGGTATTACGCCAGGGCCCGGAACCTCAAGAAGTGCGCGCGCGTCCTCGTCGAGAGCCACGGCGGCAAGCTCCCCGCCGATTACGAGGCGCTGCAGGAACTGCCGGGCATCGGGCCTTATTCAGCGGGCGCGATCGCGAGCATCGGGTTCAACCTTAAGGCGCCGATCGTGGACGGGAACGTGCTCCGGGTGCTCGCCCGCGTTTACGCGGTCACCGACCCGATCGACACGCCCGCGGGCCGCGACAGGATCTTCAAGCTGCAATCGGCGCTCGTGCCGGACAAGGACCCTGGGCTCTTCAACGAGGGATTGATGGAGCTGGGCGCATTGATCTGCGTGCCGCAGAACCCTTCCTGCCTCGCCTGCCCCGTCGCGTCCGAATGCGAAGCTCTCCGGGCCGGCAAGGTGGATGAGCTCCCGCGCCGTGCCATCGAAAAGAAGATCAGCAAGGTCCGGGCGTGGGCGGTCGTGCTGCGCAGGAAGGACCGGTATTTTTTACATCGGAGGCCGGAAGGCAAGATCATGGGAGGTTTCTGGGAATTCCCGGAAGCCAAGTGGCCGGACGGTCAGAAGGCATCGGCAACGGGCGAGCGGCGCGCGGTCGCGACGGCGCTGGGACTGCCCGCGGACGCGGTCACCAAACTTTTTACGCTCAAAAGGCACTACACGCGGTTCGCGGAAACGCTGAACGTTTACTCGGCGGAGGTCGCCTCCGTCCCCGAAGATCTGCACCGCGGCTGGGAGACGCGCTGGCTGAGGTCGCGCGACCTCGACACCCTGCCCCTCACCTCCGCCCACGCGCGGATCCGTGAGCGGCTATGAGCTCTGACCGGTGAGCATCCGGATCTTGCCTACCAGACGGCTCGTGACACCATGGTCAACGCCGGCGATGTTGCCTTCGCGGCTGATCAGGACCATGTACGGAAAGCCCGTCACACCGTAAGCCTCGATGGCCTGGTCGTCCTTGTCCAGGAGGACCCGGTAACGCATTCCCGTCTTCTGGACATGTTCGGCGACTTCCGACCGGCTCTCCCCCGAATTGACCGCCAACACCGCCAGCTCTTCCGGCCCGAACGCGTCTTCCAGCTGATTGATATACGGGATCTGCTTCGTGCAGTAAGGGCACCACGTGGTCCAAAAGACCAGGAGCACCGGGGTCTTGCCTTGGAACGAACTGAGCTTCACGGTCTGTCCCGCGAGGTCCTTGAGTTCCAGGTCCGGCGCCGAGGTCGCTGCATGGGCGAACGGGGCCGACAGGAGAACGGCCGCGCACATGGCCGCGATCATACGGTTCATTCGGCTTATTTGGCTCATTCCGGTTTGCGGCGCGAGGGCATCGGCGTGCAGCCGCCCTTGGCCATCCGGCGGAGCTGACCGCAGGCGGCGCTGATCGCGTTGCCGCGCGAGAAGCGGACCGTCGCGGGGACCTCGTTGCGCTCCAGGACGTTCTGGAAAGCTTTGATCTCGGGATACGACGGCCGTTCGTAGGGAAATTCGGGGATCGGATTGAGCGGGATCAGGTTCACCTTGCAGTGGACATCGCGCAGCAGCATCGCCAGCTCCTTCGCGTCGGAAACGGAGGCGTTCAAGCCCTTGGCCAGCAGGTATTCGAACGTGATGACGCGGCCGGTCTTATCCACGTAATTCTTGCAGGACTCGATGAGCTCCTTCACCGGCCAGCGGCGGTTGATCGGCATGAGCTTGCCGCGCACCTCGTCGTTGGCGCCGTGCAGCGAGACGGAGAGCTCCACCTGGATGCCTTTTTCGCAGAAGCTGTCGATCTTGGGAACGAGGCCTGAGGTCGAGACGGTGATCTTGCGCGCGCCGATCTCGAAACATTTGGGGTCGTTGAGCCGGCGGATCGCCGCGAGCACCTCGCCGTAGTTGTCGAACGGCTCACCCATGCCCATGAAAACGATGTGCGAAACGTCCTTGGTGTCGGACTCGTCGCGCGCGCGGAGCACCTGCGCGACGATCTCGCCGGCCTTCAAGTGCCGCGCGAAACCCGCCTGACCGCTCGCGCAGAACACGCAGCCGAACTTGCAGCCGACCTGACTGGAAACACAGACCGTGCGCCGCTTGTCGCGCGGGATGAAGACGGTCTCGGCCAGTTCCCCGTCACTGAAGCGGATGAGGAGCTTCACGCTGTCATCATCGCGTGAGTGGTTCCGCTGGACCACCTCCCCCGCGTCGATCGTGAACTCGCCGAGCATCCGGGCGCGCAGCGGCGCGGGAAGGTTGGTCATTTTATCGAAGACGTAAACACCGCGTTTGTAGATCCAGTCAATGACCTGGTCGGCGCGGTATTTTTCGATGCCGCGCTCGGCAAAAAGTTCGCGCAGCGCCGCGGGGTCGTAGTCGAGGATGTTGACGCGTCCGGATTGGGTCATGGTGCTGTTACCTGCGGGTAAAGATATTGTGGTGGTTCAGGTCGCGTACGCTCAAATGACTGATGTCGTTCAACAAGTGGATCTTGACGCGTTGGGGGTTCTTTTCGACCACCGTGACGCTCGTGTTGTCGATCCTCAGGTTCAGAAGGGTGTGGTCAAAACTCGACCGGAGCCAGTGCGACACGAGGGACGCGATCACGCCGCCATGCGTCACGACCAGCACGCGGCCCGTGCCGTGCTTCTCCATGATCGCCTCGACTTTAGTCCTCACCCTCGCATGGAACTCGGTCACGGTCTCCGCGCCGGTGACCTTCATCCGCGTGGGCTACTTGAGCCAGCGGTCGTAGCCCCGGCGGTAACGGGCGTTCACTTCATCCGTGGTCAGCCCTTCCCACTCGCCCAGACTGATCTCGCGAAGACCGCGGTCAACGACCGGCTTGTGGCCGGTCCTCGCGGCGATGGCCTTGCAGGTCGTGAGCGCGCGGCCGAGGTCGCTCGAATAAACCTTGTCGAACGCGTGGCCGGAGAGGCGCTTCGCGATCTTTTGCGCCTGCCTCAGCCCCCGTTCGTTGAGCCCCGAATCCGAATGCCCCTGGATGCGGCTCTGGCTGTTGGAGTGGGACTCCCCGTGCCGGACCAGGTACAAAAAAAGCGAGTTGGGTTGGGCGTTCTTGTATCGGATGCCGCCCGCGGGCGGCCTTTCGGTTAAAAAATGGTGTTCAGGTCGGTCACGAACTTCATGCCGGCCGGATGGATGAGAAGATTCTCTTCCTTTTTATAGATCCGGGCAAGCTTCACGTAGTTGGCGGCCGACTCGCGCAGATGCTTGAGGTCCGCGGGCGTGAGGCGCCGCACGACCTTGCCGGGCGTGCCGACGACGAGCGACCGCGGCGGGACCTTCGTGCCCTCAAGCACGACGGAGCCCGCGCCCACGATGCTGTACGCGCCGATCACCGCGCCGTTCAGGACCGTCGCCCCGATGCCGATGAGCGCGAAGTCCTCGACGACGCAACCGTGGACGTTGGCGGAATGCCCCACCGTCACCGAATCTTTCACGATGCAGGCCTGACGGCTTTCGACGTGGAGGACACTGTTGTCCTGGATATTGGAACGCGCGCCGACCTCGACGCGGTTGATGTCCCCGCGCAGGACCGCGCCGTGCCAGATGCTCGCGTCGCGGCCGATCTTCACGCGGCCGATAAGGTCGGCCGTCGGCGCGATGAACGCACTTGGATCGATCTTGGGTTTGTTTTTTTGAAAAGAAAGGATCATGGGTGCTCCGTGTGATGCGTTGTGTCCGGCGCTAGACCGGCGTCACTTCCTCGATCTCTCCGACGATCTCCTCGATCAGGTCCTCCAGCGTCACCAATCCCATGATCTTGCCGTTCTTGGAGCGTACGATCGCGATCTGGATCTTCTTGGCCTGGAACTCCTTGAGCAGCAGATTCACCTTCTTGTCGGGCGGCACGAAGTAGGGCGCGCTCAAGAGGTCCTGGACATGGATCAGCTGCTGGTTCTTAAACAGGTAGAGCAGGTCGTGGACGTGCAGGATGCCGACCACGTTCTGCGGGTCCTTGTCGTAGACCGGGATGCGGTTGTGACCCTTTTCCATCAGCGTGTTCGCGAGCGCGTCCTCGTCGAAGTGGATGTCGATCATGACCATCTTATCGAACGGCGTCATGACCTCGAACACGTCGATCTCATCGAAGTGGAAGATGCGGTCCAGCATCTTGATCTCGTGGTCCGTGTAATACCCTTCTTCCTTACCGAGGCGGATCATCAGCTTGATCTCCTCCTCGGTCACGATCGGGATGCGCTTGTGGCTCTTGCCGCCCAGGTTGATCACCCAGGAGCTGACCTTGTTGGAAGTCCAGACGAACGGCCTAAAAACGAGGATCAGAAACGAAACAATGTGACGGATACTGAACGTCACGAGCTCCGGATGCCGGGTCGCGAAGATCTTGGGGGTCGTCTCGCAGAAGACGAGCAATACCACTGTCACCACCACCGTTGAGAAAAAAATGCCCAGTTGGGGCCCGAACCACTGCACGAAGACGACCGCGCCGATCGCCGCGATGGCCGTATTCACCATGTTATTGCAGACAAGGACCGTGGTGATGACCTCTTCCATTTTGCCGGTAAGACGATGCACGTGTTCGGCACCGCGGATCTTCTTGTCCCGCATATGCCTTAGGCGGATCTTGTTAATCGCCAAAAAAGCAGCTTCGGTGGCCGAGAAAAGGGCGGAAAGGATCATCAGAAAAACGAGGGTTAGAGCCAGTAAATACGACATTGTGGCGTCAGTCTATACAAAATCCCCTCATGGCGCAAGGAACCCATCTATTGAAATGGGCGTGACGGTCATTATACTCATATTTATATGGTTTTGATTAAACATACTTATTATAAGCTATTTTTGGCCATTGTTCGGGTCCCAGTCGTGCTGATCGTCCTGATGACGGTCTCACTCACCTCCTTGGACTCCGCGGCGGGCAACGCTTTTCAAAGCAGGCTTTCGACGTCCGCCAATTGGATCGGACGGGCCGTTTCGATGACACCTTTTGACTTGAAGCTCATGGGGGCGGGATTTTATGGAATACCGGACGGGGTCCCGCCCGCGACGACGTTGACCGTCGAACAGATCTTCGGCAAAGCCCTAACCTTCCAATACAGGCAGGACAACAGCGACCAGTGGCAGGGTCCTGATATTACGGAGAGGACGCAGGTCGGTGACTGTGAGGATATGGCGATCTGGCTGTACCGTGAACTCAAGCGGCACGGTTACCGCCGGGTCCGGGTCATGGTCGGAAAGTTCGAGTCCGGAGAGACGCGCCACCATGTGTGGGTCACGCTGCCCGCTTCATCGGCGGACGACTTGATCCTCGACCCCGCGCTGCAAAAGCGTGTCTGGAAAAGATCCGCCCTGCTTTCGAAGCTTTACGTGCCGTCCTATTCTTTCGACGGGACCCGCAAATACGATCACACGTCCTGACCTGAAGCGGCCGCGGGCGCGGCCTCCGGCCCTCCGCTAGCCTGAGCGCTTCCTAAAATTCTTAGGGATCAGATTTTTCCCGCCGCCGCCAAGATGGACCGAGGTCAATCGTCCGTCATTTTTGAGCGGCACCAGAAGGGCGTGATCGGACACGCTGTATCCGATGCCGGAAGGGGCGCGAAGGCCGCTCGCGGCCAGCGCGATCGGTCCGCGGCCGCGGTCGGTCACCCGATAGATCTCGCCTCGGGAGGCGCTTGAAAAGTAAAATTCGCCGGAAACGCCCATCGTCATCCCGTCCAATTCACCAAGCCCTTTTTTGATCACCTTTGCCCTGCGGCGCTGATCGATCTCGACCAATTGGCCGGAGCTCCGGGTCACGACGAACAAGTGTCCGGTGACCGGGTCCAGCACCATCCCGACCAATCCCTTGAGCGCTTCGATATCCGTAAAAAGCGTGACACGGTTCTGACGGCGCGTTTCGATCCTGAATATTTTGGAGGAACCAAGGTCCGCCGTATAAACATCCCCTCGGCGGTCGACGGTAACAGGCCCAAGAACGAGGGGCTGTGCCGGCTGGCCCGAGGACAGGTCCGGCGCCACGAGGATGTTCTCCTGCAGGACCCCTGTTCCTGTCTGGTAGACCCGGATAATATTCCCGTCGGCGACGAACAACCGTCCGTCAGCCACGGCCATACCCCTGGGTTCCCGCAGCTCCTGGCCGCCGCCCTCCGGTCCGCCTTGAATGAACCTCTGGATCAGGACGATGCCGTTGCCGGATATTTTGGAAATGAACCCCCGGGTCGGCTTCGGCGCGGCCGGATCGACCGCCGCTTCCTGCGCGGGCTGCGGGACCGCGTTCGAAACATAAACCTCTCCGCTGGCCGGGTCGCTCACGACGGCTTCAGGCGACGCGAACCCTCCGAATTCCGCGGCGGAAGCCGTCGGCGAAGACAGCAGCGCTGCCGCCAAAAAAAGCGCGGCGGACAAACGGCCGAAAGGGTTATTGAACGGCTTGGAGATCCCCGGCTTCTTGGGAGCGTGGCGGTCGAGCGGGTGGGTCGGCAGATCGCTCGCGAAACAGGCCAGGTCCGCGGCCAGCGACGCGCAGGGCCGGACACGCAGGCCCATCCCCGCACCCATCCGGCCAAGGTTCACGTCGTTGGACACCAGCACCCAGGAGAGCCGTTCGTGGGGCGCCAGACGCGCCATCCAGGCTTCCATGACCGCGTCCGCCGGTTCACCGCCGGCCGAACAAAGGACTTTGAGCACGGGCGTGTCGGTCCACTCGTCGCTGAAGCGTGAGCCGTCCACGACCAGGACGGCCTGCATGCCGCGGCTGGACGCGAAATGTTCGAGGAGGTATGCGAGCCGTTTGATATCAGGAAAAAAGCGCGCGTGAGAGGACGCGCGCGCGGCGTGAAAAAGATTAAAAGCGTCGACGAGGAGACCTTCCCGCATGGGCGTAGTCTAACACACCCCGCGGACGGTCCATTACAGCACGACGCTTCCAACGGCCCGCATACCGCGAGTCACTGGAAGCGAAGCGCTAGGAGTGTTTAACGTTGAGGCCGCTCATCAAGAAGCTGTCGAGCACGTCCTTTTTGGACCTCCACCGACCGCCAACCTTGAATCCCGGCAAGACGCCTTTTTTGAGCCAGCGGTAGACCGTCATCTCATGGACGCCGAGATACTTGGATATCTCCTGGGTGGACATCATGGGCGACTTGCCATCCGAACCGCCTGCGAAGATCTGCTCTGCCATATGGGTCCCTTCTCCTGTTTAGTACTGCTCTTGAAGGGAGTATATAGTACGGTTGGCTATTTTTCAATATTGCCTACTAATTATTATTATTAGTAGGTTTTTGTTACTTTTGATAAGACTTAGGACAGGAAGGCGTTGACGATGGTGTCCCGGAGTTTTTGAATGTCGATCTGGCCCTTTTCGAAGAAGCCGAAGTAGCCGCGGCCCCGAAATTTGTCCTCGATCTCGTCCCCGCCCATTCCGGTGAGGACGATGAACCGGGTGCGGGGGTTGATCTCCTGCATGATGGCGATCAGCTGATCACCATTCAGCTGCGGCAGCTGATAATCAAGAAGAACGACATCAAAGGGCTTCTTCTTGCACTGCGCGACGGCGTCGGTGGGCTTGTCGACACACGTCACATTGAAGTCGTAGGGTTTGAAGACGTCTCTGAGGAGGTCTAAAAAGCCGTGATCGTCATCAACGATCAGCAGGCTTTTGCGTTCCGGCGACATGGCGGGAGAACCCGATAAGGCTTATTTCTTATCGATGTCCTTCAAAAGCCACTGGTCCAGGACTTCCTTCTTCGTTCTCCACTGACCGCCGATCTTGAAGCCGGGAAGCTTCTTCGTCTTGAGGAGACGGTAAACGGTCATCTCGTGCACGCCGAGGTACTTGGAAATTTCTTTAAGCGTCATGATCTGCGTACGCTGGGGTCTTTTTTGCTGTTCGGCCATAACAACTCCTATGGTGATGGTGAATGTCGCAAGACAAAATTAGCAAATCTTGAATAGATTGTCAATAATTAACAAAAATTACATTTGCTGTTATTTTTCACAAAGAAACTTCCAAGTTAGTGATGCAAAGGCCAGAGTTGAGCAGGGCTGGAGCGGGTCCGGAGGCGCGGAAGGGCTTTAGGAGGGGTTTTTGCGCTGGGCCCAGGCCGTTTTGGCCCACGCGAGAGCGTCTTCGCGGGTCTTCCAATCGCCGTTAAGCTGTTTTTCCTCGGCAGCCTTGATCAGCGTGCCCATCTGGGGACCGGGAGGGATCCCCAGCTCGATCAGGTCGCGGCCTCGCAGGAAAGGCTCCGGGCGGATCTCTTCCTGGGAGAGCGTGCGAAGCTTTTTACGTAAAAATCGCCAGATCTTCAAATTGCCGTGACTCGCCAGACAGTCCACGCGGTGCTGCTCGAGCTCCGTCTCGAATGTGCGGCGCTGCATCATGCGCTTCAAGGTCGCCGGCTTCATCTGCGGCGCGTCCTTGAACTGCATGTGCCACTCGACGCAGGCCTTGATGTCTTCTTTGGCGTCGTTGGAGAACTTAAGCCGTGTCAGGACCTCTTCGGCCATGCGCGCTCCCACAAGGTCATGCCCGTTGAAACGGATCCGGCCGGTCTTGTCGGTCTTGGACGTTCTGGGTTTGCCGATGTCGTGGAGCAGCGCGCCGAAGGCGAGCGTGAGCGAAGGCTTCTTGAGGTTGGCCAGGAGAAGGCGTGTGTGCTTGTACACGTCCCCTTCCGGGTGGTACTGCTTGGGCTGCTCACAGCCTTTGAGAGCCTCGATCTCGGGGAGGACGATCGGCAGAAGGCCGGACTTATCAAGCCAGTCGAGCCCTTGGGCCGGGTGGGGTCCGGTAAAAAGTTTGACGAGTTCATCACGGACGCGCTCGGCGCTCACGGCCGTGATCTCCTTGCGCATCTTTTGGATGGCCTTGAGGGTCGCGGGATCGATCTTGAACCCCAGGTTGGCCGCGAACCGGACCGCCCGGAGCATCCGGAGCTTGTCCTCTTTGAAGCGGTCGAGAGGCTTGCCGATCGTGCGGATGACTTTCTTGCGCGCGTCGGCCTGGCCGCCGACCCAGTCGAGCACTTTTTTGGAAACGGGATCGTAGAAGAGGCCGTTGACCGTGAAGTCGCGGCGGAGCGCGTCGGCCTTGGCGGTGGAAAAAGCCACGCGGGACGGGCGGCGGCCGTCCGTGTAATCGAAGTCCTCGCGGAACGTCGCGACCTCGAACGATTCATTTTCCTTGCGGACGATGATCACGCCGAAGGCCTTGCCGACCGCGAGCGTCCGGGGAAAAAGTTTTTCGACCTGGTCAGGCGTCGCGGAGGACGCGATGTCGAAGTCGTAGGGCTTGCGCTTGAGGACGAGGTCGCGGACGCATCCGCCGACGAAGTAGGCCTCGTACCCCGCGGCGCGGAGGTCGCGGACGATCCCGGCGGCGAGGCGCCGCTTGTCGGCCCGGACGGGCGCGGCGGGCTCGTTATCGGGCGTCCCCAAACCGCCTACCCCTTCTTGCACTTCGTGAAAATTTGATCGAGGAATTCGTAGGACATCTGGATCTCGTCGTCGGTGATGTAGAACGACGGGGCCAGCGTGAAGATGTTCTTGTAGTAGCCGCCGACGTCGAGGACGAGGCCGTACTTTTTGCCGCGGTACGTGAAGCTGCCCTCGAGACCTTCCTGGAAGATCTTGTCGGTGAGCTCACGGTCGGGTGTGTAGCCGTCGGGTTTGCAGACCTCGATGCGCATCGTAAGGCCGAGGCCCGACACATCGCCGATCTCCTTGTGGCGCTTCTGGAGCTTCTTGAGCATCGCGAGGAACTTTTTGCCCTTTTCCATGACCTGCTTGCCGATGTTCTCGTCCTCGAAGGTCTTCATGACGGCGAGGCCCGCGGCGGTGCCGATCGTGTTGGATGAGAAGGTCGAGTGGGTCGAGCCGGCCGGGAACTTGTCGGGGCCGATGAGCTCTTCCTTGGCCCAGATGCCGGAGAGCGGGTTCAGGCCGTTGGTGAGCGCCTTGCCGAAGACCACGATGTCGGGCTTGGCGCCGAAGTGTTCCATCGCCCAGAACTTGCCGGTGCGGAACATGCCGACCTGGATCTCGTCGTCCACGAGGAGGATGTTGTAGCGCTTGAGGATCGCCTGCAGCCGCTTGAAGTATTCGGCCGGCGGGATGATGTAGCCGCCCGTCCCCTGTACCGACTCCACGTAGAACGCGGCGAACTCGCATTCCTTGCTCTTGTTGTCCCAGAAGGAATAGTACTCGGTCTCGAACTGCTTCTCGAACTGGTCGACGCAGTAGTAGCCACAGGAGTCGAACTTTTTGCCGTACGGGCAGCGGAAGCAGTACGGGTACGGGACGAAGTGCGCGCGGTTCGGGAAGTTGCCGTACGGCTTGCGGTACCGATAGCTCGACGTAAGCTCCGTCGCCGCGAGCGTGCGACCGTGGTAACTGCCCTGGAACGCGAACATCCGGCTGCGGCCCGTGGTCTTGCGGACAAGCTTGAGTGAGTCCTCGACGGCTTGCGATCCGCCGACGTTGAAGTGCACGCGGCCCTTTTGGCCGTAGGCGTCCTGGGTCCGCTTGTTGATGGCGGCGGCGAGGTCGATCTTTTCGGCGTGGAGATACTGGCACGCCAGCTGAGGCAGACGGTCGATCTGGTCCTTGACCGCGTCGTTGACCTTCTTGTGGCCGTAGCCGAGATTCACGGCGGAATACCACATCTGGAGGTCGAGGTAGGCCTTGCCGTGGATGTCGTAGAGGTAGTGGCCTTCGGAGCGCTCAAAAATTTGGGGATTGTCGGCGTAGTGGACGGTGTCGCCGTAGGAACAGTTGACGGCTTCTTTCTTGAGGAGCTCTTTTTCACGCTGCTTGGAGTTCACGGCGGCCCTTTCTAGATGGTTGCTTTGGTCGGCGCGGCGCCGGCGGCGAGGCGGTCCAGGATCTCCGGCAGCGCCAGCGCCACGTCGTCGAGTGTCCGGTACGGGATGTGGGGAAAACCTTTTTCCTGACAATACTTGGCGAGCTTGCCCTTGGCGAAGACGGTGTCGGCGCTCTTGAGCGCGCAGAGGTCGGACATGCCGTCACCGGCGAAGATGATGTGGTTCACGAGCCGCTTAGCCTCGTCCAGTGTCGTCTGCTTGCAATGACCGCAGCGGCCGCAGGAGGCGCTTTTGTGCGGGTAGGACGGGACCAGCCGTGTGCCCTCATGGCGCATCGAGTTGCAGCGGAACGGCACGTTGCGGACGCCGTAGCGTGCGAACACGCCTTTGATGAAGAGGTCGTAGCCGTCGCTCAGGACGACCAGCGGAACGCCTTTTTCGTTGAGGTAGGAATGGAGGTGTTTGAAGCCGGGGTCGAGGTTCACGGAGTCCAGGTAAGCTTCGAGCTCCTGCGCGGTGAGCTCCACGCCGGCGAGCTGGCGGGCCATGCACTCGTCGGAGCCGATCTTGCCGGCCGCCCACTCCGCCTCGACCTTGAGCCAGTCGCTGTTCTTGGAAAATTGCACGAGCGCGGTGTCGACCACGTCCACGTCCGTGATCGTCCCGTCAAAGTCGAGCGCCACCGCGACCGGGTGTTTGGAGGTAAAAAGGGGTGTCATAAGCCGTAAATTGTATCATGCCGCGGGACAAATCAAACCCGGCGGATCCAGGACCTGACGGAGGTCAGGCGGACCAGGAAGTCTCGAGGATCGACAGGAAAGCCGCTTCCAACTCGGGGCCTTTGAGCTCGGCGGGGATCGAATGGTTGACGATCAGGGATATCTGCTCCGCGCGCTCCAGCAGTTTCATCGCCTCCAGCGCCCGGCCGCTGGCCGACCCACCGAAGAGGTTCCGAACAGAGGAACGGTCTTGGAGGTCCGAAGGCCGCTTCTCGAGCGCCAGGGTCACCGCGAAGACGATCGCCCTGGCCATATTGGGGTACCTGCCGGCCCCGCAGGGCTCCGATTCGTATCCCAGAAGTCCGCTGCCCACGTAGACCGGCGCGGTCGGCGCG
>CAZHID010000014.1:9020-11503 GCA_964532445.1 uncultured Planctomycetia bacterium | reverse complement strand
AAAAAACGGCCCCCGCCCGCGCCCGGAGGGGGGCCCCGGACGCCTTCCTGCTCTCCCTGGAGGTAGGACGTGAACACGACATTGAGCGCTTCTCCCGGGTTCTGCTCCCGGAGCTTTTGACTGAAACGGCCGAGGGCTTCCTCGCCGAGCGCGGCGTGCAGTTCGGCGGGAAGACCGATCACGACTGAGCGCTTTTCGCTGATCCCTCTCGCCAACTGGGCCATGCGGCGCAGCTCGGAACGCTCCAGACCGGCGAGATCAGGACGGCCCAAAGCCAGAACTTCTCCGAGGGACGGGCTGACGATCCTGGAGCCGGTGCCCGTGGACGCGGACATAAGATCGATCGCGCCTTTGGGCACGTTCATGGCCGCCACCCGCTTCGGATCGAAGCCGTGGACGTACGCGTCACCGAACGCGTGCAGGGTCCTGAAGATCCTGCCTTGGGGCGTCTGGGTCAGGACGATCGAGTACTGTTGGTCCGCGACGTTAAAAACGGACACGGCCCCCGAAACCAGGAGACTGCCTTGCAGCAACGGATACGCGGAGCCCGATGATCTTGCGGCTTTGACGGGCTTGGCCTCAAGACCGAGCTGCACCCGGACCCACTTGCGCGTGCCGCGCTCCATGACGTCCGAATCATACTTAGCGACGGATGCGTGTCCGGAGATGAAGGGCTTCGGCGATCCTTTTGACAGGCCGTGGAAGTGTTCGATCACCGCCATAAAATTCTGACGGACCTCCTCCGGCAGCGCCGACACGACATCGAGCACGGCCTCGTTAAGGAATTGCGGTGACATGAAGAACGGGAATGTGCCGTCCGCGCTGGCGACCACCCCCTCCAGGACCAGCGCCTTGACCACATCCTCGACCGCCTTCGGGTCCAATAAAAGGTAATAGCTGAGCTGATCGGCCGCCGTCAGGGCCTGAGCTTGAGAATGGATCCATGCCCTTTCCTCCGCCGGGACCTTAATGAGATCTTTCAAATATGCATCCTGGATCCCCAGAACGCGGCCGAGCCGCTGACTGGTCTTCCGAATGCGGTGCTCTATACCCGCCCGCATCGTATTCGGGATACTACGAAGTTTGATCGTCCGGTTGCGCGCCGTTTTGCGCAAACGGCCCATCATCTCCCTGGCACGGCTGTTCGCGTCCGGGACAGGGCTGACGCTCTGCTCAATGGCCTGACGCGCGATCGACAACCATTTTTCTTCAGTGGCCTGGGCCGCCTGGACCGGAGCTTTGTCGGAGGGAAAATCCGTCGCCCGGATGACAGGCTGGAGCGAACGCATGAATTTCTCCGGCCCGCCGAACCGGTCGGCGATCTGATGCAAAAGCTCCCCCATCCGCGTCCTGAGGTCCGCGTAATTGCTGTCGAAAAAAGTGATTCCAAGCCGGGCCCGCCGGGCATTGTCGAGACCAAAACCGGACCTCACCAATAACCGTTTCTCGGACAAACCCAGGATCCTGCGTATCTGGCCCAGCGAATTGGTGACATCCGCGGGAGTGTACTTCCCTCCTTCGGCAGGAGCCGCCTCGATCCGAAAGTCGTGGAGAAGAGCGGACGAAAAGGTCAGGAGCAGCTGCTTCTGCCGGTCAGGGGCCCCGCGTCCGGCGCGGGCTGCGGCGCGTGCCGTGTCGGTGAGAATGAGCGTGCTGTGCACCACCAAAAGATCGTGCAAATGATTGTGATAGTTAGGGCTCGCCGCAAGGCCTTGCTGCTCATAGATCCGCCGCGTCACGTCCAGAAGTCCGGCCGCGATCTCCGCCGTATCGTTGTCCGCTCCCATGCGGCCGAGCTGTTCGATGATCAGCTTCTCGCGTTCCAGTATGGCCCGGGAGATCTCCTCGGAGGTGGCGATGCTTCCAACCTTCCACGGCCCGGCGGCGAAGGCCATGCGGGCACCGAATGCCTTCAGATCAGCAAGTTCCGCACCAGCGGTCTCCGCTTTCGGAGCGGCCGATACATCGGACATACGGAGGACCTCATTGAGATCGTCGGAGGCCGTTCCTATCCGGACCGCCGCATTGAACTTTTCCGACCACTCTTTTTCGGCGCTTTCCCTCCAGAGCTTTTCGACATCCGCTGTTCCGGCATCGGCCGTTGGCCGTCTCACCATAAAAGGCTCGCCCACCCGCGTGAAGGACCATGGCCGCACATTGCCTGAGGACGTCGGCTGATACAGCTGGAACTCGCGACCGAGCCATTCCGGATCCGGTACGAACCCGGACGGCCGTTTTGAAAAACTGTTGTAATCGACCATCCGCACACGGATCCCCCCGTCCGGTCCCGCGACAAGGATATAATTGGTCCGGCGCGGGTCGGACTGATGCCAACCCGAGACCTTCGTGAAGCGGGCCTGCTGAGCGATCACGTACTGCTCGAGAACATGAAGCCTCCGCTCAAGGTCGCTGCGATAGGCCTCGTATTCAGCCGCGCGCAGGCCCGCCGCCGGAAACTCGTCCCAGGTCCTTCCATCGAGCAT
>CAZHID010000014.1:7558-9010 GCA_964532445.1 uncultured Planctomycetia bacterium | reverse complement strand
GATCTCTTCCGTTATCACATTCGCCCGGACGAGACGATCGAGCTTGCCCGTCAAACGGTCGAGCGGCATCGTCCTGATCAGACCCTTCCGTTTGCCCGGAAAGTCGCGGGATTCCGACAACACCTCCAGATCGATCGAAACGCTTTCCAGGGCTTCACCCTCGATATACTCCATGCTATGGACCTCGAAGCTGCCTTGCTCCTCGACGTCGATCCACGCGACGGGGCCGGTCGCGGCGATCAAGGCGGCTGCGTCCGGCGCGAGACCCTCGTGGACGCGGCTTAATTCATCTATGGTGAAGGAGCTCTGATCCCACTCCTTCTTCCGGACAAAGACCACGAACTGAGCTCGCGGCCCGGAGCCCGAGCGCTCTGAGAAAAGCAGGATGTCCCGCCTCCCATTTCCAACCGTATAACGGACTTCCCACTCCTTGTTCCTCATATCCCTGCCTGCGAGGATCCCGGCCGCTGTCCGCTCCATGAACTCCCGGTCGGATGCGATGACTTGAGCGATCATTCTAAGCTGAGCCTGGGATGGCGGGATCGGCTTAAAATCGCCTCTCGGGTCCTCAGGCCAAAGCAGAACACCGGCATCGGAACGGACCTCTTTGGCCATCCGGGCACCGGCGGGATATTCGGAACGGGCCATTCGGACCAACTCGGTGATCTGCGCGTCCTTGGCCTGACCCTGCAAAGCCATCGGCATCGCTTCGGCCAGACCGCGCCGCCATCCCATCAGCATCCGCTCGATCTTCTCCGGGTCCTCGCCCGACTCGGCGGCAAAGAAAAACTCGCCCATCGTTCCGTTCGCGATCCCCATCTGGATCGATCGGGAACGGATGTCCCTGGCCATGAGCCAATCGACCTGTTCCCGTGAGTACGACCGGCTCTGAAGGTATTGCGCGATGTTCTGCGTCGGCGTGACGTCGTCCGGTGATCTCGACTGGAAATATTCGACGCTGAGGATGGGGTAGCCGATCGCCAGGCCTATCAAGGCGTCCCTCACGCGCCCCTGGATCCCGCGCGCGTTCACCGCGTCGTCCATGAGCTGACGCACAGCCTCTGCGTCCTTGATCCCCTCGATCCTGGCCAACAAGGCCTCGCCAAAAATACGCCGGGCCGCTCCCTGGTCATTCGCGTCGTTCAAAATGGCCGTAAGAGTCTCGAGCAGTTTTTGAGCGTCAAAAAAGACATAATCGCGGACGCTGCCTTTGCGGCCCTGGGCCGGCTCCGATCCGACGAGCGACAACCCAAGCAAGGTCATCTGGTCCCGCCTGCTCAGGATATCCTGATAATCGAAGTCCGCGATCTGACCGAAGACCCCCGGCTTGCCATTGCCCAAAACGGAGATCCACTGCAAAGCATCGGACATCTGTGTCGCAAGGTTCGGCGCAAGAGCGGCGACCGCGGCCGGGCGCCGGTAGCCCTCGAGCCATGCGGGCGCGGCATCATC
>CAZHID010000014.1:0-7548 GCA_964532445.1 uncultured Planctomycetia bacterium | reverse complement strand
TCGGCCATGCGCGCTCCGCGCAGGAGATGACCCTCATGGATCTCCGAAGGCAGCGCGCCGGCGGCCAACATGGCAACGACCTGTTTGGCGGCCACGAACATGCCTGGGCTCACTTTTAACTCAAAACCTCGGCTGAACAGAGCCTTGATCGCCTTTGCCAGATCCCCTCCGGGATCGATGCGGAAGGCCAGCGCGACCAGCTCTTCGGCCTCATCTTCCGTGGGTTTGCGGCTCAAATAGATGCCTTCGGCCATTTTTTGGCCGATGGCACGATCTTCGTCCGTTGCGCGGTTGTACCCGAACCTGGAAACGACCCGGTCCACTTCCCCGGCGATCAGGGCGGCCCGGCCGGCGATGCCGTGCGGCAGATAGACCACGATCGTATCGGTCCTGTGCATCCAACTTTTAGACGCTATCGGGTATTTGTAGAAAAATCCGTTCTTGGCCGCGAGCACGTCCAACGCCGCGAAAAATTCTTCGGACAATTCAGGCTTGGAGGGATCGGCAGGACCGGCGTTCACGTGGAGCGAGACCACATGACCGTTCTCACGATCGACGGCGACAGGCGTTCGAAAGACCCATCCGGCCTCATTCGGGGAAGATATGATGCCGTTCTCCACCAAGATCCGCTTCTGCGCGGGAGTTCCGTCATTGGCCCCCAACGATACCGCCCATGCCGTCGCATACTCGGGAAGCGTCGGCTCCGCGTAATTCCCCGGCTTGCGCAGGTGGTCGTACCGCTCTTGGATCAGGTTCGCGTAGACCTCGCTCATTTTGACCGGCTCGCCCATCCGCGCTCCTGAAAAACCCATGTCCCGGGATAGAGCGAGCAGAAGGTTCTTGGGCCATCCATAAAGCGCTTTGCCAAAATGTCCTTTGCCGGTCCGCAACCCCTGCGCCTCCAGCTGATCGAAGTAGCCATAAAGTTCCACATAGACGTCTATGGCTTCGTCGTATCGATCCCGCGGTGTCGTCCGGTAGCGAAGCGCGTCGGGGTCCTGGACGCGGCGCAGATAGGCGTCACGATAATTTTGCCAATCCTCGTCCCCGAAGGCTTCGCGCATCACGCTGTCGAGGACCCCCGTGCCTGAACCATACTCCAGTTCGATGCGCTGACGGATGACCGCGGATAACATCCGGTCTTCGTAGCCCCGTTCGGCCTGGCGGGCTTTGAGCTGGCCGCGCGCTGATACGACCCACTCCGAACGCTCCCGATCGATCGTTTCCAAACTGGCTTCGATGGCCTCGAGAAGGACGCGCGGGTCATCGGGTGACTCCGACAAATGCTCCACATCCGACATGATCCCGCCGATCGCTCCGCTCGGCTCCTCGGACCCGATGCGGGCGTCCGCAGCGACGGCCTTTCTCAACTCCTCCAAAAACGCGGGCCATTCCGACCGTTCCATCGGCAACGGGTTCGATCTCAGGATCTGCTCAGCGGCGTTCCGGATGTCCGCTCTCACCTCATCATGCCGCCGGATCATCCGCTCCGCGATCGCGTCCCACTCCTGAGGATCGATGTTCATCCGGGTCAGCCGGTCACCCACGGCCGAAGCGGCGGCCTCAGCTTTTCCCCCGGCCAGAAGAAGGGCGCGGAACGCCTCGATCTCCTGAACCCCGACCTTAGCGGGCAGGCTCCACAGAACTGCGGTCGCCGCCAGCTCCTGTGAGAAGCCGGTGACCTCCGTCCGGATCCAGTCATACCGTCCGGTCTTGGGGACATGAGGCTCAAACTTGTCGGCCCAGATCCCTTCCATAATGTCCCGGGTGCCGACCGGTCCGGACTGCCCAAGCCCAGCCGCTTTCGCCCAGAACAATTCCCTCATCCGATGCTTGATATAACCGTATCCGGCCTCAAAGGTGCGGGTCCATGAGCCCTCGTGTCTGCGAATGTGATAACCCCGAGCCGACAAGGTATTGAAAAATATGCTGTTCAAATTGTCGTAATAGTTCCAATCGTCGCTGTTGACCTCTTTAAGCATCGTGCCGGTACGGTCAAAGTATCGCTTGATCTCATTGGTGGACCGCCCCTCAAGCGTCACCGATGACTCCGGAAGCCGGACATCACCGACAAAGAACACGTCGGACGGCTGGCCGCCGACGAACCTTCCCGGGTTGGCCCTCAGCAGATCCCGGAACGAATGCAGCGTCGTGTAGGATGCGTGGTCAAAATTCCCGAAGGTGTGCGACGCGACGATCGCGTCCACGGCAAAATGGACCGAGTATCGGGGCGAAGTCCCGCCGCTGGCGGTCATGGTCGTCCGGATCCATCCGTCAGTCGGCGGATAGTCGGTGACATGAGTGAGGACCATCGGCGCGTCCCCGATCGACGCGATGTTCCTCGGCTCGATCTCGATCAGCGAATCGTACACGGCCATTGCGACCAGCGCGGTCAGGACGGGGTTTTCGGACCCCGCCGCCTCGTTCAAGATATTCCCGTACAGGACGGCCGTGTCCCCCTGCCTGGGCGCGCCCTCCGAAACACCGCCGATCTTGAGCTTAAAACGCCGAGCCTTGGGGTCCTCAAGGTCCGCGTCCGCCGGCGCGAAGCTCACTCCCAATCCCCCGAGAAAAGCCCGCGCTTCGTCCGTAACTGACGCGTCCGCGACCGCTTCGGCCCCCAGATCTTCGACGGTCCGCCTGAGCCCGTCTCTTTCGGGCCGACCCATCAGGCTGAGCAGATTGTCGAGTTCGATCGGCCGCAACAAAGCCATCATTCGCACGGATCCTTCGGGATGCGCGCGCACGGCCCCCAGAACTTCTTGCTCGCCGTGGATCTCCGCGAGACGGCCGAACGCGTTGTTGAAGTTCTCCGAAGCGATCTGGCGGGCCGCCGGGTCTTCTTGGAACAATACGCCCCTGACACGGTCGGCCAAGTCGGCCGGCACGGAAGGATGGATCAGGATCGAAGCGCGCGACTCGTCTTGAGCACGGGCCTCAGCTTCCGCGCGAGCCCTAGCGGCTTCGCTATCGGTCCCCGCCTGTCCCGGAGCACTCGCGCTCGAAGCGCGACGGTTGGCCGGGCGGCCAAGAAAAAGCCCGAGCACCTCCAGGATCCTGGACGACATCCTCGCCCCATCGGCACCGGCCAAACGGGTGTCCGCGAACTCCTGGACCGGACGGTTCATCCGGCCGCCGCTCAGGGCCCAGGATACGCTTCTGATCCCCCTCGGGATCCGGGTCGCGGCGACGTTCTCGGCGCGGTTGAGACCCGTCCCCTGATCGGAACCTGCCGCCCCGCCTCTGACGGCGCGCGCGGCGCTGGCGGCGGTGAGCTGACGCTCCTGGTCCTTGAGATGCTGGAGCAGGATCTTTTCGTATTTGGCATGGTCGGTGGTGTCGGTGACAAGCGGGGTGAGGACGATGTACGAATCCCCTTCTTCGCGCAGGAGCCGCATCAGGTGCTCCGTGTGATAACCGCCCGCGATCAGGATGGCCGCGTCGGTTTTTTCCTCATCGAGGATCTTGCGGGCGTTCTCGACAAAGGCGCCGTCACGGTCGGAGACGAGCCGGTAGAACTTCTTGAAGTCGCCGTAAGCCTCTTCCAGGTGGTTCTCGGTGGGCACGAGGCTCTCAAAAAACCCAAGGTCCGCGAGCTTGCGGTTGAGGAACGCGAGCCACGATCCGGTCGGAAAATCCTTTTCGTTGAACTCATGCATCGCGAAGTCATGCGAGGACATCTGGAGCTTGTAGGCGTTGCCAAGGAGACTGAGGAAACGGTCGATCGCCCGCGCTTTACGGGCGTCATCGTCCGGCAGAAGTTTGTCGAAGACCCGGTCCTCGAGCCGCTCCTGTTCGATCATGAAGTCTTCCATCTTGAGGTCCAGGAAGCGCTTCAAATATTCCGCGTAAGCCGCAAGCTCCGGAAAATCCGCGGGATTCAATCCCCGTTGCGAAGCCTGGTCGAGCAGCTGCCGTGTGAGCCGGTATTGGGAAACCTGCGAAAACCTCAGGCGCCGCGACGTCTCGGAAAAGGCGCGGGCGTCCTCCGGGGCGAGCCTGCCCAGGATCCGCACCTGCTCGCTGTTGGCGCGCTCGAAGTCGAGCGAGGACTCGCGGTCCATCGCCTCCTTGAGGCTCGCGAGCGCGGGGTACTCTGACAGGTCCATCCCGGCTTCGGGTAAGAGCTTGAAAAGCAGCTTGAGCATGTCCGCGAACCCGGCCCCGTTGTCCAGATCGTCGGAACCGCGCTTCTGTTCGTAGTCCTTGAGCGTCTGCGGATACATGCGCTGCTTGAGACGGTCGAGCGAGATCTTGGCACGGTACAGGTAGTCCAGGATATCCTTGCGGCGGTCGACGAGCGCGGCATACGTCTTGACCGACTCGTCATAAAGATCCTGGTACTCGATGCCGCGGAGCTTCATCGGATGCTCGGTCGTGAGGTTGAGGTATTCTTCGCCTGAGATGATGCCTTCGTACAGGAAACGCCGGGCGATGACGGACCACTCCTGGAGCGGCGCGAGCTTGCGGACCTCATCGAGCGTCACGTCCCTGTCGGCGCCTTCGACCAGGACCACCCGCAGACCATATTTGGCGACGAAGTGTTCGACGGCCTTGGCCAGCGACTGCTGACCCGACAGGTTCGCGTGCGCGTCCTGGATGTGGATGATGAGGCGGCCGCTCGTGCCCGCGTGCACCTCCTGAAGCGTCACCGCGCTCAAGGGCACATCGATCCGGGCGGGGTCCTGGATGAACTGACCGATGGAAAAGACCGCCGCCGGGGCCGCGGCAGACGCGGGCGATGCGGTCAACGCGGGAACGGCAAAGGCGGTTTCTTGGAGTAAAAAGCAAACGGCCACGGCCGCTGCCAGCGGCTTTATAACTCTAAGACTTCTTATACTATAGGCGGACGACCCAGCGGTCTTCAACGGCGTGCGTTTCCCCCATCACCTGTAGGATCTGGCTGATCTTATTATCTAGTTACTAATAATTAACATCCTTATTTAAAGCTTACTCTAGAAGAGGGTTATTTCAAGGTTCGGGGCTTAAATTTTGGGAGCGGGAGACCCGTGAGATTTGAGGGGCAAAAAGACCGGCCGGAGGCCTACGCGAGGCGGTTCGAACGGCAGATCTGTGAATAATCCTTGGCGGAAGATTTGGGGGTGCGGCTCAAGTTCTTGGGATCGACAGCGATGAGACCGAATTTGGGCGAATATCCGATGGACCACTCGAAGTTGTCCAGAAGCGACCAGTAAAGGTAGCCCAACACGGAAGCCCCCTCCCTCATCGCGGAATGCAGGGCCGCGAGGTGGTTACGGATGAAGCGGGCGCGCTGCTCTTCGTCGTGGGTGCAAATACCGTTCTCGGTGATCATGAGCGGGATCCCATAGGCGCGGGACGTCTCCAGGACGACCTGCCTCAGACCCTCCGGGTACACCGCCCAGCCGAGGTCGTTCTTTTCGCCCAGCCGGTGCCCGGGATGGTCGCGGTCAACCTCGCCGATCGCTTTTTCCCACCAGGAACCTTTGGAGCCGGAACGGACGATCTCGCGGAAATAGTAGTTCACGCCGATGAAGTCCATCGCGCGGCCCTTGCCCGAACAGCCGGCAAGGATGACGAGCCAGTCGTCGGCGCGGCCGGCGAGCAACCTCAGAAAAAGGTCGTTGTTGAAGAATTTTCTCATCGCGGCGGCGCGGCGGTCAGCTCCGGAATTCGGGTCCGAGCCTTCGGCGCACATCAGGTGATGCGCCACGCCGACCCGGCACGGCGTCCAAGCCTGCTTCGTGTATTCGGCGTGGATCGCGCCGTACGCGCGGTAAGCGGCGCGGACCAGCTGGGTCGCGGCCCGCCATCCGGCGGTGATCGAGCGCTTGCCGGGCGGCCAATCGCCCTCGAGGCAGCCTTTGTAGGTCATGACGTTAAGCTCGTTGAACGTGATCCAGAAGCGAATGTCGGGACCGAGAGCGCGGACGACCGCGCGCACATAGGCTTCAAAATATGCGGGGGCCTTGGGATGTTCCCAGCCCCCCAGACGGGAGAACCAGGCGGGCAGCGTGAAATGGTGGAGCGTGACGACCGGCTCGATCCCGCGGGCCTTGAGCGCTTGGACAACGGCTTGATAATGCGAGATCGCGTCGGCGTCCCAGCGCGTCTCTTCCGGCTGGACGCGGCTCCATTCGATCGAAAAGCGGTGGGCGTTATGACCCATGGACGCGGCCAGGTCAAAGTCCTCCGCGTAACGGCTGTAACTGCCGCAGGCATCCCCGGAACGATCAGCGGTGCGTCCGGACGCTTCCCACTCCCACCAGTCGTTCAGGCGGTTGCCGCCTTCGATCTGGTGCGATGACGTGGCGGCACCCCATAAAAAACCTTGCGGGAATTCCCCGCCCGACATCGCCGCTTCCCGGACCTTCCCATCGCTCATGAAGTTCGAACCTCCCGATCCGGCCCGCTCGGCGCGGACCCATTGAACGTTCTGCGGACCACCCACCAGGACCCCGCGATCGCCGTGACGGCCAGGACCAGCACCGCGCCTTCCAGCTTCCAGTTGCGGCCGCCGCCGGGCACGGTCGCGTAATAGGTGAACAGCACCGTCGCGGGGAACGTTCCGACCAATGTCCCCGCCAGGTAATCCCGGAACCGGATCCGCAGGAGCGCCGAGCCGAAGTTCACGACGTTGAACGGCAGGATCGGCAGGATCCGGAACGCGACGATCACCGGGTAACCGTGGCGCTCCACGGCATTCTCAAATTTGGATAGTTTATCACTCCGGACCCAGGAACGGACCGTCTCGCGGCCGAGAGACCGCGCCACGGCAAAAGCGGCCAATGCCCCGAGGTTGCACCCGATCAGGTTGTAGGCGACGCCGGGCCAGAACCCGAACACGACTCCGCCGAGAAGACTGAAGCCCACTGACGGCAACGCGAGCATGCTGCCCGCCATGTAGATCAGCACGAAGACCACGACGCCCCAGCCCGACGCGCGGCAAGCCTCGACGCTCGCGCGCAGGCGGTCCGCGTGGAAGTACTGCGCGGCCGGACCCCACTGTGATAGGACGATCCCAGTCACAATAAGGACAAGAAGCAGGATGATCTTGTGGGAATTTTTCACGCGGATCTACGGGGCCGGGCGCGGCGGGCGCGGACAAACTGCCGCGGCGGTTTTCCGGACGCGGCGGCCGCGACCGCTTGGCGGCAGTAAAAACGGATGGAGGGGGTCACGTGATAACGGCGGTCGCTGAGTTCCTTGGGACTGAACCAGCGGAGGCTATGGTGCTCACGCTCGAGCAGCTTCGCTCGGTCCGATAGGCTCGTAGCGAAATAAACGAAGGCGATGTGGCGGTGTTTGCCGTGCGTGCGGTGGACATCCATGTACGCGGGGGCCGGGATAGGTTTCACACCGGGGTGCGCGATAGGCGGTGCCCACTGGAGCAGGCGGATCTTGAGACCGCACTCCTCACTCACTTCCCTAAGAAGCGCTTCTTCGGGGTCTTCGTTCAGCTCGATATGACCGCCGATCGGCAGCCATTCGTCGTAGGTCTTGTGATGGACCAGAAGCACCCGCCCTTTATGGACGATAAAGACGGAGATGACGAAGTCGAACAGGTCA
>CAZHID010000013.1:18477-23878 GCA_964532445.1 uncultured Planctomycetia bacterium | reverse complement strand
GTTGAGCTTGAGAAACGCGAGGGCGGCGCCGATCGCGCCGGAACTTAGGAGGATGAGCTGGGTCGCGCCGGAGCGTTTCTTGAGGTGGGCAAGGCCCGCGACGAGCGCGCGCACGCGGGCGGCTGAGATCTCGCCGCCCTCCGAAAGGACGGACGTCCCGACCTTGATGACGATCCGCCGGGCATTTTTGAAGAATTCCTGCCTCACGGTCCTTCTCCTTTAAAAAAAACAGCCCCGTCCGGCGGTCCGGACGCTACGCTTCGGCTTCCCCGCCTCCGGCCCGGCGGAACAGCTCATTCCTAAGCCGGTCCAGACCTTCCCCGGTCGCTGCCGACACGGGAAATACGGGGGCCTTGACCTTCTTCTTGAATTTTATCAGGTTCTGCCGCGCTTCGGGCACGTCCATCTTGTTCGCGGCGATGATGAAGGGCCGCTTCTTGAAGTTCGGCAGGTACTGCTCGAGCTCCTTGCGGATCACCTTGTAATCATCGAGAGGATCGCGGCCGTCGACGCCCGCCATGTCCACCATGTGCAGAAAGAGGCGCGTGCGCTCCACGTGACGCAGGAACTGGTGGCCAAGGCCCTTGCCCTCGTGCGCTCCTTCGATGAGACCCGGAATATCGGCCAGGACGAGCGAACGGCCGTCGGAGTCCTTGATGACGCCGAGCACAGGGCTCTTCGTCGTGAACGGAAAAGCCGCGACCTTGGAACGCGCATTCGAAACATGGCTGATGAGCGTGGACTTCCCGGCGTTCGGACAGCCGATGATGCCGATGTCGGCGAGGATCTTGAGCTCCAGACGGATCGTTCTTTCCTGGCCTTCCTCGCCGCGGGTCGCGTCCGCGTGCCGGTGATTGCCCTTGCCGCCCGCGCCGCCCTTGGCCGCGACGACCGAGTCGCCCGGCTTCACGAGGTCCGCGAGCAGATAGCCGTCCGGCTCCTCGAACACCTGGGTCCCGGCGGGGACGCGGATGATCATGTCCTCCGCGTTGCGGCCGGCCATGTTGTTCGGACCGCCGTGCTTGCCGTGCGTCGCCTTGAAGGTCTTCTTCATCTGGATGTCCAGGAGCGTGCGGACGTCCTTGTCCGCCCGGACCACGATCGAGCCGCCCGCGCCGGCATCCCCGCCGACCGCGCGCAAATGATGGACGCTCCGTCCCGGCTGGTACGAATTACAGCCGTTGCCGCCGGCTCCCGCGAAACAAAATATCACCGCATGATCAACGAACACTTGGACCCCCTTTGGAGAAAAGAAAAAGCCCGCGCCGAACGGCGCGGGCTTGGATAAAAGCCGACAGCACCCGCGGGCGTTAAGCCGGGATGATGCTCACGATCTTTTTGTGACGGAACTGGACAACGCCGTCCTTCAGCGCGAACAGCGTGAAGTCCTTGCCCTGGCCGACGTTCAGGCCGGGCTTGAACGCTCCGCCGATCTGGCGGACGATGATGCTGCCGGCCGTGACCTTCTGTCCGCCGAATTCCTTGACGCCGAGGCGCTGGGCGTTCGAGTCGCGGCCGTTGCGCGAAGTGCCCTGTCCTTTTTTATGTGCCATCGCGAGAGTTCCTTAATTTAGGCGACGACCGACTTGACCCGGATGCGGGTCAAATTCTGGCGGTGGCCGATCTTGGTCTTGGCTCCGCCTTCGCGGCGGATGTACTTGAAAGAGATCACTTTTTTGTCGCGGTAGTTCTTGACGATCTCGGCCTCGACGTAGGCTCCCTTCACATAGGGACGGCCGACGCTGATCTTGCCTTCGCTCGACACAAGAAGGACCTTGTCGAGCTTGATGGTCGAACCCTCTTTGGCTTCGAGCTTTTCGATGTCGATCTGCTTGCCGGCTTCGGCAAGGACCTGTTTTCCGCCTGTCTGAACGATCGCGTAAGTCATGATGCTCCTTAAAAATTAGAACGCAAAGTGTACCAAACCGGGACCCGCTCCGTCAAGAGCGTCTTTGTCCGCCGGAAACCCCCGGTCAGACGATCCCCTCGAGCCAGGGCAGACGGCGCTTGTCCATCACGCGCTTCAACCGGATCTCTTCCGGCTGGAGGTTCGTGTCGACCATGACGCCGATCTTGCAGCGGTGCTTCTTCTCGAAGTCCTTGAGCATCTGCTGACCGGCCTTGAGCAGGACCTCCGCGACCTCAGGCGTCACGGTGATCTCGACCTCGGAGGTCTTGTTCTTCTTCATCATCGCTTCAGCCTTCTGCAGCGCCTCGATCGCGAGGCGCTTGTTGGACTTCACGATGCCCTTGCCCGCGCAATACGGGCAGGTCTGGGAATTGGTCGTCTGCAGGCTCTTGCGCATGCGCTGCCGGGTCATTTCGACGAGGCCCAGCTGCGACAGGTTGAGCACGCTCGTCTTGGCGCGGTCCCTGCGGAGCGAGTCCTCCAGGATCCGCAGCACCTGACGGCGGTGTTCGGGGTTCTCCATATCGATGAAGTCGATGATGATGATGCCGCCCATGTCGCGCAGACGGATCTGCTTGGAGATCTCGCGCGCGGCCTCGCAGTTGGTCCGGAACGCGGTGTCCTCGAGATTGTGCTTGCCGATGAACTTGCCGGTGTTCACGTCGATCGAGACGAGCGCTTCCGTCTGCTCGATGACGATGGAACCGCCGCTCTTGAGCATCGCCTTGGACTCGAAGATCTTCTCGATCTCGCGGTCGATGTTCTTGAGCGCGAAGACGGGGACATCCCCTTTGTACATATGCAGCTTCGGCAGGTAGTGCGGCATGGTCGCCTGCAGATACCTCCGGGCCTTCCGGAACTCCTCGGGCGAGTCCAGCGTGATGCCGTGGAACTTCTCGTTGAAGACGTCACGGATCATGCGCAGGACGATGCCGTGTTCCTCATGCAGGAGCGCCGGCGCGGGCATGACCTGGTAACGGCGCTGGATGAGCTTCCATTGGTGCAGCAGGAATCGGACGTCGCGCGCGAGGTCGTCCTTTGAGCAACCCCAGGCGGCGGTGCGGACAATGAGACCGCAATCCTTGGGGATCTCCAGACCTTGCACGATCTCGCGGATGCGGGCGCGCTCGGCCGAATCCTCGATGCGTTTGGAAATACCCCGGTGGTGATGATAGGGCATCAGGACCACGTAGCGGCCGGGCAGCGTGATCTCGCCGGTAAGACGGGCGCCCTTGGTGCCGAACGGTTCCTTGACGACCTGGACCAGAATCTCCTGGTCCTTCTGGAGCAGGTCCTGGATGCGGTCCTGGTGGCGGTCGCGGGGCTCCTGGCGGGGGCGCGCCTCACCCGGGGCGTCGATATCTTCGTACTCCGAATCCCCGCTCAAACCCGAGGGGGTCTCGCCGGCTACGTCGCCGACGTAAAGGAAGCCGTTCTTCTCCAACCCTAAGCTGATGAAGCTGGCGCCGATGCCGGGAATGATCGAACTGACCTTGCCCTTGTAGATCGAGCCGACCAGCTGCTGGTCCTCGGCATGTTCAATGTAGAATTCCTCGAGCTGTCCGTTCTCCAGAATGGCGACCTTGGTCTGCCGGAACTCGGAACTGACGAGGATCTCTTTCTTGGGGGGCTGCTGAGGGGCGCGGGAGACGCCTCCGTCGCGGCCCTGACCGCCGTCACGGTTCTGACCCCCGTCCCGATGCTGTCCGCCGTCCCTGTCCCTGCCCTGCCCGCCCCGGTTCTGCTGCGGCCGGTCCTGCCGGTTATTGTCGTATCGTGTCACGTTCATATCCTCCAATTGGGATGCATAAAAAAAGGCACAGTGCCCCATGACGATCCGTCAATGGCGCTGTGCCTGAAAAATCACCGGCCGCCAAAAGGCAGCCGGTCAAATCACGACGGTTTGGCCGCGTTCACGACCCCTGGACGGGAGTCGTTGAGCACTGTGACCGTGATGAAAAACGTCAGTTCCGTTTTAACGACCGTTTTGTTCGTGTGGCTGAACAAGCGGTCCAATACAGGCAAATCGCCAAGAACGGGAAATTTGGTTTTTTCGTCGACCACATCCTCCTTGATGAGTCCTCCCAAAACGACGGTCTCCCCGCTCTTCACGCGCACCTGGGTGCTGGCGTTCCGGATATTGATCCGGGGGACCTTGATCTCGGGCGTTAGTTCTTCAAAACCGACCAAACTGGAGATCTGCGGGGCGAGCAGGAGATTGACCTCGTTCTCTTGGTTCACTTGAGGGGTCACCTTCATCTGAATACCGATGCTCCTGGGATCGTAACCCGTGATCTCCATCTGGCCGGTCGTTGTGTTGCGTTCATATTTGGGGATGTAAATTTCCTCCCCGACCAAAATACTCGCTTCCTGATTCGAGAGGACCGTGACTCGAGGCTCGGAAAGGATCTTGTTATGGATCCCCGCGCTGACAGCCTCCATCAACGCGCTGAACTTGGAAAAATCGATCTTGCCGAACGTAAAGTCCGCCGGTGTGGCGAATGGGAACACGGGAGCGAGCGACGGATTGGTCGCCGATCCGCGGCCTTCGCGGGTGACCTGGGGGAAATCGTCGGGGCTTTCGGTGAGGGTCGCTCCGCCGCCGTCGGACGTGGTGACGGCCGTGTCGCCCGGTTTGCCTCTAGGCTCGTAGCGGAACAGGAAGTCCTCGCGGGAAGCGTCCCACGGGAACGTGTGCGGACGGGACGGGCCGGTGATCTCCATCGCCGCGTTCCATTTGACGCCGATGCGCTCCGCGTCGGTCACCGTCATTTCGACGATCTTGGATTCGATGAGCACCTGCGGCGTGCCCTTGTCCAGACGCTTGATGACCTGGCCGATCCGGTACACAACGGTCGGGATATCCGTCACGATCAGGACGTTGGTGCGGACGTCCGCGCGCATGCTGCCGCGCTCGGAGAGCATCTCCTGGAGGGTCTTCACGACCTCGTCCGCCTTGGCGTGCGTCAGCGAAAAGATCTCGGTCTCGAGCATTTCCGAAGCGAGGTTCCCCAGCGTGGTGACGCGGATGATGTTCTCGTCGCGCTCATAGGCGAAGCCGTAGGTCTTAAGAACGACGGAGAGAGCTTTTTCCCAAGGCACGTCAACGAGACGGACCGAGACGGGGCCCTTGACCTCCTCGCCCGCGACGATGTTCACGCCGCTTTTGAGGGAGATGATCCGAAGCACGCTGCGGATGTCCGCTTCGCTAAAATCCAGGGTGACGTTATCGGGACTGGAGAGGGCGGGCTCGGCGGGCGTCTGCGATGCTGGGGTCGGAGTTGCTGTCTCGGCCGCGGGAGCTTGAACCGCAGCGGCCGGCGCGGACACGGCCGCATCTTCGGCCCAAGTTGGACAGGATAGAAACAGAAGGGCGGTAAGTGTGATGGTTATTGACCAGCGGCGTCTGCTGGAACGGTCAGTCATCGCTGCCGAATTTTTTGAATTGTTCAATTTCATTGATCTCAAAAAGGACGCCGTTCGATTGGATTT
>CAZHID010000013.1:15809-18467 GCA_964532445.1 uncultured Planctomycetia bacterium | reverse complement strand
AGAGCCTTGGGCCGCGTCGGATACGATGCCTTCAATGGTCAGATCGTCGATCGTTTCGACTCCATACAGCCCCCTGACCGCCTCACGGTCTCCGGTGACCAATGGCACGAACGGGTCCCGTTTGCCTGCGGCATCATAGGCTTCGCACCAGCCCACTATACTAAAAATTGTTAAATTCATCCATACAAAGATAGAAACTGTAAGAATTTTCACCTGTTGATCAGCTCCGTTGTATGAGCAAAAAGCGAAGTTTGACCTGATGCACGGTCCGGCTCTGGGACGTCTCATGATAAATATCGACCGACTCGACCTTGACGAACGGCACCCCTGATTCGAGACTCGCCACAAAACGGCCGAATTCATGGTATCCCGCCTGGCCCAAAAGCTCGAACCCTGCCAGTGAGTAGCCTTTAGGCAGTGTCCGGGGCATCTCGTCCGCGGAGCCTTTGACGGGAAGCGGCGTCAACGATTCGATGCGGACATTGGATGCCTTAGCCATGTCCGAGAGGAGATCCAGGAACTGGTGCACTTCGTTGGTCTTGAACGTCCTGCGTTCGGTTTCTTGAGTCGCGCGCTCCGCGGCGGCCAGGGCTTCCGCCATCTGTGCCTTGGCATCGATGTCATGTCGCGCGATCTGGACCTCGGAGGATACTTTTTGGATCTTCTGCCGCAGATCGATGAACGCGGTCAGAAGCGGCGCCATCACAAGCAGCAGGTTCGCCGCGATGACCGCGAACACCAGGCCTGTCTGGACCTGCTGACGTTTATCGGCGTCCAGCGCGCGGTAACGGGCCAACTGCGGCTCGATCCGGGCCTTGAGCCCCGATTTTTCGAGCTGCAGCTTGAGAGCGTCCTTGAGTTTTGAGATGCCTGGGTCGGGCTTCTTCATGGCAGATTAAAAAATTCCTTCTCCAACTCCGGCTTCACCGCGCCGGAGATCACAAAGTCGAACATCGGGACCTCGGTGTCGGGCGTCCGGCGGATCTCGTCCAGCCGCAGGACTTCGATGAGACTTACCACGGCATTTTGAAGCAACAGGATCTCGATAAAACCTCCGGTGATGGCCGCCTCATCCTCCCCTGTCGCCACACGGCCGCGGATGACGATCACGGCCCGCCGTTCCTTGTCCGCCTGCTTCTTGCGCCCCATGCTTTTCACACGGTTCTGGATATCGGCGACGGCGGCTGTCGCGGCCGGATTGGCGATAGTCCCCGCCTTGGAAGCGTCCTCGATCTTGACCGGGGCGTCAAAGTCCCTGCGTTCGAACGAGAGCTGGGTGAGCCAAACGCCTTTTTCCATCCCCTTCGAAATATCCGCGAGCAGCAGCGTCCAGGAAATGCCGGAGTCCATCCAGCTCAGCAGCTGTCGATTGACCTGCTGCGCCTTGGCCGCCTTGTCCTTGATCTCGCGCACACCCTTCAAATTCGGTCCAAGCTGAAGGTACTTGGACTGCTGCGCTTCGAAGCCGGGCTCCAGCACGAACTTGAGGGTCACAAACAGCGCAAGCTCGGCGACCACGAGCGCTGCGAGAAAAACCAGCAGACCTTTGGGGCTCACGAAGGGCGGCAGCTTGAAACGCTTGGGGGGCGCATGGCGGAATTCCGGCGGAAGAAGATCAAGCTTGATCATGATAGAAGCGCTCTCGCGCAGACGCCCAGGGCCGGCGAAAAACTCGCCGCGGAACCGGAAAAAGCTTTTTGGACCTCATCGTTCTTGAAAAGGACGTTCTCCATGGCGGACCAGCGCACCGGTTTGAGACGCGCCGCTTTTTCGATGCTTTCCGCCAATTTGAGAGCGATCGTGTCGTCCGCCGACAGCAGGATCTCTTTAGGCTTGTCGTGTGCCATGTTCTCAAAAAAAACCAAAGCATTCGCCACAAGGGCCGCTGTTTGCGAGCAGGCCTCGTCGCTCACCTCAGGCGCTGAAAAGCGCTCGCCGAGGTCCCGGATCACCCAAGGCACTCCATCCTTCAGGATGACGATGAAACTGTCCTCACCCTGGGTCTTGCCGGGCGTGTCGCCGATATGGACCAGGGCGCGTGTCCCCTGCGCCAGATCGGGGCGCCGGACAAGGAGCCAGTTCGCCAACGCGACCGGATCGATGTCCATGAACCAAAGCTTGAGACCCGCGTCCTCCAGGAGTTTGCAGCGTTCCAGAATGAGGTCTTTCTTGGACGCGACCAGCATCACGTCGGTCTTTTGACCCTGCGGATCAGCGGGAAAAAGAAAATGGTCGAGCACACACTCGTCCAACCCGAACGGGACGTACTTATCAGCTTCCAGTTGGAGGGCGCCGGGGACCTCCTGGGGCTTGAGGCGCGGCAACGAGATCTTCCGAATGATCATCGTAGAGGCCCAGACCGAGGTCGCGACAACAGGCGTTTCCAAGGCTGCGGCCGAGACCGCGCGTTTGATCGTATCGGCCAAAGCACCCCTGGAATCATAGGCAGTGCGGGAAGCATGGATTATCTCAAAATCCGTCTTCTTCCGGCGGGTGAGGCCGAGCAGCTTGACGGCGGAAGTCGAGATATCGAGGGTCCAGGCGGATGGGGTCGGCATAATGTTACTTTGATTGATTATTATAGTATGAAAGTTACCATCTTTAAACAATAATTAGCTGTCCAAAAAAAGAACCGGGGGGGGGGCGGGGGCCCCCCCC
>CAZHID010000013.1:14062-15799 GCA_964532445.1 uncultured Planctomycetia bacterium | reverse complement strand
AAAAAAAAAATCCCCCAAAAAACCCCCCCCCGCGCGGCCCCCCCCCCCCCCCCCCCGGCGTAGAACCGAACCGATATCGTCGCTTAGATCGTCGCGTTGTGCGTAGTCGCGTCGAAGTTACCGCAGGTCGGGGACGTTCCCACAGCCTGAGCAACGTAGTTGTTCGCACCGCTCACAGGGCACTCCATCGCGGCCCAACCACCCTTCAGGTAGTCGTCCAGCAGGGCACCCGCGGCGATCGCGTCGCCGTCATCAAGGTTGGCTTCAAGAGCGTACTGCTCCTTGGCCGCGTCGACGAGGCGCAGGTTATTGATACAGGCGTTCGTGCGGGCCGTCTGACGGGCCTGAACGAAGTTCGGTACCGCGATGGCGGCCAACAGACCGATGATCGCGACAACGATCATGATTTCGACGAGCGTGAAGCCCTTGGTGTTCTTCTGAATCTTCATTTGTATTTACCTCCGTTGAACTGTTGTTGTTTCTCGGAGGAGCCTTAAAAGAGGGTTCGATGCAGGCGGCCGTGACAGATAATCGGACTGGGTGGATCGATCGGAATAATGATGACGTTTCCCAGGTCTGACCGTCCTTCGAATGCTTCTTTCAAAGATCCTCTGCTCTTGGGTAGGGTATACATTACTTACATCCGCTTTTCAAGACTATCAAAGAACATTTTATTCTAAGCATTTATAATTTGTTCTATTAACCGCTGACCACTTGGGCCATCTGGAACATCGGCATGAACATGCTGATGACAATGCCGCCGATGACGATGCCCAAGAAGGCGATCACGAGAGGCTCGATAAGGCTCGTGAGTCCCGCCACAGCGACGTCCACCTGGTCGTCATAAAAATCGGATATCTTGGCCAGCATCTTTTCAAGCTCACCGCTGGTCTCGCCGACCGCGATCATGCGGACCACCATCGGCGGGAACACGTTCGACTCCTTGAGCGGTTCCGAGAGCTTTCTCCCCTCACGCACCGCCTTGCTCGACGAGGTGATCACTTTTTCCAGAAGACGGTTGCCTGATGTCTTGGCGACGATGTCGAGCGCGCGCAGGATCGGCACGCCGCTCTTCAAAAGCGTCGCCAGCGTGCGGGTGAACTTGGAGACCGCCACTTTGCGGATGAGCGAACCGAAGACCGGCAGCCTGAGCTTGAAGCGGTCTACGGCCAGCGCGCCGCCCTCCGATTTGGCGAAGACGCGGAAGCCGAAGAACGCCGCGATACCGCCTCCCACGATGAACAGGATGTTGGACCGGAGCCCGTCGGAAAGCCCCATCAGGATCTTCGTCGGCAGGGGCAGTTCGATGTCGAAGCCCTGGTACATTTCGGCGAAGACCGGGATGACCTTGATCAGCATGAGCGCCGTGATCGCGATGGCCATGGTCATCACGACCGCCGGATAGATCATGGCCGATTTCACCTTACGGGCAAGCTTGTCCGATTTTTCCATATAGATCGCGACGCGGTCGAGGATCTCGTCCAGGTTTCCGCTCTCCTCACCCGCCTTGATGAGGTGGATGAAAAAGTCGGAGAAGACCCGCGGGTGCTGGCCGATCGCCTTGTGGATGCTCGTTCCGGCGGCGACGCGTTTGGCGACGTCCTTGAGAACGGCGCGGAGTTTTTTATTGTCGGTCTGCTCCGCGAGGATCTCGAGCGACTGCAGGATCGGGATACCGGCATCGATCATCGTGGCCAGCTGGCGCGGACGCGCCACCGCCGGGCCATCCCGAAGAAA
>CAZHID010000013.1:10057-14052 GCA_964532445.1 uncultured Planctomycetia bacterium | reverse complement strand
GGCTGCTCTGGCCTCGCCCCGAGCATCTCTCGACTCAGCCAGCGTCGGCCAAAATAGTTGCAACACCAAGTATCGAGGCACCGGTCGCGATGCCGCTGACCTCCACGCCCTCGGTGCCGCGCGCGGCCAGTGTTTCGCGGCTCGTGATCGACGACGCCACGACCGACGAGGACCGCGTCGTGCGTGGCTTCGTGCTCGACCTGCACGGCGACCCAGTGGCCGGGGCGCGCGTGCGCCTCTCGGACATGCTCGACGACCTCGATTGGATCACGACCTCCGACAGCGGCACCTTGCCTCCCATCGAGATAGAGAAGGCTGAAGGGTTCTTGGGAGCGGCCTCTGTGAGGGCCACCGGCGTCAGGTTCTTCTGACGCAGCTGCGCGAGCACCGCGGTCCGATCGGAAGATTGCATCGTGCCGCGGATGGTCTGTCCGGCGGCGTCCTTGGCGACATAGTTGAAGGTCATCATCGTGGGGTCCGTCCTTCTTTACGAGTCGGCGGAAGTCACGCGGAGCACTTCTTCCACCGTGGTGATGCCTTGGGCGAATTTGAGCAGCGCGTCGGTCCGCAGCGTGAGCATGCCGTTCTGGACCGCGTAATTCTTGAGCTCCTGCGACGTGCAGCCGCGCTCGATCATGTCGCGCATCGTTTCGTCCAGGAGCATGGTCTCGGTGATCGACGTGCGGCCCTTGTAACCGCTGCGGCCGCAGCGCGCGCAGCCCCGGCCGCGTGAAAAGTTGGTCTCCTTGATCAGCGACGCGACCGTGGTGTCGAAGCCGAGCGTCATGAGCTCATGGGGGCTGTACGACACCGGCTCCTTGCAGTGCTCGCAGATCTTGCGGCACAGACGCTGGGCAGCCACGAGCGTGAGGCTCGAGGAGATCAGGAAACTCTCGACGCCCATGTCGCGCAGACGCACGATCGCGCCCGGAGCGTCGTTCGTGTGGAGCGTGGAAAGGACGATCTGACCCGTGAGCGCGGCCTTGACCGCGATGTCGGCCGTCTCGGAATCGCGGATCTCGCCGATCATCACGACGTCCGGGCTCTGGCGCAGGATCGCGCGGAGCGCGCTCGAAAAGGTCATGCCGATATCGGAGCGGACCGCCACCTGGGTGATGCCGCCCACCTGGTACTCGATCGGGTCTTCCACGGTGATGAGGTTGCGCTCGACCGAGTTGAGCTCGGACAGAAGCGAATACAGCGTCGTGGATTTGCCGCTGCCGGTCGGGCCCGTGACGATGATCATGCCGAAGGGGCGTTTGAGCGCGGTCTCGAAGTTGTTCATCGCGCCCTGGGAGAACCCGATGTCGCCCAAGTTCACCTTGAGGTTGGATTTGTCGAGGGAGCGCATGACCACTTTCCCGCCCCAGTAGAGCGGGAGGATCGAAACGCGGTAATCCACTTCCTTATCCCCGATCTTCATCTTGAAGCGGCCGTCCTGGGGGATGCGGTTCTCGGTGATGTCCAGGTTCGAAACGATCTTCAGGCGGGCCAAGAGCGCTTCATGGTGCTTTTTGGGCAGGGTCAGCGCTTCGATCAGATGACCGTCCACGCGGTAACGGACCCGGATCCGGTTCTCGAAAGGTTCGATATGGATATCACTGGCGCGCTTGTTGTACGCGTCCATGAGGATAAGGTCCACGATCTTGACGATGGGCGCGCTGGATTCCTCCTCACCGAACGCCACATCCGACGAGGCCGGCTCCTCTTCCCCGATGTAGTCGTCCTGCGCGGCGGACGGGGCCGCCCCGTTCAGGTCCTTGCTCAGGTATTTGCGCAGCTTTTCCTCGCTGAGGATGTCGAGGTTCACGACCGCGGCTGCCAGCGGGATCTTTTTCTTCCGGCTCAAAAGCTCCGCGTCCTTGAGCTGGTCTTCGCCCAGCCCTTCCTGCTTGAGGATCTGAAGGAGCTCGTCGCGTTCAATGTCCATGGCCGGCGTCCTTAATCTTCATCGCGCACCGAGACGCGGAGCGCCTCTTCGATCGTGGTGAGCCCCATTCGGGCCTTGTCCACGGCGTTCTCCCGCAGCGTGACCATTCCCTCTTTGCGGGCCTGCGCCTTGAGCTCGGCCTCGGACGCGCGGCGGCAGACAAGCTCCTTCACCGACTGCGAAAGCTCCAGGATCTCCATCACCGACACCCGGCCGGCGAAGCCCTTCATCTTGCATTCCGGGCAGCCCTTCGAACGGTACCAGGTCGTCGTATCGCGCAGGAGACGTCCAAGAGTGGCCGCCTGTTTTTCGTCGAGCTTGTACGGTTCCTTGCAATGGTCGCAGAGCTTGCGGACCAGGCGCTGGGACCCGACCATCACGACCGACGCAGTGATCAGGAATGGCTCGATGCCCATGTTCATGAGACGCGTGATCGAGCCGGCGGCGCTGTTGGTGTGCAGGGTTGAGAGCACCAGATGGCCCGTGAGCGCCGCTTTGACGCCGATATCGAGCGTCTCGTGATCGCGGATCTCTCCGATGAGGACCACGTCCGGGTCCTGGCGCAGGATCGAGCGCAGCGACGAGGCGAACGTGAGCCCCACCTCGGTGCGGACGTTGACCTGGTTGATGCCGTCGATATGGAACTCGACAGGGTCCTCCACCGTGACCAGGTTCCGCTCCATCGAGTCCACGTGCTTCAGGATCGAATAGAGCGTTGTCGTCTTCCCCGACCCCGTCGGGCCGCAGATCAGGATCATCCCGTAGGAGCTCGTGGAGGCTTTTTGGATCTTGCGCAGGCTGTCGTCATCGAAGCCGAGCCCTGACAGCTTGAGCTTCATCTGTCCGGGATCCAGGATGCGCAGACAGGCTTTTTCGCCGAAATAACTGGGGATCGTTGAGAGACGGAACTCGACCCATCGGTTGTCGGTGCGGATCTTGATCCGTCCGTCCTGGGGAAGCCGCTGTTCGGCGATGTCGAGGTTGGAAAGGATCTTGAGACGCGACAGGACGCCCTGCTGCATCGACTTTGGCGGCGTCAGTCCTTCCTGGAGCAGGCCGTCCACCCGGTAGCGCACCATGAGCCGGTTCGCCTGAGGCTCGATGAAGATGTCGCTCGCGCGCCGCTGGACCCCTTCGGCCAGGATGCTCTGGGTGAGACGGACCACCGGCTCCTGGTCGGTCATCGACATCAAAATGGATTTGTCCGTCATGCCGGCCGGCTGACCCGTATCCTCGACGAGCGAGATCGCGGGTCCTTCGATCTTCTTGATCACGTCCTTGAGCGCCTGTTCAAGGTTGTCGCCATAGTGCTGATTGATCGATTCCCTGAGGTCGTCGCGGGAGGCCAGCACCGGCAGGACCGTCGAACTGCGCGAGCTCGACCGGATCTCGGCGATCATGCTCGCGTTCCAGGGGTCGGCACAAGCCACGGTCAGGATCTCGCCGACGCGCGCGAGCGGGATCGCGCTGAACTGGCGGACGATCTCGCGCGGGACCAGCTCCGTGATCTCACGCAGGATCTTCTGCTTCCAGACCCGGACCGCGGGAAGGCCCGTCGCGAGGCTCAGCACTTCGAGCGCCTGCTCGTCCGAAAGGACGCCCTGAGTGACGCTGTGCTCGAGAAAAGTCCCGCCCTTGGTTTTCGCTTCCTCTTTCGCCGGCTCCAGAAGCTCCGCCTTCGTCCACCCTCTTTCGAGGATGAGCTGCTCCAGCTTCGCGGGGTCCGGGATCTGAATATCGCTGCTCATAGGGTCTCCGGGTCCTTATGTCGAACCGGGTTTGAGGACCTGGTACTGCCGTTCGATCGAACGCATGATCTCGGTGTAGGTCGTGATGAGCGCGAAGACCGCGCACCCGGTCAGTTCCTCGAGCTTGGTGAGCGCTTCCTCGTGCAACGGGTTCGACATCGCGACCGTGAGCGTCTTACCGAAGCGGTCCAGCGCGACCAGACTGTACCGGGTCGCGACCTCTTTGGGGACGAGCGCCGTCACTTCATCCTCGACCTGGTATTGGCTGGCCGGGATGTACGCGAATCCATATTGGGAACTGAGGACCTGAACGATCG
>CAZHID010000013.1:9261-10047 GCA_964532445.1 uncultured Planctomycetia bacterium | reverse complement strand
AGGTGCTGCACAGCACGGTGGGTTGGTCGCGGTCGAGGATCTCGCCGAGCAGACCGCCGTTCTTTTTCTGGTCCGCGAGCGCAAGCTCCAACTGCTCGGTCGTGACCAAGCCCCGTTCCACGAGCAGCTCGCCCAATCGTTTGGTGACTTTTCGAATTTGTGCCATCGTGCCTACTTTTCCCCGCGACTCCGTCCGGCTGTGCCGCCGATATCGGCGAATAGCCCGGCCAACGGACTTGTTTGCTTATAAATAGATATAGTCACTCTTGATAAGAAATATATACCAATAAATGCCATTATTCAAGAGAGCTAACTATTTTATTAACGGGACGGGGCGGGCTACTACTATATTAGGGGCGGGAGCTAAACAGCCGAATCGCGGTGCATGCCGATATTGATCAGGATCCCAACGAGGAACATTTTGGCGACGATCGAGGATCCGCCGTAACTGACGAAGAAAAGCGGCATGCCGACCACGGGGACCAGGCCCATGGTCATGCTGATATTGATGATGGCCTGGCTGGCGAGAAGCGTCGTGATGCCGACCGCGAGAAGACGGCCGAAACGGCCGGGACAGTCCTGGGCGATCCGGTACCCGCGGTGCATGATGATCGCGAGCGCGATGAGGACAAAGGCGCAGGCGATGAATCCCCCCTCCTCACCGATCACGCTGAAGATGAAGTCCGTGTGCCGTTCTGGCAGGAAGCGCAGCTGGGTCTGACTCCCTTCCAGAAGTCCCTTCCCCCAAAAACCACCGGAACCGATCGCGATCTTCGATTGGATGAC
>CAZHID010000013.1:374-9246 GCA_964532445.1 uncultured Planctomycetia bacterium | reverse complement strand
GGATCGGGGTGGGTATTCAGTAAATTGAGGATCCGCAGCTTCTTATAATCCTTGAGATGGTTGTACAGGAACGGCGCGGCCGCGGCCGCGATGCCGAACAGAGTGAGGATCCAGCGCATCCGAAAAGCGGACACGTACAGCATCGCAAGGAGCACCGGAGCCAGGAGCAGGCCTGTCCCCAGGTCCGGTTCCTTAAGGATCAGAAGCATCGGGACCACCGTCACGACCACCGGCAGGAATGCCGCGCTCAAGCCCTCGCGCGCGATATTCCGGCTTTTGAGCAGGTACGCCAGCGCGATGATCACCGCGACCTTTGCCAATTCGGACGGCTGAAGACTGAAAAAACCCAGGTCGATCCAGCGCCGCGCGCCCAAACGCGACGGCATGAAGAGCACCACCACCAGAAGGAACAGGACCGATCCGTAAAGCGGCCATGCCCAATCCTGAAGGAGCCGGTACGGGAACCTCAGCGTCACGAGCATCACACCGGTTCCGATCATCATCCAAAAGAGCTGTTTGACGGCGAGGCTCGAGTCCCAGCCGCCGCCGGCCGTGCGGGACGCGCTGTGGACGAAAAAAAGTCCGACCATGAAGATCAGGATCGGGAGGAGCATGAGAAGCCAGTCGGGGCGGCGGTGTCGCTCCATCACACGGCCCTCTTGGTCTCGAAGTAGCCGAGCTGCTTCATGTGGTCCAGCAGACGCCCCGCGATCGTAGCGGCGTTCAATCCGCCCTTGCCTCCGTGTTCGAGCATCACGACGATCGCCGCCCGGGGGTTTTCGCGGGGAGCGTACCCGACGAACCAGGCATGGTCCTCTCCGCGCGGCGTCTGCGCGGTGCCCGTCTTGGCCAGCACCGTGAGACCCGCGACCCTCGCCCGCTGACCCGTGCCCTGGTCCGAACGAACCGCCTGCTCCATCCCGTCGCGGACCACCCGCAGGTCCTCCTCGCGCATCTGCACGTGGGCCTCAGCGCGCGGCGACACGTCCATCGCGCCGATCTTCGAAACGACGTAGGGACGAAAAAGTCTCCCGCCCGTGGCCACCGCGGCCGTCGCGCGGAGCATCTGCAGCGGCGTGGTGAGCAGGTAACCCTGACCGATCACAAGGTTCAGCGTCTCGCCCGCGTACCATGGCTGATGCATCGTGCGACGTTTCCAATCGGGCCCGGAAAGGATGCCGCTTTTTTCCTGAGGCAGGTCAATGCGGGTCTTTTCCCCGACACCGAACTCGCGCGCCTTGCGCTCCAGCGCCTGCGCGCCCGTGCGGATCCCCAGATTGTAGAAGAACACGTTGCAGGAATGCTCCAGCGCCGCGACCAGGTTCTGACTGCCGTGCCCCGAATGGTTCCAGCAACGGAACACGTGCCCGCCGAGCGTGTAGGAGCCAGGACAAAAATAGGAGGTCGCGGATGTGACCTTGCCGGCGCCGAGAGCGGTGAGTCCTGAGATGATCTTGAACGTGGAGCCCGGCGGGTATTCACCTCCGACCACACGGTTGAAAAAACGCCGGGTCGAATCACGGATCGCGCGGGTGATCTCCTCATTGGGCTTCTCCCCCATAACGAACCAGTTGGGATCGAAGCCGGGCGCGCTCGCGAGCGCGAGGATCCCGCCGTGGTCCAGCTCCATCACGGCCACCGCTCCCCGGAACGGCTCCAGGAGCTCACCGGCCTTTTGCTGGACACGCGCGTCGAGCGTCGTCGTGAGCTCCAGGCCCTGCTCCCGGTCCTGAATGCCGAGGACACGCAAGAGGCGCCCGCGGCTGTCGACCTCGAATTGAGAGGCGCCGTGACGTCCCCGCAGATAAGCGTCGTACGCGCGCTCCAGACCGTCGCGGCCGACAAGGTCCGTACGTTTGAAGTCCATGTCGCGCCAACGGCCGAATTCCTGCGGGTTGATCGCACCCACAAATCCCAGGACATGGGCCGCGGTCGAGCCGAGCGGATAGCGGCGGACGGGACGCGTCTTGATAAAAACGCCGGGAAGCTGGTCGGAATCCTCCTCGACGCGCACCGCGGAATCGTGATCGATGTCAGGCGCCACGAGCACCGGAGTGAACCAGCCGTTCCGGCCCTTGGTGTAGCGGGCGCGGATGCGGTCGGACGGCTGCCTCAGATGCACCGCGAGACGCTCGAGCGTTTCGTCGACGCCTTCCTTCCGCGGAAGGATGAAGCAGTCGAAGCTCAGGCGGTTCCCGACCAGCTCGCGGCCGTCGCGGTCCTTGACGACACCGCGCGGCGCCTCGAGGATGACCGGCCGGATGCGGTTCCGTTCGGCCTTATCGCGGTAGAAACGGTAGTCCACCACCTGCATCTTGAAGAGGATGAGCAGCAGGATGGCGAAGATCGCGGTCACGGTGATCCCGAGCCAGCGGATCTTCATGGGTTTCCGGAAGTCTTCATTTTTGAGGTTTGGAAAAAAGCGCCCGATGGCAGACGCCGTAAACGGCGCCCGAAAGTAGCCAGGTCAACGGCAGGCTGGAGGCGCGGATAAGACCGGCAAAGTCCCCCCACCCGAGCGGCGCGTCATCCCAGGGCATCATCCAGAAAAAAACAAGCTCCGTCAGAAGCCCGAAGCCGATCGGCGTCAGCCACTGGGCCAGCGGTGACTCGAGGAAGACGACGCGCTTGGAAGCGCCGGCGAGCGCGCCGAGTCCCGCGTAGACCCAGACCACCCCGAACCCCGGGATCGCGCTAAAAAACGCCTGCCCCATGCCGAGCAGCAGCCCCAGTGCCGTCCCGCCGTAGAACCCGGACCTTAGCGCGGCGAACAGGAGGATGAGGAACGAAAATTGGGGGATCCAGCGGACCGGCAGCCAATGAGGCAAAAGCGTCGCTTCGATTCCGAGAGCGGCCAGGATCCAGAACCCGGCCATCCAAAGATTAACGGGAGACACAGAGGACCTCCTCCAGACGCTCTAGGTCCGCGAAGAGGTCGATCGCCGCGACCTTGTAGATCTGGCCGGGCTCCTTCCAGATCTGCGTGACACGACCGATCAGGATGCCCTTCGGTACGCCGGCGGTGAGGCCGGCGGTCTCGACAACGTCGCCCGGTTTGATGTCCGCGTCCAGCGGGATGTACTTGAGCCGGCACTCCCCGTCCGGCGCGCCGTAAACAACGCCCGTGAGGCGCGTCCTTTGGAGAAGCCCGCCGATCCGGAAGTCGGGACTGGTGATGAGCCGCGCTTTGGCCACGGTCGGAAGCGATTCAACGACGCGGCCGACGAGCCCGGCCGGCGTCACGATAGGCGCGTCGGTGCGCACGCCCTCCTGAAGGCCCTTGGAAAGGATGATCGAATCCCGCCAGGCGGCGGGACTGCGGCCGATGACCCGGCAGACGACCGCGTTCTTAAGACTGGGGATCGCGCGCCGTTTGAAGTCGACCAGCAGGGCCAGCCGCTGGTTCTCGGCTTGGAGCTCTTTCATCTGAACGGAGGCGGCTCGCAGCTCTTCGAGCTCACGGCGGACCGCCTCCCCTTCCTGGATCCAGCGGACGGCATCGAAGCCCTTGCCGACCCAGGCCGACGAGTGGCTCAGCGCGGAAAGGAACGGACGCGACGCGGCGGCGAAACGTTCTTGGAGGTCGTGAAAAAAACCGGGAAAAGTGCGGGGAAGGAGGAACATCGCGGCGAACAAAAAAACGAGAAGTGCTGCGCGTTTAACGCTGCGCATGGGCTCACTCGAAGCTTCGGTTCGTCGTGACTGTCACCTTTTTGAGATAGTTGATGTTGGACAGGACGTGGCCGGTGCCCTTGGCGACCGCGGACAGAGGATCTTCGGCGATGTGCACGGGCAGCCCGGTCTCTTCGGACAGGAGCTTGTCGAGGCCGCGGAGGAGCGCGCCGCCGCCCGCGAGCACGATGCCGCGGTCGATGAGGTCCGCGGACAGTTCCGGCGGAGTGCGCTCGAGCGTCGTGCGGACCGCTTCGACAATGGACTGGACCGGCTCGGAAAGGGCTTCGCGGATCTCTTCAGAGGTCACAGTGACCATCTTCGGAAGGCCGGCGACGAGGTCGCGGCCGCGGACTTCCATCGTGAGCTCTTCGTCGAGCGGATAAGCGGAACCGATCTTGATCTTGATGTTCTCGGAGGTGCGCTCGCCGATCATCAGGTTGTAGGTCTTCTTGATGTGCGCGACGATGGCCTCGTCGAGCTCGTCACCCGCGATGCGGATGGACTTGGCGTAGACGATGCCGGCCAGGGAGATGACGGCGATCTCAGTCGTGCCGCCGCCGATGTCGATGATCATGTTGGCGGCCGGGTCCTGGATCGGAAGACCGACGCCGATGGCCGCCGCGATAGGCTCTTCAACGAGGTAAACCTCGCGGGCTCCCGCGGATGTGGCCGAATCCTTGACCGCGCGCTTTTCGACGGCGGTGATGCCGGACGGGACGGCGATGACGATGCGGGGGCGGACCAGGTGACGGCGCTTGTGAGCCTTGGAAATGAAATAGCGGAGCATGCTCTCGGTGATCTCGAAGTCAGCGATGACGCCGTCCTTCATCGGACGGATCGCGACGATCGAGCCGGGGGTGCGGCCGAGCATCTTCTTGGCTTCGTCGCCGACGGCGATGACCTTGCCGGTGCCCTTTTCGATCGCGACGACGGACGGCTCCGAAATGACGATCCCCTCGCCGCGCACGGTGACGAGCGTGATGGCCGTTCCGAGGTCGATGCCCATGTCGTTCGAAAAGATGCCGATGACCTTATTGAAAAGGCTGCGAAAAATTTGCGCGATTTTGTCCAAAACAGGAGCCTCGTCTGGTGGAAATATTCAGGGTGAAAAGGAAGGTTAGAGTATAGACCAGCCTCGAAGGGGTGTCAACGGGCCTGAGCGGCGGTCTGATCCGCGGGGATCAGGTCAAACCGGTTGAAGGATCCGCCGGACCTGCACTTCGGAGCTCATCCGCGTGGTGACCCCGGTCCCCCGGAAGGTCCCCATCACGGGCGTGGCGAGTTCCGGTTGGGCGGAGGCCGCCAATGGGATATGCGTCTCGGTCTCGGCCAGCCCTGAGGTCGGGTCAAAGCCCCTCCACCCGCCTCCGCTGAGATAGATCTCGGCCCAGGCATGAAGGTCGTGCTCGGGCTGGGCGGTGTCCTGCTCGCAGTAACCGCTCACGAAGCGCGCGGCCAATCCTTGTGCGCGGCAGCAGGCCATGAACAGCACGGTCAGGTCACGGCAGCTCCCCTGGCGGAGCCGCAGCGTCTCTTCCGGCGTCCTCGGAGCGCCGGACTCCCGCCACTCCCGCTTGAACTCGAGCGCGAGCGTGCGGCACAGGTCCATCAGGAACGGGATCGTCGCGTGATGCGTGCGCGCGGCGATGTCATGCGAGAACGCCTTGACCGGCTCAGGGATCCCTGCCGCGACCTTGAGGAAGGGTCCCACGAGACCCCGTAAGGATTCACGGTAGACGACCGGGATGCGGCGGCTGTTCTCCTCGGGGAGGTAACCGAACGGATTGGGACGGTTGACCTCCACTTCACTGCGTGCCGACACCCGGAGGATCCGGTGCTCTCCCCGGAACCACGCCCACACGGCGGCGTTGCCCGAAAGGTCCGTCGAAGCCGTTTGAAGGCTCGGCACCGGATCACAAACGAACTCATGCCAGATGATCCGCTGCGCCGCGTCTTCACGCGGGCGCAGCAGGAAGATATGGGGCTCCAAAAAAACCGGCTTGGAGTATTCGTACGTGATGGTGTGGGTGAGTTCAAACCGCACGGGCGGCCGCCCTCGCGTCATTGCCGTTGGCCGGCAGCTTGTCGATCACTTTGCGGGTCCACTCGCCGGGCAATTTGGGGACCGCCTCCCGGATGAGCTTCTGCCACTCGATCGAGAGATCGGAAATTTCCTGCTTGGTGTAGCGTTCCTCGATGATCTGGTAGGTGTTCCGGCGGTAAGCGACGACGTCGATCGGATAATCCACGTCCACCGCGCAGGTGATCGTGGCGTTGAACGCCAGGAACCCCACCTTGAGCGCCTCCGACAGGTCTGACGAGTGCTCGAGCGTCCGTTCCAGGATCGGCTTGCCGTAACCCGACTCGCCGATGATGTAGAACGGCGTGGACTCGCCCACCTCGACCCAGTTCCCTTCCGGGTAGATCATGTACAGCCGGTGCTCGGTGTCGGCCTCGAGCTGTCCGCCGACCAGCGCGTGCAAGTTGAATTTGAGCCCCGCCGCTTCCAGCGCCTCGCGGTCTTCCTTGGCGACTTTGCGGATCTGGGCCGCGAACGCGTTCACGGCCTTGTAGAGATGCGAAAAGTCCTCCGTCTCATGGAACACTTCCTGAAAATACGTGAGCGCTTTGTCGCGCGCGGAGCGCAGCCCCGACGTCATGACAAAGATCGAATGCTTGCCGTGCTGGTGGACCGTCACCTTCTTGGCCGTGATGCGCTCAGTTCCGGACGTGATGCGGGTGTCAGCGATGCCGATCAACCCGTCCTTGACCTTCATGCCCAGGCAGAACGTCATGATTGCTCCGATCCGGTCCGGACGACCTCGGCGGCGGGGGCCGAGCGGCTGTTCATGGGATGGGGTGAGAGGTAGGCGTGGTACATGCTTTGGCTGATCTCCGATATTTTGGTTTGGATCTGGTCAAGGAATTCGTGGAGTCCGAACTTCACGATGTCATAAACGTTGGTCTCTTCGAGCTCGCCGCGCATCTTCTGGACCAGCCTCAACGGGTCGTGCGCGACCGTGTCGGAAGCGTGCGCGCCGCAGGCGCCGCCCAGAACGCTCAAGGAATCCTCCGCGCGTCTCAAGCAGGAGTGGACGGAGCGCGGAAAGTCCCGGTGGAGGATGATGAAGTCCACCACGTGCGAGTGCCGGATCTCGTGCCACGACCGGCGGTACATCTCCAGTCCGCTGACGGACTTGAGCAGCGCCGCCCAGAGGATGTCGTCGTAGGGCGTGCCGACATGCTCCACGCTCGGGAGCAGGATGTAGTACTTGGCGTCCAGGATGCGAGAGCTCTGATCGGCTCGCTCAAGCAGGTTGCCGAGGCGTCCGAAGTGCCAGACCTCGTCATGCGAGAGCGTCGTGTCCATGATGCCGGTGAAGAGCTGGCAGGAACGCCGGATATGGGCATAGAACTCGAAGGGGTTCTTGAGCGCTTTTTTCGGCGCGGCGGCGGCCTCCTTGACGTGCAGATAGAGAAGGTTGATCTCATGCCACATCTCGGACGTGATCGTCTCGCGGATGGAGCGCGCGTTCTCGCGGCTCAGCGATACGCAGTTGAGGATCGAATTCGGGTTGCGGCCGTCGAAGGTCAGGAACTGCAGCACGTTCGCCTCGGTGGGCTTTCCATAAAGCTCTTCGAAGAGGTCGTAATCCCCCGTCGTCACGACGCTCGGGTGCCACTGCTGCCGGTCATCGCCCGGCGCGTCGATGTTGAGAAAAAGGTTCACGTCGATGAGACGCGCGATGTTCTCGGCGCGTTCCCGGTAGCGCTGCATCCAGTAGATCGAATCGGCGACGCGGCTCAGCATCAGGAAGGCTCCGAGCGTCTGAGGACCCAGGTGTCCTTGCTGCCCCCGCCCTGCGACGAGTTCACGACGAGCGATCCGCGCTTGAGAGCGACACGCGTGAGCCCGCCCGGCATCACGTAGACGTTGCGCCCGAAGATGATGTAGGGCCTCAAATCCACGTGCCGACCTTCGCAATGCTTGCCGACAAGCGTCGGCACGCGTGAGAGCGCGAGCGTGGGCTGGGCCAGGTAATCGCGCGGCGATTTCTTGATGAGCGCGGCGAATTTTTTACGCTCGGCCTCCGTCGACGCGGGTCCGATCAGCATGCCGTAGCCGCCGGCCTCGTTCGCGGGCTTCACGACCAGCTCCTCGAGATGGTCCAGCACGTAATCCCGCTCCTTGTCGTAATAGCAAAGATAGGTCGGCACGTTCTTGAGGATGGGCTCCTCGCTCAAGTAGTAGCGGATCATCTCCGGCACGAACTTGTAAACGACCTTGTCGTCGGCGATGCCGGTACCGGGCGCGTTGGCGATCGCGACCCGGCCGGCACGGTAGACCTCCATGAGGCCCGCCACGCCCAGCATTGAATCCTTGCGAAAGACCTTCGGGTCCAGGAACACGTCGTCCACCCGGCGGTAGATCACGTCCACGCGTTCAAGTCCCCGCGTCGTCTTCATGTGCACGTACCCGTTCTCGACCAGAAGGTCCCGGCCCTCGACAAGCTCCGCGCCCATACGCTGGGCCAGGAACGAATGCTCGAAATAAGCGGAATTGTGGACGCCGGGTGTCAGGACCACGACCCGCGGATGGGCGCGGCCTTGAGGCGCGATGAACTTGAGCGCGGCGAGGAGCTCCTCAGGGTAGCTCTCGACCGGCTCGATCGCGTAATTTTTGAAGAAAGTCGGAAATGCTTTTTTGACGACGGCGCGGTTCTCGAGCACATAGGACACGCCCGAGGGACAGCGGAGGTTGTCTTCGAGGACATAGTAATGCCCGTCCGCGTGACGGACGAGGTCGGTCCCCGTGATATGGCACCAGATCCCTTGAGGCGGATAGAAGCCGACGCACTCCTTGAGGTAATGCTTGCCCGAAAGGATGATGTCGGACGGGATGACCTTGTCCTTGAGGATCTGCTGGGCGCCGTAAATGTCCTTGAGGAATTCGTTCAGCGCGCGGATGCGCTGCTTGAGACCTTTTTCCAGCCGCATCCATTCGGCTCGTTCGACAAGCCTGGGGATGATATCGAACGGAAAGATCCGGTCCACGCCCCCGCCCTGTCCGTCGCCCACCGTGAACGTGATGCCGGAGTTCAGGAACGACTTCTCGGCGGCGGCCTGGCGGTTCAACAGTTCGTTGACCGGCAGCCCGCTCAACGCGTCGACGAGACCCCGGACGGAAGGCCGGGGA
>CAZHID010000013.1:0-213 GCA_964532445.1 uncultured Planctomycetia bacterium | reverse complement strand
ACTTTGGTCCATACCCCGCCTCTGTTCACCGCCCAGGAAAAGGGCGGCGTCAGGGAACAGTATGGACCGGGCTGATTTCGGTTATGTTTCGGGAGGATTAAGAGCGGACGAGATCGAGCCGGACACCGGAGCGCTTGAGCAGTTCGAAGAAGTTCGGAAAGCTCGTGGCGATGCAGGCGGTGTCCTCGACGCGGGTCTTCCCGTCGGCGATCA
>CAZHID010000012.1:23443-24844 GCA_964532445.1 uncultured Planctomycetia bacterium | reverse complement strand
CGGCTCATTGGGTAAGATCTCGACGACGCTTGCCCGCGCGGACGACAACATTGAATACGCCTACTGCACTGCCAATCCCAATCTGGATGTCGCGATGCTGGTCCTCAAGACCCGCGACGCCGAGCACACTCTTGAGATCCTTCAGGAATCGAACTAGCCACTTGAAGTCCCTCAAGAACAGGGCCGACTTTTCACTGAAAAAAATCAACCTTACGCGCCGCGCCGCCGCGGGGATGCTGCTGGCGGTTCTTATCAGTTCGGTCTCCGGGGCCGCTCCCGCCGCCGAGTCCGCCGCCAAACCCTCGGCCCCGTCCGCACCGCCCAAGTTCTACCGGGTCGCGGAAGTCCTGACGGGGGACACGTTCCGGCTGGATACAGGAACGCTCGTCGCTTACTCGTCCATCAAAGCGCCGCCCTTGGTCCATGTCGACCCCAAGGTGCGTGAGTACGGCAAGCAGGCCGCTGATTTCAATCGGACCCTCCTTATGGACCAGCGGATCCGGGTCGAGTTCGGGTCCCAGATCAAGAACGATGACGGCGTCTATCAGGGCTTCGTGTATCTGGAGGACGGGACTTTCGCCAACCTTCGCATGGTCGAGGCGGGCTACGCGAAGCTCAAGATCGATCCGCCCAATCTCCAGCACGCAGAGGCGCTCCGCCGGGCTTCCACGCACGCCCGCAAGGACGGCGCCGGGCTCTGGGAGCACGAGAACAAGGTTGAGCGGAAGTTCATCTTCATGGCGGATCAGATGACGCGCAAGTACCACTTCGTCGGATGCCCGAGTCTCCGCGGGGTCAGCAAAGCCCATTTGCAGCGCTTCGAATCGAGCCTGGACGCCAAAGCGGCCGGCTTCATTTTTTGCAAGGAATGCCGGCACACATATGCCCAGGAGACGGACCTCTTCTGAACGATTTTTTTTGAGCGCCTTGAAATAGCGTCCCGCCGGTACTATACTTGCCCACGGAGGCATTATGAGATCCGAACCCCGCAAATCGACCCCTCAAAGCGCGCAGGACCGCCGTGAGTACTTTCGTCTCGACTTCCGCCACCCGGTGAAGTTCAAGATGATCGACGGATCGGACGCGGGCCCCGTTCGCCTCGGAACGACGTCGAACGTGAGCGAGACAGGGATCCTTTTTTCCTCCTCCATTCTGCCCAAGATCGCCAGCATCCTTTGGATGGACATGGACCTTCGCACCCTCAAGATCTGCAAGGAGATCGAAAAGCGCGCCGTCGTTTATCAGAAGGGGCTTCTTGGCCGGGTCGTCCGCTTGGAAGAGGACCCCGCGAGCGATTCGTACAACGTCGGCGTCTGCTTCGTGACCCAGGACACCTCGAACCAAGAGCTTAAATTCTAGTTTTTCGTCCGCTTTTTTCTCCCTTTCCGGCGAATTCTCCCT
>CAZHID010000012.1:22977-23327 GCA_964532445.1 uncultured Planctomycetia bacterium | reverse complement strand
GAAGTTGCCCGGCGACAAAGTGGTGAAACTTCCTGTCCATGAGGGCTCCGAAGGCGAGCGCGGGATCGACATCACGAACCTGCGCGCTGAGTCCGGCGCGATCACGCTCGATCCCGGCTACGCGAACAGCGGTTCCTGCCTGAGCTCCATCACCTACATCGACGGCGACAAGGGGATCCTGCGATATCGCGGCATTCCTATCGAGGAACTCGCGGAAAAGTCCACCTTCCTTGAAGTTTCCTACCTGTTGATCTACGGCAAGCTTCCGACCAAAAAAGAACTTGAGCCGTTCGTCAGTCAGATCACGCACCATTCCATGATCCACGAGGACATGAAGCGCTTTTTCACCG
>CAZHID010000012.1:16938-22827 GCA_964532445.1 uncultured Planctomycetia bacterium | reverse complement strand
CGCACAAGAAGTCCATTGGACAGCCCTTCATCGGGCCGGTCAACAGGCTTTCCTATGTGGAGAATTTCCTGAACATGATGTTCGCGGTGCCGGCTGAGCCGTACCAGGTCGATCCGGACGCGGCGCGCGCTCTCGAAATGATCCTCGTGCTTCACGCGGACCACGAGCAGAACTGCAGCACGTCGACCGTCCGCATGGTCGGGTCAAGTCAGGCGAACCTCTACGCCTCCGTCTCCTCCGGCGTTTGCGCGCTCTGGGGCCCGCTGCACGGCGGCGCCAACCAGGCGGTCATCGAAATGCTGACCGAGCTGCACACAGAGGGGACCGACATCCGCTCGTTCGTGACACAGGTGAAGGAGAAAAAGGCGGGATCCCGGCTCATGGGCTTCGGCCATCGGGTCTATAAGAACTTTGACCCTCGGGCCAAGATCCTCAAAGAAGCCTGCGATCGGATCCTGAATAAAATGGGTATCCATGACCCCTTGCTCGATCTGGCTAAGCAGCTCGAAGAAGTCGCGCTCAAGGATCCCTACTTCATCGAACGCAAGCTCTACCCGAACGTGGACTTTTATAGCGGGATCATCCTGCGCGCCATCGGCATCCCGGTGAACATGTTCACCGTGATGTTCGCGATCGGCCGCATGCCGGGGTGGATCGCCAACTGGCGCGAAATGCTGATGGCTCCAGGGGTCAAGATCGCCCGGCCCCGGCAGATCTACACCGGCCCGGTGCTGAACGCTTACGTTCCGATCGACAAGCGCGCATAAACGCGCGGCGCGGACCTTTAGGAATTGACGGCCCGGTAGGCGTCGGCCAGGAAGGCGGAGAGAGCGGGGAGAGGGTTGTCGTTCAGGTCTTGGGCGCCGGTGGTTCGACGGACCCGGCTGGACGCGCGGAACTCATCTTCCAATCGACATTCCCAGATGATCTGCTGAGCGCTCATCCGCTGTTCCAAGGAAAGTTCCAGCGGCCTGATCAGAACAAGGGGCGGACCTGGAATACGGACCGCCATATCGATCTCCAGCGGTTGGGCACCGACCTTGTCCGGCCCGCCCAGGTAGAGACTGAAGGCGGCGAGGACCGCTAGGATCGCGATGCGGTTTTTTCTTCGTTTTAACATATAATTAGCACCATTTAACTATCATAAGTGATGGTATACATTAGTAATCAAAATAATTCAATAGTTAGCCCAAAAAATATTTTACATGACGGGATGTCAAATTTTGGTTGTTATTCGTCTAACCCTGGTCTATATTAATCACTAATGAGCGAAACAGATAAACACGTAATAAAGGATATAACCCATTCGAGGGTTGAGGCGTCCCGTCCGGGCTCCTCTACCGTCCCGCCATCCGCGTCAGAGTCCCGGTCTTCCGAGCATCCCGCCAAACCTTCAGCAGCTTCGACGTCAATGGCTTCGGGGGTCCTCCGTTTGCAGGCGCTCATCCTCGTCCCGGGACTTTTGATCGCGGCCTACCTGATCTTCGCGCTGCATCAGCTGATGGGCGCGCACTCGCTTTTTGAGGCGGCTCAACTGCAGCGGGTCCTGAACCAACGGTATGCCAAGGAGATCCTGCTCGCGTCATCCGGTGTGCCTGTGAATTACGACAAGACTTCAAAGGAATGGGCGCGCTCCCTGACCGTTCTGACGCATGGCGGCGAAATGACATTGGATGCGGATACTCAAGGTCTCCGCGTCCGTCCTCCCGCCGACGCTTCCCGTTTCCGCGCGTCCTTGGACCGCATGTCTCAAATGCGCCAGAAGATCGTTCGGCAATCCACGGCGTTCATGGACGCCAACCGTCTGAGCCAGCATCGGGAACAGCTTTTTGACGAGCTTTATCGGCAAAGTCTTGAGCTCCAGGCAGCCGGGGACGCCTTGGTGCAGACCTATGACCGGCACTTGAACTCAGGTGTTTCCTGGTGGGATGTGAACGCCGTCGCGGTCGAGCTGGCCGAGCGCCAGCGGATGCTGATCCAACAGCATGTGAAGGAAGTTCTGTTCGTGGCTCACGGCATCCCGGCGGATTACCAGGCCACCCGCCTCAGGCTCTATGAAACCACGCGCATACTGACGGAAGGCGGTTCCATCGAGGTCGACGGAGGGGACGCGATCGCGGTCCCGGCTCCCACGAACGCCGATGTCGTTTTTAATCTTGAACAGCAGAAGACCGCGCTCGAACGTTTCACGGCTGTTTCGAACCAATTCCTGATGCTCGCGAATGAAGATGTGGAACGTTCGATCCAGCTCAAAACGCTGTCCGACCTGACGACGGAATTCCACGTGACGGCGACCGCGCTGTTGCGCGAATACCGGGGATTTTTCAGCGGCAAGGTCGACCGGGCCACGCGGGACGCGCTCCTCGCGTCGGTCCTGGCCGCGGCGTTCGCGTTGCTGCTGATCTGGAGCTATGCCAGGAAATTCGTGGACACACCCGCCGCCAAGCTCACGGAAGCTCTCCGGAGCCTGAGATTGGGCCGTAAGCCTGAGCGCCAGAGCGAAGGCGAGGGCGTCGCCTCAGGTCCGCTCGCGGAAGCGGCGCATGAGTTCGATCGCTGCGCGGACGCGTGGAGATCACGCCGCGAATGGCTGGACGATCTTCTGACGACGGAAGACCCCGCGTCGCTGACCGACCCCGGAGATCAGGATCCTCTCACCGCCCGGCTGTACCGGTGGTGCAAGGATCGCGCGGTCTCGGAGCCCGCCCCGCGGTCCCGCTGGTCCTCTCAGGACGATCCGTCCGACAACGGGATCACGATCGTCGGCCGCTTGCCGGAAGCGGAGCCCTCATTGCCGATCGTGCAAGACTCCGAGCTCCTGGACCAGCTGATCCTCCGCGCGAACGAGCTACAAACCCAGAACGACCGCCTTACCCGGGCCCAGTCCGCGCTGGAATCGGAAGCTCAGGCGCTCAAGGACGCGCAAGCCGCCGGCCGCGAGACGCACGACCGGCTTCTCACTGAAAATTCCCGTTTGAGCTCCCAGATCGGCGCGTTGACCGCTGAGCTTGATGCGTTAAAAGGACAGTCGGTCGAGCTGGAGGTTCTGCGCGCTCAACTGAGCGCCCTTGGCGCGGCCGAATCGGCCCTCAAGACGGACGCGAACAGCATTTTGCGCTTGAACGCTGAGTTGGTTGACCGTCTCTCACGGCAGGGCGACGAATTGGCCCATTTAAGGAACGAACTCGCCGAAGCGGAATCCGGGATCGAACGGCTTTCGCGGGACTCCGGCCGCGCGTCGGAAGCCGCTGCGGCGGAGCTCGTATCCGCGCGTCAGCAGATCATGGAATTGCAGCGACGGGCGGCGGATGCTGAGCGCTCCGCGGCTGAGCTGCGCCTCGAGCTGGACCGGCGGGACGAGCGGATCCATTTGGAAGGGGAGAGGCGCGAGGGATTGTTGGCCCAGATCAAGGCCTTGCAATTGGACCTCGAATTAATGTCCGGCGTCCATCGCGAAGCGCTCGAGCGCCAAGCGGCTCTTTTGGACGCTGAGCGCCAGGACAAAGAGGCTCTTGGACGGCAAAAGGAATCGCTCGAACAGGACAAACGCGCTCTCGAGCAGGACAAACGCGTTCTCGAGCAGGATAAAAGAGCCGTGGAACAGGACCGCGACTTGCGCGGCCGTGAGCTGACCGAACAAGAGACCCGTTATCGGACGCTCGAACAAGAGCATCAGCGTCTCCTTCAGGAAAAAGACGCTTTGATGGATGAGCGGACCGCTTTGGGCCGCGCCCTGGAGGACTTGCGCGCTGACCTGGAGACCGCCGCGGTCGAACGGGCCGCTGAAGCGGCTCGTCTTGAGCGGTCGGCGGCCGAGCTCCAGAGCTCGCTGCAGATACAGACGAGGACGATCGAAGCGCTTCGAATGGAGCTTGCGCGGACCCTGACCCAACACGCTGCCGAGATCGGCCTGAAGAACAGCGCCTTGCAGTTGGCCGACCAGAACCTTCAGAACTGCGAAGCCGAGCTGTGGCAATCGCGAAAGGTCCTTTCCGACCTTCAGCGGGATCTCGGAACATCCCGCTCGGAAGTTCAGGCGCTCGTCCAGAGCCGGGACGCCCAGCAGCTCCTTGTCGAGACCCTTCGCGGAGGTCTTTCGGACCTCGAGACCCGCCTTGAGTCCAAGACTGCCGCGCTCCAGAGCGCGACCGAGGTTTGCCGTGAACTGGAGCAGAAGATCGACCAATCGATCCGCCGCCATTCCGAAGACCGCCAGCGCCTCGAGGCCGAGATGGCAGCTCTTAAAGCGGCTTATTTTGAAAAGTGTCAGGCGCTTTCTTCGGCGGAGGACCGCCTCCTGACGACCCGCGCCGCGCTCAAGACCACTCTGGAAGAGCTGCAGGAACGCTCCAAACCCTAACCCGCCCACACAAAGAGAGTTTCATGAAATCCAAGCGCATGGCGATCAATTCGCCGAGTTTTTTCATCGGAAAAGGGGACGGCAAGGACCTTATTTCTTTCGGGTCGGGACAGCCTGACCTGCCGCCTCCCAGCCAGATCTTCAAGATCCTGCCCAAATTCAAGGACTTCAAATACGGTCTCGTCCAGGGGCAGGTCCAGCTTCGCGAGGAACTCGCCAAGCAATACCCGCGCTCGAATCCGGACCAGTTCCTGATCACCAACGGAGCGAGCGAAGCCATCACGCTGGTGTTCCGCTTCCTGGCGAACAAGGGCAAGCGCGTGCTGCTCCCTCGTCCGTATTACTATTCGTACCCGCACAACGCGCGCTACGCGAACCTGGAAGCCCGCTATTACGATCTGAAGAACGGCAAGATCGACCTCGAGAACTTCAAGAAGAACCTGGAAGGCTGTTGCGCCGTGATGATCAACTCGCCGTCGAACCCGACGGGCAGCATCCAGGAGATCCCTGTGCTGCGCGAGATCGAAAAGATCACGCAGCAGAAGGGGATCTACATCGTTTCGGACGAGGTTTACAAGGACCTGATCTACGAGCGCGAGAACTACTTCTTCAAAGGCTCTCACGTGATCACGATCAACTCCTTCTCCAAGACGTTCGCGATGTGCGGCCTGCGCGTCGGCTATCTGTATTCGACCGACCAGGAGGTCCTCGACACCTGCGTCACCTACAAGACCCACCTCTCAATGAACACGAACATTCTGGGCCAGGAAATGGCCTACGCCGCGACCAAATCCCCCAAGAGTTATGTGAAAAAGCAGGTCGCCATCTGGAAAGAGCGCCGCAACCTGATCTATCAGGGCATGGTCGACCTGGGTCTTGATCTCTGGAAGCCCGAAGGCGCCTTTTATGTGTTTCCCAAATTCGCTGACTCCAACCGGGTCGTGAACGACCTCTTCTACGACTACCGGATGATCACGTATGACGGCGCCTGGTTCGGCGACCCCACCCGGGTCCGGTTCAGCTACGCGCTGGATGTCAGCAAGATCAAGGAGGGTCTGCGCCGCCTTGAAAAATACATGATCCAGCGGGGGCTCAGATAGCCCCGGCATTGGAAGGACCGGTATGAGCTCTTTCGTGACCCCGTTCGTGGGCGACGTCATCCGGAAGCCGGGTGTCCGCATTTCCTACGAGTTTTTTCCTCCCAAAGAAAAGGACCGCGCCAGCTCCGAACGGCTATTTGACGCCGTCGCTGAGCTCAAATTCGCCCATCATCCCGACTTCTGCAGCGTGACCTGGGGCGCTGGCGGCAGCACGATCCGGAACTCTCTGGACGTCGTTTCTCATTTAACGCATGGCATGGGGCTCCTGCCCCTGGCCCATTTCACCGCGCTGGGCATGACGCGGGGCACAAACTCAGCAGCATCAGGTGTGCTGATTTCCAGGCCTGCAGGCGTCAAAGTCAGCGTAAAGAGCGTGCCATCGTCAAATGCCCCACCACCGGCCAGCGGCGTGCCATCGCTGACCGGGCG
>CAZHID010000012.1:5982-16928 GCA_964532445.1 uncultured Planctomycetia bacterium | reverse complement strand
CCGCTTCGCCGGGACCGGGATCCATAACCTGCTGGTCCTGCGCGGCGACCGCCCACACGGCGTTCCGGCCGGAGCGGAACCTGCCGCGCCGCCCGCCGCATCATTCCGTTATGCTTCGGAGTTGGTCGAATACGTCCGTTCGAAGCCGGAGGGCACGCCGGAATACATCAGTCTGCTGGTCGCGGGATGCCCCGAGGGTCACCCCGAAGCCGAATCCAAGGAAAAGGATTGGGATCACTTGGCCGCCAAGGTCAAAAAAGGCGCCGACGGCATCATCACACAGCTCTTCTTCGATAATTCGGCGTTCTACGCCTTCCGGGATGGGCTGGTGAAGCGGGGGATACAAGTCCCTATTTCGATCGGGGTCATGATGGTCACCAAGGCCAGGATGGTCCAGAAGATGGTCGAATTATCGCGTTGCAGCGTCCCTCAAGAGCTTCAGGCGGCCATCGAGCGTTATGCTTCCGACGATGCCTCGATGGAGGCCTTCGGCATCGATTACGCGGTCCGCCAAGTCGCTGACCTCATGGACCACGGAGCCCGCCACTTTCACTTTTATACGCTGAACCAATCCGGGCCGACGATCGCGGTCCTGGACCGATTGAAATCCCGGCTCGGGAACCGGCCGCCAGCCGAGCCCCGGACCGTCCACATCGAATACCGTGAGTACATGGCCTACCCGGACAGCGGGATCGCCACCTTGTTCAAGAAGTACGGCGTCAACGCCGCGCTGCCGCACAACATCGTCTACAACCACGCCCTCCGGCGGTACGAAATAACCCAATAACTGGCCCGAGATCGGACCCCACGAACCCCTGAATGCACATCAGAATCCACAATGACACATACAAATGTATTACAAATGAAGATACAGCTGAGGATAACACCATGAAGAAGCGGCTGATGAGGTCCCAAATGATCGCCCTAAGGCTCCCCAGGGAGCTCTTAAAGGGCTTGGACATGATGGCGCTGGAGCAGGAGAAGTACCGTTCCGAGCTGGTCATCGAAGCGATCCGCCAGTATCTTCGGCAGGATCAGGCCCTCAAATCAACCAAGCGGACCCCGTCTAAAGACACCCAGGAATGAGGGGTTCCGGGTGCGGCTCGGGGAGCCCGATCCCCATATATGTCTAATGTCCTATAATATATGTTATGTAATATATTTGTGAGGGAGGAGTGCGTTCAAAGGGTCTGACCGGCGGGCCTTCCCGGCCGGTTGCCGGCGGCTAGGAGTTTTCGATCGGAATGATCCGCTCAACCCTCAAAATATTGAAGAGTTTGCGGATATTGTCGCGTGGATTGGACAAGCGGAGGGTCTGCCCCGCTTCCTTGCAGATCTTGGCGCAGTTGAACAGGAACTCGATGGCCGCGGAGTCCACGTAGGAGGCCTTGGAGAGCTCAAAAATGACCGTCTTGGCCTTCCCGGAGCGGATCTCGGACAAGAGGTCCTTTTCGAAGTCCCGGACATTGACCCCCTTGAACTCGCCGTCGATATGGATGACCAGAGACTGGTCTTTGGTGTGATAACTGTGCTCGACCGAAAACTGGCTCATTTGGGACCTTTGGGAACGGCCGCCGCCAGCGCATCCTGGTACTTCTTCAACTTGACCGTTTGCATCGGGTCCTGAGGATTGGTGTAGACATTGTCATTGATGATGGGCTTGAATCCATAATTATCCTGCAGAAAGACATGGGGATCTTTGGGATCCGCCGGATCCTTCAGGAAAAAGACCGCCTGGCGCACGCCGGTCATGTCCGGTTGGTCCTGTGAGATCATGACCCGCCCGGAGCGGATCTTGACCCGGACCGACTGACCCGGCTGAAAAGCACCCTTAAAAACCCGCGTGATCCGTATGTCCGTGAGCGTATCGGAGATGCCGATCTCCTGTTTTTCCAGCAGGCCGATGAGGACGGTATCGGCGGAACGGGTCAGGTCGGCGGCGTCGCTCTGGTAATGGTCGGGTTGGACCGCGGCCGCGGGCAGCTGATGTAAGAACGCCGCGATCGGGAGCAGGAATAATCCAGCCCACCTCCGGGCGCGCGCTCGAAGCGGCGGGCGTCCGGCGAATGAATCTGGGTTGGAAGTCTGGTATTTAAGCATATTTGGCCGCATGATCCGCCATCATCATATCCTGCACAGCCAATCCGGTCGAATCAAAAACGGTGATGTCCCCCACCTTTCGCTTGAATCCGGCTTTCCGGACGAGGACCGTCCCAAGGTCGGATTCGATATCACGGCGATGGATGACGGCGCGGCTATGCGCCACGTTGATCTCACCGGAGTGACTTGCCTGGACCCAGTCATCAACGAACAGGCGGGATCTTTTGAGCAGCGCGATCTCGAGCTCCTGTTTGCCCGGCGCGTCCGCGCCGATCGCGTTGATATGCGTGCCGGGCATGACCCAGGCCGACTTGATAAGCGGCTTGCGGGACGGCGTGCAGGTGCAGATGACATCAGCCTGAGCGACAGCCTTGTGCAGCGTGTCCGCGGGCGTGACCTGCTTGCGGAGCGCGGGCTTGAGTCGTTCGATGAACCGGCGGCTCTGGAGCGGGTCTGGCGCCCACACCTGGATCGAGGCCCAGCGGCGGAGGGTCAGATGACACAGGATCTGATAGACGGATTGAACGCCCGCACCGACCACGAGCAGGCGGTCCGCATCAGGCCGCGCCAAAAGTCGGGTCGCCAGGGCACCGGCGGCGCCGGTCCTGAGAGCCGTCAGCACGTTCGCGTCCATGACGGCTTTTAATCGCCCGTTGCCAGCATCGCTCAAAAGCAGGGTCCCGTTCACCGCGGGCAGGCCCTTGGCGATATTGCCCGGATAGACGCTGATCCATTTGACGCCCACGACTCCCCCTGCCCCGGAACGGATGTAGGCCGGCATGGCCCGGAAGTCGCCTTCCGGCAGCGTCAGATAGACCTTCGCGGGCATCTGCACCCGGTGTTCGCCCCAGGCGCGGAAGGCCTTCTCAGCCAGCTTCAAGGCGGTCTGTGGGGAGATGAGCCTGGCGATTGCGGCGTCGGTCAGGTGTTTCAAAATGAGGGCCCGCCTTTTTGCGTGATAGGCATCCGGCGGTCGCGGCCGAAGGCCTTGGGGGTGACTTTGGGGCCGACCGGCGCTTGGCGGCGCTTATACTCGTTGACGTAGACCCGCTGAGCGGTGTCCAGGACCCATTTGGCCTTCCTGCCGCGACGGATCAGTTCCTCGCCGGCGAGGTCCTTTTCTACAAGACCCTCTAGGATGAGATCGAGTTCCGGATACGGCGGCAAAGTGTCCTGATCTTTTTGACCGGGCTTGAGCTCGGCGGAAGGGGCGCGCCGGATCACGCTGAGCGGGATCACCGACCGACCCTCCAAACGGTTCACACATTTGGCGAGCCGGTAGACCCAATCCTTGCTCAAGTCCTTGAGCGGCGCGAAGCCGCCCGCCATGTCGCCGTAGAGCGTGCAGTATCCGGTCGCAAGCTCGCTCTTGTTGCCGGTCGCCAGAAGTAAAAAACCCATGCGGTTCGACAGCGCCATCATCAGGGTCCCGCGGACGCGGGCCTGCAGGTTCTCTTCCATGGCCCCGCCTGAGGTGCCGCGGACGGACGGAGCAAGGGCTTTGAGAAAACCGGAAACGATCGGCGCGATCGCGATCCGATGGAAGCGGATGTCCATGGCTTTGGCCTGAGAGACGGCGTCCCGCAACGTTTGGGGGCTTGTGATGCGGGATGGGAGCGTGACGCCGGTCACGCGGCCGGCTCCGAGCGCCCGGACCGCGATCGCGGCGACGAGCGCTGAGTCGATGCCGCCGGACATGGCCACGCCGACGGAAGAAAACCCGTTCTTGTTGACGTAATCCCTGAGCGATAGCTCGATCGCCGCCAGGGTCTCTTCATCGGAGCCGGACTTCACCGCTTGCGGGACCCGGGCCGACAAAGCGGTCCTGGAGGTGCTTCCGGCAATGCCCGGGCCGATGGGGACATCCACGACCAGACAATCTTCGCTAAAGGCTTTGGCCAAGGCAAGGACGCGGCCTTTGGGATCCATGACGAAGCTCCGGCCGTCAAAAATGAGCTCATCCTGCCCTCCGATCAGATTGACGTGGATCAGATGAGCGCCGGTCTGCCGCGCCGCGCGGCGCATCGCATCCAGACGGGCGGGAAATTTATTCCGGTCGAAGGGTGAGGCGGACAGATTGATCAGAAGGCCGGGCGCGGCCTTCTGGACCGGGTCCAGATAGGCGCCGCGGGCTTCCGGCCAAAGGTCCTCACAGATACTGACGGCCGCGCGGCAGGAACCCAAGCTCAGTATGAGCGGACGGGTTCCCGGCAAAAAATACCGGCGTTCATCAAAGACACCGTAATTGGGAAGCGCGATCTTTTGATAGTTGGCAAGAACGCGGCCTGAGCGCAGGACCGCGGCTGAGTTTCGCAGGTCCGACGCGGTCAAAGCGGACGAGGGGCGGCGGACGCCGGCTCCAGGGACCAGTTCCGGATAACCGCAAATGAGCGCGGTGCCCCGGGTCTGGGCGGCGATCCGCCCTAAGGTTTGCCGGGCGGCGCGGACAAAAGCGGGGCGGAACAACAGGTCCTCGGGCGGATAACCGGTCAGACAGAGCTCCGGGGTGATCGCGATCTGAGCCCCCTGCCCTTCAGCGGCCCTCAGCGCCCGGAGGATCCGCTCGGCATTCGCCGACAGGTCCCCTACAACGGGGTTCAGCTGGAGCAGTGCGACGCGGACGGTTCGTTTCGGCATGAAGGAATGGTCGGGAGCGTCAGCCTCTTCCGGGCGACTGGATCAGGTTCATGAACTCCATCCGGGTCCCGCGGTCCGAGCGGAAAGACCCGAGCAGTGAGCTCGTGGTGCAGGTGGCGCGCTGCTTTTCGACCCCGCGCATGGACATGCACAAGTGAGTGGCTTCCATCACGACACCGACTCCGTGGGGATTGAGCGCGCCCATCAGACATTCTGCTATCTGGGTGGTGAGACGCTCCTGGACCTGCAGCCGCCGCATGAAGATGTTCACGATCCGCGGGATCTTGCTCAAGCCGATGATCCGGCCGTTCGGGATGTAGGCCACATGGCATTTGCCGTAGAACGGCAGAAGATGGTGTTCGCAGAGGCTGAAAACATCGATGTCCTTCACGACGACCATTTCATCGTAGGTCTCGTGGAAGATCGCCTTATTGAGCACCTGCTCGACGGACTGGGTGTACCCCCCGGTCAGGAAGCGCAAGGAAGCCTCGACACGCTTCGGGGTCTTCAGAAGGCCCTCGCGGCGGGGGTTTTCCCCAAGATCGGCCAGAATGGACCTGATGTGACTGGCGATCAGGCCCTGATCGGGATCGGAAGACTTCGCTCGGTTGCGCCGGAGTTTTTTCACGTCAGAGCTCCTTGAAAATGATTAAAAAAAATAGCCGGGTGGGTTAAGGCCCACCCGGCTATTTAAAGCCTCGCGAGAAGCTTACTTGAGGGTCGGCTCGTCGGGAGTGATGAGCGACTGCTTCTTCGGGATCCAGAAGGTCAGCAGGTCGATGGCGCCGGCGCCAAAGCGATGGATGCCCTTGCGCACGCCGATGACGCTGCCGGCGGCAACGCCGACGGACTGATCGATCGGATCGTTGGCCTTGGCCTTGCCCGCTTCCTTACCGGCATTGTCGACCACTTCGGTCCATGCCCAGTTGGTGTTATGAGCGCCGCGCTTGACGCTTTCGACGCGCTCGTCACCAGTGTTCTGCTCAACGGCAAACACAGGAGCGGCGCTGGTGGCGGCTACGCCCGCGACCAAGGCTGCGGCAAAAAACTTCTTCATGTACGATGTCCCCCTTTTAAGTTGACGATTCAAGAGTTGTTTCCAACTCGGATGTTACTTTAACACGAGACCTATGAATATTCAAGCAAAAAACGACAATGCTTATCAGCCGTGCGGTTTATCGGTAATTTATAAACTGCAGGTCGATGCCAAAGTCTTGCGATTTTACCATTTGAATAGCTGATTGCAAGTCGTCAATTTTACCTGCCTGAACCCGCACCTGGTCGTCCTGGATCTGGGTTTGGACCTTTAATTTGGAGCCTTTGATGAATTTGACGATCTCTTTGGCTTTGTCCGCGGCGATCCCCTGCTTGATCGTGAGCACCTGGCGCACCGACCCTCCCGTCGCGGCCTCGGTCTCGCCCTCATCGATGCACTTGAGGGAGACCTGGCGCTTGGCGAATTTGGTGTCCAGGATGTCGCGCAGGGACCTGAGGCGAAGTTCGTTCTCAGTCTTGAGCGTGATCTTCTTTTCCTGGAGGTTCCAGTCGATCGCGCTGTTCGAGCCCTTGAAGTCGAAGCGGGTGGCCACTTCCTTGCGGGACTGCTCCACGGCGTTGGTGACCTCCTGGAGGTCGACCTGAGAAACGATGTCGAACGAGTGGTCCTTGCTCATTGGCTTAGCGGACCCCCAGCATTTCTTTGAGGGTCGGCCCGATCGCGCTGGGATTGTGGATGGTCTTGATCCCGTTGGCCGCGAGGACACGGTACTTTTCCTCGGCGGTGCCTGAGGAGCCCGAGATGATGGCTCCGGCATGACCCATACGCTTGCCCTTGGGAGCCGTCTGGCCGGCGATAAAGGCGGCAACAGGCTTCTTGATGTTGGCTTTGACGTATGCCGCGGCCTCTTCTTCCTGGCTTCCGCCGATCTCGCCCAGCATCAGGATGGCCTTGGTCTCGGGATCATCCTTGAATAGGGTCAGCAGGTCAATGAACGAGGAGCCGATGACGGGGTCGCCGCCGATGCCGACGCAAGTGGTCTGGCCGAGGCCGGCCTGGGTGGTCTGCCAGACGGCTTCGTAGGTCAGCGTGCCGCTGCGCGAAATGATGCCGACAACGCCCTTCTTATGGATATAGCCGGGCATGATGCCGATCTTGCACTCCTCGGACGTGATGATGCCCGGGCAGTTGGGGCCGATGATCCGGCAGCCGCGCTCGGTGGCGTATTTCTTGGCCTTGATCATGTCGACCGTCGGGATGCCTTCGGTGATAACCACGATGAGCGGGATCTTGGAGTCCGCGGCTTCCTTGATCGCGGCTAGGGCAAAAGGCGCCGGCACGTAGACCATGGTGGCGTCGGCTCCGACGCCGGCTTTGGCTTCCGCGACGCTGTTAAAAACCGGGATGCCGCCGACGTCCGTGCCGCCCTTTTTAGGCGTCACGCCGCCGACCAGCTTGGTGCCGTATGCGAGACACTGCTGCGCGTGGAAGCTTCCGGCCTTGCCGGTGATGCCCTGGCAGATAACTTTGGTATTTTTATTGATCAAAATTGACATGCTTAACCTTTCTTATGAAAGTCTGTTTCGATCAGGCTTTCGCCAGCCGGACGGCTGTTTGAGCCGCGTCCGCGATGCTGGTCTCGACGTGGAATTTGAGACCGGAATTCTTGAGGATCTCGCGCCCCTCCTCGACCCGGGTCCCCTCAAGGCGGACGACGAGCGGGATCTTGACGCCGATCTTGCGGGAAGCGTCCACCAGCGCTTGGGCGATGATGTCACACTTCATGATGCCGCCGAAGATGTTGACCAAAATGGCCTTGACGTTCGGATCCTCGAGCATAATGCTGAAGCCTTCCGCCACCGCTTCCTTCGTGGCGCCGCCGCCGACGTCGAGGAAGTTGGCCGGGTCTCCCCCGGCTCCCTTGATGGCGTCCATGGTGGTCATCGCCAGTCCCGCGCCGTTCACGAGACAGCCGACGTTGCCTTCCAGCGAAATGTAGTTGAGGCCGAATTTCTTGGCCCGCTGTTCCTTGGGATCGTCCTCGTCCGGGTCCTTCATCGCTTCCAGTTCCGGATGGCGGAACAGGGCGTTTTCATCGAACGCGACCTTGGCGTCGAGCGCCAGGAGACCGCCTTCGGCTTTGAGAACGAGCGGGTTGATCTCGACCAGCGCGGCGTCGAGGCCGATGAAAAGCTTGGCGAGTTTCTCGGAGGTCGCGGCGAACTCCGCGCGCAGGGGCTCGGCTTCGGCGGTCAGCTTGAGCTTGGCCGCGAAGTGGGCCGCGGAGACCTGGGTCTCGGGGTCAAAAGCGACCTTGAGGACCTTCTCGGGGGAGTTGTGAGCGACCTCTTCGATGTCCATGCCGCCGGCTTCCGAAAAGATCAGGACCGGCAGGCCTTCGGAACGGCCGACGGTGATGGCCATGTAGAACTCTTTGGTGAACGCGCGGCGCTCCTCGATCAGGACCGCCTTGACGACCTCCCCTTTTCCGCCGCCCTGGTAGGTCTTGAGCGTGGAGCCGATGAAGCCTTGAGTGAGCGTTTCCGCTTCCGCGGCGCTGGAGGCCTTCTTGATGCCGCCGGCCTTGCCGCGGCCGCCCGCGAGGATCTGGGTCTTCACCATGACGCCGTTGGCGCCGTGGTCCTTGAATCGCGCGGACGCTTCAGAAGCGGTGCGGGCGACGCCGCCCTGGGGCACCGGGATGTTGTATTTGCGGAAAAGTTCCTTGGCTTGGTATTCGTGGATCTTCATGGCGCGCCTTAGAAGCTCATCGCCGCGACTTCGCGGATGCCGGCGCCGACCTTGTCCACGGAGTCCTGGAGCATTTTTTTCTCTTCCGGCGTGAGCGGGACCTGGACGATCTCCTTGATCCCGTTCTTGCCGAGCTTGGCGACGACGCCGCAGTACATGTCCTTGACGCCGTATTCGCCGTTGCAGTGCGCGCAGACCGGGAGGGCCTGGGGTTTGTCGTTGAGGACCGCGTCGACCATCTGGGCGACGGAGCTGGCCGGCGCGTAGAACGCGCTGCCGGTCTTGAGGAGCTTCACGATCTCAGCGCCGCCGTTCTGCGTGCGCTCGATGATCGCCTTGCGGTCGGCTTCCGAGATGGAGGTCACGGGTTTGCCGTCGCAGAGCATCTGGCTCGTGACCGGGACCATGAGGTCGCCGTGGCCGCCGAGGACGAGCGAGCTCACGCGGTGCGGCTCGACGCCCAGCGCGAGTGAGATGAAATAGCGCATCCGGGCCGAATCCAGCACGCCGGCCATGCCGAACACCCGGTTCTTGGGGAAGCCGAGGAGCTTCGCGGCCAGATCGGTCATGATGTCGAGCGGGTTCGTGACCGTGATGACGATGGAATCCGGCGCGTATTTTTTGACGTTCTCGCACACGGATTTGACGATCTTGGCATTGGCGGCCAGAAGGTCCTCGCGGGACATGCCCGGCTTGCGCGGCATGCCGGCCGTGATGACGACGACGTCAGCGCCCGCGATATCCTCGTACTTGGTCGTGCCTTTGACGACTTTGCCGTGGCCTTCGATCGGCGCGGCTTCCATGAGGTCGAGCGCCTTGCCTTCTGCGAGACCTTCGACGATGTCGAACAGGATCACGTTCGAGATGTTCTTTTCGATGAGACGCTGGGCGGTGGTGGCGCCGACCTGACCGGCGCCGATGACGGCGGTAATGGGTTTTTTCATTGGAGGATCCTATTGAGGGTTTCGCTGATACGTTTGTTGTCCGCCTTGCCGGCGGTTTTTTCTTGCACAAGCTTCATCGCTTTGCCGAATTCTTTTTTGGACGAGAGGGCGTTGGACTTGAGGACGTCGTCGATGATGGCCTGCAGCTCGCTCTCGGAGAGCGCCTTGGGCAGGTAGGTCGAGAGGATGTCCAGCTCGAGCTTCTCCTTCACGGCGAGCTCCGGGCGGGCGGCCTTTTCGTACTCGGTGATCGCGTCCTGCCGCTGCTTGATCTGCTTCTGGATGACCAGGAATACGGCCTCGTCGGTCATGGGCTTGCCGGGATTGGCGATCTCGAGGTTCTTGACCGCCGACTTGAGCATGCGGAGTGCGTCGAGCTTGCCGGCGTCCTTCGCGATCATCGCGGCTTTGATGTCATCCTGGATCTTTTGAGCGAGTTGGGACATGGGTGTGGGCTTTTAGTGGGTTTGGTCGATGATAGAGGAATTATTTTTAAAAGTTAACAATACTTAACTATTCTAATAACGATGCCGGGTGTTGTCAAGCCGTCGGTTCCTGCCAAAAGAGAAGCTCGCATGGTTTTCTGCTGGCGCGCAAAGCATGGCTCCAAGTTACGCGGCGGGGTTCGCTGGTGCCTGGCCGGGAGTCCGGTCAAGTAGCGGGGTCGGGTCGAGCGGCTCTTCGGTGCGGCGGATCTCGTAGTGCAGGTGCGGGAGGATGGCGGGGTCGTCCGCGTTTCCGGTCTTGCCGATGGTGCCGATGACCTGCCCCCTCCAGACCCAGTCCCCTTTGGCGGCGCGAGCTTCGGTCAGATGGGCGTAACGGGTGTTGGTGCCGTCCGGGTGTTCCAGGCGGATGTAGTTGCCGTAGCCGCCCTGAGTGCCGACAAAAACCGCTCGGCCGCTTTTTGAGGCATGGACGGGAGCACCCATTTCGGACAAAAGGTCGATGCCTTGGTGTGTACGGCCCCCATTGCGCGAGGCGCCAAAATGGCCTTTGCCGCCGGAGTCGTATCGGAGGACGGCCTGTCCGTTGTGGTTGGCGGGTAAAAAGTGGGAACGTTCCAAGTATTCGAAGTACTGCGGGACCGCGCTGACGGTCCAGAGCGCCAAGAGGCCTGACCAGAGGGTCAGGAATGACCACGCTTTCATAGGTGCGGCGGACTCCACGGGTTGCTTCGGATCAGACCGAATCCAAATAAGATACCACATCCTCGTAAACGCCCGCGCGTGAGGTCTCGTTGAGGATCTCGTGGAAAAGGCCCGGGTAGAGCGTCCAGCGCTTGGCGGGGTTCGGGAGGATCTCGAAAAAAGTGCGGGACGCGCGGCGGTTGACCACACGGTCGTCCTCCGCCTGGAACACCGCGGTCGGGACGCTGATCCGCCGGGCCAGGTCCTTGAACCGGTGCATTTGGCGGTGCATTTCGAAGAAGAGGCGCGCGCTCATGAAGTGGACGATCCGCGGGTCCTCGCGGTGCTCGCGCGCGATCGTCGCGTCATGGGTCAGAAGCTCCGAGA
>CAZHID010000012.1:2046-5972 GCA_964532445.1 uncultured Planctomycetia bacterium | reverse complement strand
GCACGGGCCGCTCGTCCGCGGCGGCCGAAGCGGCGGCGAGACCGCCCATGCTGTGACCGAGCAGGTGGAGCGAGGACATGTCCGAGAGCCGCAGGACCTGCGTGCCGACCGCCGCGATGTCCTCGGTGTAATCCGAAAAACGCCGGACGAACGCGCGCGGTCCTCCGCTCTGCCCGAAGCCTCTGAGATCCACGGCGGCGGCGTGATAGCCCCGTGAGTTGAGATGTTCGCCGAAGGCCCGGTAGCGTTCGCCGTACTCCCCCGCTCCGTGGACCATGAGGACGACGCCTTTCGGCTTGACGGGACCGCCGGCCGGGACGGGCCAATACCAGTAATGGACCGCCGTCCCATCGCGCGCGATCAGGAAATGTTCGTCAGGTTTGTGGACGGCGTCAGGAGCGCTTGGACGCGGCATAGAAAGGTTCGAGGAGCGGAGCGTACTTGGAGCAGATGACCTTGCGGCGCGCCTTGAGCGTCGGCGTGAGCTCGCCGTCCTCCACCGTGAAGTCCCGGTCGAGGAGCGCGAAGTACTTGATCTGTTCGAACGGGGCCAGCCGCTCGCGGACCGCCTGGACCTGCGTTTCGAAGGCCTCGCGGACCCAGGCTTGAGCGATCAGCTCCTTACGCGGAAGCGGCGCGGGGTGCTTGGCCGCTGCCAGGCGTTCAAGCTCCTGGAAATTCGGGACGATGAGAGCGGTCAGGAAATGATGCCCTTCACCGTACAGGACGCAGCGCTCGACGAGCGGCGCGCTCTCATATTCCTTTTCGACGGCGGGGGTCGCGACCTTCTTGCCGCCGGACAGGACCAGGAGCTCCTTGATGCGGCCGGTGATCTTGAGGAATCCGTCCGCGTCGATCGAGCCCAGGTCCCCGGTGTGGAACCACCCGTCCTTGATGGACTCGGCCGTCTCTTCCGGCTTGTGGTAATAACCCTTCATCACGCTCGGGCCTTTGACGATGATCTCGCCGGCGGCGGAGATCTTGACCTCGATGTTGTCGAGCGGGAGGCCGACGGTGCCGAACTTGTAATGGTTGACGCGGTTGAAGCTGATGACGGGTGACGTTTCGGTCAGGCCGTAACCTTCCAGGATCAGGATGCCGAGTCCGGCGAAGAATTGGGCCTGCTCGGGCGCCAGCGGCGCGCCGCCGGAGATGCAGAAGCGGATCCGGCCGCCGAGCGATTCCCGGATCTTGCGGTACGCGAGCCGCTCGCCGACCGCGAGGGCGAGCGCTAGACCGAGGCCGACGCGCCCGTTCGGACGCGAGCGCTTTTCGGAAGCCGCGCGGCCGACCTTCATCACCCAGGCGGCGAGCGCCTTGCGCAGCGGCGAGGCCTGGAGCATTTTTTCGTAGATCCGTGCGTGGACTTTTTCATAAAAACGCGGGACCGCCATCAGGAAGGTCGGGCGGGCCTTGAGCGCGTCCTCGGCGACCGTGTTGATGCTGCGGGCGTAGACGATGCGCGCGCGGGCCATGCACATGAGGTAGTAGCCGCACATCCGTTCGAAGACGTGACAGAGCGGCAGGAACGACAGATGTGTGTCCTCACTCGAAAGCGGCAGTGAGCGGATGACCGCGTCCATGTTGCACAGGAAATTGTCATGGGTCAGCACCACGCCTTTGGGAAAACCGGTCGTGCCCGACGTGTAGATGATCGTCGCGGTGTCCGTGCCTTTGAGCTGTCCGATGAGCTCGTCGGCTTCCGCTTGCGGGCAGGCCTCCCCCGACCAAAAATCCCTCATCGAAACGACGGTCTGGCGTGCCTGAGGGTTCTTGAGCGCGTACTCCCCCTCGATCAGGATGATGCCCCAAAGCTCAGGGCATTCGTGCAGGACCGGGTCCAGGCGCGCGAGCATTTCGGGGTTTTCGACGATGAGGATGCGGGCTGACGCGTCGCAGAGGATGTAGCGGATCTCAGCGGCCGCGAGCGTGACGTAGATGGGGACGGTCACGCCGCCCGTCAGGAGGGCTCCGATGTCCGAAGCGACCCACTCGGGCCGGTTCGCGCTCCAGAGCGCGACTTTCATTCCCCGCTGGAGCCCGAGGCGCTTGAGGCCTGAGGAGGTGGAGCGGATCAGTGACCAGACGGTTTTCCAATCGAGGGTCTTGAGTTGTTGGTCGAGGAAGAAGGACAGCGCGGAGCGGTCCGGGGCAACGCGGGCATTGTCCGCAAAGATCTGGACCAGATTGGCGGGTGCTGCGGACATCGAACCTCCTTACCCTTGCCCTGCCTTCAGGCTTACGCGGCGTGGAAGGTTTGGTTGGCGCGAGCGAGGTCTTCGAGGAGTTTCGCGGGACGGAAGCGTTCCGCGTCGACTTCCTTTTGAAGACGCTCGAGCGTCTTGACGATCGAAGCGGCGCCGATCGAGTCCGCCCATCTCAGCAGACCGCCGCGGAACGGCGGGAAACCCGTGCCCATCATCATGCCGAGGTCCACGTCCGCCGCCTCGCGGCAGACGCCTTCCTGGAGACAGAACGCGGCTTCGTTGACCATCACATAGAGGCATCGCTCGATCACCGCCGCGTCGGACAACGTGCGCGCGCCGGCGGGAACGAATTTGGCGAGTTCGGGGTTAATGGCCCTTTCCTTATCGGCATGGACATAAAAACCCTTACCGTTCTTTTTGCCGAGAAGCTTCGCGTCCACGAGTTTGTGCGAGAGGCCGCAGGCCTTCATCCGGGCGCCGAAGGCGTCCTCGAGGATCTTGCCCACCTTGTACGCGACGTCCAGGCCGATCTCATCAAGCAGGATGAACGCGCCCATCGGCATGCCGAAGTCGAGGAGCGTCTTATCGGTCGCTTCGACCGAATAGCCCGCGTCGGCCAGGTAGGCCGCCTCGTTGAGGTACGGCATGAGGAGGCGGTTCACGAGAAAGCCCGGAGCGTCCTTGACGACGATCGGAGTCTTGCGGAGCTTGCGCGACAGCGCGACGATCGTGGCGATAGCGGCGTCGCTCGTCTTCTCGCCGCGGATGATCTCCACAAGGGGCATCTTGTCGACGGGGTTGAAGAAGTGCATGCCGACCACGCGGCCGGGGTCTTTCACGGCCGTGGCCATTTCGGTCACCGAGAGCGACGACGTGTTCGACGCGAGGATCGCGTCGGGGCGCGTGACCTTGTCGAGCTCGGCGAAGACTTTTTTCTTCACGTCCATGTTCTCGACGACGGCCTCGATCACGAGGTCGCAGGTCTTGAAGCCGGAGTAGTCCAGCGTCGGCAGAATGAGCCCCTGAAGCGAAGCGGCCTCGGCCTTGTTGTACTTGCGCCGCTCGACCGCCTTTTTGTAGACGGCCGCCGACGACTTGAGGCCGAGCTGGAGCGCGGGATGGCTGACGTCCTTGAGCCGCACCGGGACCGAGCCCGAGCTCAGAAGCTGCGCGATGCCGCCTCCCATGACGCCGGCGCCGAGGACGGCGCACTTGTGGACGGCCAGCGGAGCGGCGGGCGTCCAGCCTTCCTTCTTATACTTTTCGGTGAGGTTGAAGACCTGGATCATCGTCCGGTGCTGGCCGAGCTTGACCAGTTTGCCGAATTCGACCGCTTCCCGCTTCATGGCGGCGTCGCGCGGCGCGCCGTAATTGGCGACGACGACCTCGATCGCGCGGATCGGCGCGGGGTATTTGCCCTTGGTGAGCTTGAGCGTCATTTTGGTGGCGGTCGACGCGACGGTCGACTTGCCGAAGGGCGTGCCTTCCATGATCTTGTCCTGGAGCTTCGTCGCTTTGGCGAACGGACGGGATTTGGTGAACTTGGTTTTTTCCAAATGTTCGATCGCGGACTGGCGGAGGATCGCCGACGGGTAGAGGCCGTCCACGAGCCCGCCCCGGTACGCGGCCTTGGAATCCATCACCTTCCCCTGCACGATGAAGCCGAGACCCTTCTGGAGGCCCGCGACGCGCGGGAGACGCCAGGTTCCGCCGAAGCCC
>CAZHID010000012.1:0-2036 GCA_964532445.1 uncultured Planctomycetia bacterium | reverse complement strand
GAAGCCCGGGATGATGCCTAAGTTGACTTCGGGCAGGCCGATCTTGACCGACGGATCGAACGACGCGAAACGCCAGGTGCACGCGAGCGAAAATTCCAGCCCGCCTCCGAGGCAGGCGCCGTCGATCAGCGCCACGGTCGGGAACGGGAGGTCTTCGATCGCGTCCATCATCACCTGACCCGAACGCGCCTTGGCTTCGCCGTCCTCGGTCGTGGAAATGTTCTTGATCTCGTTGATGTCCGCGCCGGCGATGAAGATGCCGGGCTTGGCGCTTTCGATGAGCAGCGCCTTCAGGTCCTTGGAATTCTGGAGGTCCTGCACGATCTTGTAGAGTTCGTCGCGCAGGGCGGTGGTCATGACGTTGGCTTTTTTGCCTTCGCAGTCGAAGGTCAGGATGCCGATCGCCGGGTTGGAGTCGAGACGCGTGAGCTTGAGGTTTGCCATGGTTCCCCCTTATTCCCGTTCCAGAACGATCGCCGCGCCCTGACCGCCGCCGATGCAGAGCGACGCCACGCCGAGGTTCTGTCCGCGGCGGGCCAATTCTTTGAGAAGCGTAATGATGATGCGCGTGCCGGTGACGCCGACCGGATGTCCGAGCGCGATGCCGCCGCCGTTGACGTTCAGGATGTCGCGGCGCAGCGTGCCGTAGGCGCCGGCAAGGCCCAGCTCCTTCCTGCAGAACGCGTCGCTCGCGAGCGCGCGTTCGCAGCCGATCACCTGCGCGGCGAAGGCTTCGTTGATCTCGAAAAGTTCGATGTCCTTGAGAGTGAGCCCGGCTTTCTTGAGCGCGGACGGGATCGCGTACGCGGGCCCGAGGCCCATGCGGCGCGGGTCGAGACCTTCGTAGGAGTAGCTCTTGATGTAGCCGAGAGGTTTGTAGCCGAGGGCCTTGGCCTGCTCTTCCTTCATCACGAGCACGGCCGCCGCGCCGTCGGTGATCTGGCTGGCGTTGCCGGCCGTCACGGTCCCGGTGCCGCGTTCGAAGTACGGTTTGAGCTTGGAGAGGTCTTCCATGCTCTGCTTTTCGCGGACGCCGTTGTCGAAGTCGACGGTCGTTTTGTAATCGGGGCCGACGTGGACGGGCACGATCTCTTCGGCGAGTTTGGCGCGGGACGCGGCGGCCTTCTGATGGCTGGCGAGCGAGAACTCGTCCTGCTCGCGGCGCGAGATACCGAATTCCTTGGCGACGACTTCCGCGGTCTGACCCATGTTGAGGCCGCAGACGGGATCGGTGAGCGCTTCCTGCAGGCCGATGGTCGGCTTGATGAGCTCGCCCTTGATCTTCCAGAGCGCCAGGAGCCGCTGGGCAGGCGTGGCCTTGCCGAGGCTCATGAAGACTTCCTGGGCCTTCTTCGTGTACGTGAATGGCACGCTCGACATGGATTCCGCCCCGCCGGCCAGGACGACATCGTCGGCTCCAGAGACGATCTTTTCGTAAGCGGTGGTCACGGCTTCGATGCCGGAGGCGCAGTTGCGCGAGACGGTCATCGCGCGCTTGGACTGGGGCACACCGGCCAGGAGCGAGATCACGCGGCCGATGTTGGCCGAGTCCGAGGTGGTGGCGACGGAACCGACGACGACCTCGTCGATCAGGTTCGGGTCGATCTCGGTACGCTGGATGACCTCACTGAACGCGATGCGGCCGAGTTCCTTGGAAGACAGGTAGTTGAAAGCGGTAAAAGCTTTGATGAACGGTGTGCGCACGCCGTTCACGATCGCGATGCGTGATTTCATGGGGGTCCCCTTCCGTTCCTTTTATACCGAACCCGATTATCGCAAGTAATTCTTATTAAGTAGTATAACGATTATCTAATATTAATCAATAGTAATCATTTGAGAGGGGTGGAATAGGCGTCTTTTGAGAGAGAGGGCCGGGCTTATGCGGGAAAGACGAAAGAGAATAATGTGCGGGAGTGGCACCGATTCAAACCAGTCTGAATCTTTGACAGAAATTGTACTCCGAGCGAGCCACACGCTCTTAGATAGATGTCGGTATTCTATGCCAAAATCGAACCGTTCCTGTGAGCCCCGCATTT
>CAZHID010000011.1:22830-24846 GCA_964532445.1 uncultured Planctomycetia bacterium | reverse complement strand
CTGGAAGCGCTTGGGTTCTGCTTGGCTGTTGCCCCGGTCAAAAAGCCCGATGTCCGGCGTCCCAAAGTCCTTGTTAAGGGTGTTTGACAAACCCCGGCCCTTCGGATATCATATGCGACTCTTAATCTCTGAAGGAATATAAGGATTTAATATGAGCACAAGCACCGCTATCGGAAAAGACCGTCTCGTGGCCAAGGATTCTTGGTTCATCATCGACGGCAAAGATCAGGTCCTCGGCCGTTTGGCGTCCCTTTTGGCTTCGACGCTGATGGGCAAGACCAAGCCGAACTACACCCGTTTCATCCCGAGCCGCATCCACATTATCGTCATCAATGCCGATAAGATCCGTTACACGGGCAACAAGCTCGATGAAAAGACCTACAAGTACTACTCCGGCTTCCCGAGCGGTCTCCGTGAACCGAAGCTGAAGCAGGTGATCGCGAAGGATGCGACCCGTCCGATCAAAGAAGCCGTCTGGGGAATGCTCCCGAAGACGGCGTTGGGACATGACATGCGGACCAAGCTCTTTGTTTACGCCGGCGCCGAGCATCCGCACAAGGCCCAAACCCCTCAACCCTTAGCCGCGCCGGCCTCGAAGGTGAAAAAGTCATGACCGCAGCCACTCTTTCCAAGAAAGCCGCTCCTCTCGCAACCGCCACCGGCCGCCGGAAGACCTCTTCCGCCCGCGTGAGACTGTTCGACGGCACCGGCCAGATCACCATCAACGGTGAGAAGTCCACCGATTATCTTCATCGCCCGACGCTCCAGATGCACATCATGGAGCCGATGGAACTGCTTCAATGCGCCACCAAGTACGACGTGTTCGTGAACGTCGCGGGCGGCGGCAAGGCCGGTCAGGCCGGAGCGGTCCGTCACGGCATTTCGCGCTGCCTCGCGCAGCTCGATGAGAAGTTCCAGGTCGAACTTCGCAAGGGACCCTTTATGACCCGCGACTCCCGTATGAAAGAACGCAAAAAGTACGGTCAGCGCGGGGCACGTCGCCGCTTCCAGTTCTCGAAGCGTTAATCTCGACGACAACGACTCAAAAAACGCACCCCGGCGCCTGTTACGACAGGACCTACCGGGGTGCGTTTTTTATTTGTCTTAACCTGTTGGAAATACACAACTTACGCTCGTTTTACATGGTTTTTCATTGACTCTGCAGAGCAGGGTGATAAAATAACGCGCAAGTTTTTCCATCAACAGCCAGAAAGCAATTGTTAGGTGAAAAAGATCCGTGCCGGCATCGCCGGCGTCACCGGCTACAGCGGTGAAGAGCTTCTCAAAATTCTCGTCGACCATCCGCACGTGGAAGTGACCTACACCGCGGCGCACGCTGACCGTCAGCGGAAGATCCAGGAACTTTTTCCGTATCTCCAGGGAAAGATCGATCTGGACTGCAAGGTGATGAGCGCGGAAGAAATGGCGCGTTCGTGCGATGTCGCTTTTCTCGCGCTGCCGCACGGCGCGTCAATGCAGGCCGCTCCGGCGCTCCTCAAGGCCGGCGTGCGCGTCGTCGACATCAGCGCGGATTACCGGCTCAAAGAGCCCGCCTGGTACCCGCAGTATTATCAATTTGAACACACGGACGCGGGCAACTTGCCGCAGGCCGTTTACGGGCTGACCGAATACCGCCGCAAGGACGTGCGCGGCGCGAAGCTCGTCGCGAACCCCGGCTGTTATCCGACCGCGGCGCAGCTGGCGCTTCTGCCGCTCGTCGAGGCGGGGATTACCTGGAGCGCGCCGGTCGTGATCGACGCCAAGAGCGGCGTCACGGGCGCGGGGCGGAAGGCTTCGCAGTCGCTGCTTTTTTCAGAGAACGCGGAAAGCTTCAAGGCGTACAAGGTGCTCGGGCATCAGCACGAAGCGGAGATCCGCCAGGGGCTGGGCAATGCGAATTTCGCGTTCGTGCCGCACCTTTTGCCGATCAACCGCGGCATCCTTGAGACCATTTATGTGACGCCGTCGAAGCCGGTCACGCCGGAGCGGCTGCGCGAGATCTTCGTTACGAAGTAC
>CAZHID010000011.1:19355-22820 GCA_964532445.1 uncultured Planctomycetia bacterium | reverse complement strand
CGGGCGAAGCGTTCGTGAAAGTCCTGCCGGCGGGCGAGTTCCCGGAGCTCAGGAATGTGAACGGCACCAACCAGTGTCATATCGGCGCCGGCGTCCGCAAGGACACCGGGGTCATCGTGATCATATCGGCCATCGACAACCTCCAGAAGGGCGCGAGCGGCCAGGCGGTCCAGAACATGAACCTCATGTTCGGGTTCGACGAAAAAGAGGGCTTAAAGTAAATGAAGGAAGTGATCCGGGGCGGCATCACGGCGCCTCAAGGGTTCAGGGCCAACGGCATTTTTTGCGGCATCAAGAAGTCGAAGAAGCGCGACCTCATGCTCATCGCGTCCGAGTCGCCGTGCGTCGCCGCGGGGGTGTTCACCACGAACCAGCTCAAGGCCGCTTGCGTGCAGTTCAACATCAAGCAGCTCAAGAACAGCCAGGCGCAGGCCATCCTCGCCAACTCCGGCAACGCCAACTGTCTCACCGGTCCGTCCGGCAAGCGTCATAACGCGCAGATGGCCGAAGCCGCCGCCAAGGCGCTCGGCATCTCACCGTCGCTCGTCCTGATGGCGTCGACCGGTGTCATCGGGCAGAGGCTTCCCATCGACCGCGTCCTCGAGGGGATGCAGGAGCTCGCCGAGGGCGTGCGCACCGGACAGCAGGCCTCGGAGGACGCCGCTGAGGCGATCCTGACGACCGACCTCGTCACCAAGGAAAAAGCTTACAAGATCCGCATCGGCGGCCGCAGCGTGCGCATCGCCGCGATCTCCAAGGGGTCCGGCATGATGCATCCGTTCATGACACCCGGCGGCCTCAAGCACGCGACGATGCTGTGCTTCGTCACGACCGACGCGGTCATCACCGAAGCCGCGCTCAAGTCCGCGCTGAACCGCGCGGTCGGCAAGAGCTTCAATATGATCTCCGTCGACGGCGACCAGTCCACCAATGACATGGTGCTCGTGCTCGCCAATGGACGGGCCAAGAACAAGACCATCCGTGAGAACACGCCGGACTTCCGCAAGTTCCTCGACGCGCTCGAGGACATCTGCGTCGACATGGCCAAGGCCATGATCCGCGACGCCGAAGGCGCGACCAAGTTCGTCGAGATCGCCGTCAAGAACGCCCGGACGCCCGAGGACGCGCGCACCGTCGCGATGTCGATCGCGTGCTCTAACCTCGTGAAGACCGCGATGTACGGCTGCGACCCCAACTGGGGCCGCATCGCCGCGAGCATCGGGTACTCGGCCGTGGGCATCGATCCGCAGAAGCTCCAGATCAAGATCGGCGGCTTCACCGTGCTCAAAGGGGAGCAGGGGTACCGCGAGAACGAGGCCGCGCTGGCCCGTATCTTCCGCCGTCAGGACATCCGGGTCACCGTCGACCTCGGTCTCGGCAAGAAGAACGCGACCGTCTGGACCAGCGACCTTTCGACTCAGTACGTGAAGATCAACTCCGCGTACCGCACGTGATCTTGCTGAAAAAGTTCACCTCGAGCGGATTCATCGACTAAATAACCATGGACCAAGCCACGATGGAAAAATACATAGCCAAAGCCGACGTGATGATCGAGGCTCTGCCGTACATCCAGAGCTTCTTCGAGAAGATCGTCGTCATCAAGTACGGCGGTTCCGCCATGCTCGACGACACGATCCGCAGGGACGTGCTCCAGGACATCGTGTTCATGAACTTCGTCGGTATGCGGCCCATCCTGGTGCACGGCGGCGGCCCGTTCATCAACAAGAAGCTCGAGGCCAAGGGTAAGAAAGCCGTGTTCATGAACGGCGTGCGCGTCACCGACGAGGACACGATGGCCGTCGTCGACGAGGCGCTCACCGAGGTCAACCGCGAGATCGTACGGGACCTGATCTCGCTCGGCGCCAGCTCCATCTCCCTGTCCGGCAAGGACGACCACCTCGTCATGACCCGGAAGCACCCCGAGGTCGACGGCGTGGACCTCGGCTACGTGGGCGAGGTGACGCAGTGCAACGTTTCGATCCTTGAGAAGCTCGTCACGAGCGACATCATCCCGGTCATTTCGCCGATCGGTATCGGCAAGGACGGCTTCGCGTACAACGTGAACGCCGACACGGCCGCCGCGGAGATCGCGCGCGAGCTCAAGGCCCTCAAGTTCGTCCTGCTCACGGACAAGGACGGCATTCTCGCTGACGTTAAGGACCCGTCGACGCTTATTTCTCAAGTGAAGTTCGCGGAAGCCGAGGAGTACATTCAAAAGGGCGTCATCGGCGGCGGTATGATTCCCAAGGTGCGCGCGTGCCTGCGCGCGATGGACCGCGGCGTCAAGAAGGCCCATATCATCAACGGGACCATCCCGCACGCGCTGTTGCTCGAAATATTTACGGACAAGGGTATCGGCACCGAAATTGTCAGACGATGAGTTCCTCAGCTTCCTCTAATAAAGGCGTGAACGCCTCCAAGGTCATCGCCCAGTACGCCGAGAACGTCATCGGCTGCTACACCAAGCAGCCCGTCGTGTTCACGCGCGGCAAGGACGTCTGGCTGTGGGATTCCAACGGCCGGAAGTTCCTGGACTTTTTCGCGGGGTGGGCTGTTTCCGGTCTCGGACATTGCCATCCGCGCGTTTCGGGCGCGATCAGCCGGCAGTCGGTCAAGATGATCCATTTGCCGAACAATTTTTATCACGCGGGGCAGGGCGAGCTCGCGGAAGCGATCGTGAAGCGGGCTTTTCCAGGCAAAGTGTTTTTCTGCAACTCCGGCGCGGAAGCGGTCGAGGGCGCGATCAAACTCGCGCGCGCCTACGGCTTCGCGTCCAAGCGCACCGAGATCATCACGATGTTCCGGTCGTTCCACGGCCGGACGATGGGCGCGATGTCCGCGACGGGGCAGACCAAGTACCAGAAGGGCGTGCGGCCGCTGCTTGGCGGGTTCAAGATGGTCCCGCTCAATGATATCGCCCTGCTCAAGAAGGCGATCAGCGCCAAGACGATCGCCGTGATGCTCGAGCCTGTGCAGGGCGAGGGCGGGGTCAACATCGCGTCGCAGGCGTACATGAACGAGCTCAAGAAGATCTGCCGTGAGCGTGACATCCTTTATATCGCCGACGAGGTGCAGACCGGCTTCGGACGCACGGGCGAGTGGTTCGGATTCCAGCACACCGGTGTGGTTCCTGACATCATGACGCTGGCCAAGTCGCTCGGCGGCGGTTTTCCGATCGGCGCGCTCGTCGCGGGCCGGAAGGTCCAGGACGTGTTCAAGCCCGGCATGCACGCGAGCACCTTCGGCGGCAGTCCGATCGCCTGCGCCGCCGCGCTCGGCGTCGTCGAGGCCATCGACAAGGAAAAGCTCCTGCAGAACACCCGTAAGATGGGCGCGTACCTGCTGCGCGGCCTCGAGCGGCTCAAGGCCAAGTACCCGGCCCTGGTGAGCGGCACACGCGGCAAGGGCCTCCTGGTCGCGATGGAACTGACCGTGCCGGGCAAGCCTGTTTATGATTTTTGCTTC
>CAZHID010000011.1:3879-19345 GCA_964532445.1 uncultured Planctomycetia bacterium | reverse complement strand
GATCAACGTCACCCAGGACCGGATCGTGCGTCTGGCGCCGCCTCTCACCGTGAAAACGGCCGAGACGGACCGCCTGCTCGCGACGCTGGACCGGGCCCTGGCGCAGCTGTCCGCAGCCGCGCCTCTGGGCGCCTCGAAATAACACCGGGAGTAGCAGCACATGGCAACGAAGTCCAAAAAATCCTCATCCTCGAAGAAGGCCGCCAAGCGGCCGGCCGCCCCCAAGAAGCCGAAGGGGCCGTTCGCCGAGAAGGACCTCTTGAGCCTCCGGAATCTGGCGGCGGAGGACATGACACAGCTTTTTAAGCTCACCGACGCGATGAAGAAGGCGCCGGAACGTTTCATCAACACGCTGCGCGGCAAGACGCTCGGACTGCTTTTTCAGAAGCCGTCGAGCCGGACGCGCGTTTCGTTCGAGGTGGGCATGGCCCAGCTCGGCGGACAGGCGATCTACCTTTCCGACAGCGAGATCCAGATGGGCGTGCGGGAACCGATCCGCGACGTCGCCCGGACCCTGACCGGCTACTTTGACGGTATCGTCGTGCGCACGCACGCGCACGCGAACGCTGAAGAGCTCGCGAAGCACGCGACCGTGCCGGTCATCAACGGCCTGTCGGACACCGAGCATCCGTGCCAGATCCTGTCGGACTTCTACACGATCTACGCGAAGTACGGCAAGCTCAAGGGCATCAATGTCACGTACATCGGCGACAGCAACAACGTGCTGATCTCGATGCTGTACGGCGCGGCCGCCGCGGGCGTGAACCTGTCCGTCGTGACGCCCCGCGGCTACGAGCCGTCCGAGGAGCTCATGAAGGACATCAAGGTCCTCTCGAAGGACTCCGGAGCCAAGTTCCAGCTGTCCAACAGCCCGTTCGCGTCGCTCAAGAACGCGCACGTGATCTACACGGACGTGTGGGTGAGCATGGGTCAGGAGCGCCAGAAGGAACAGCGTCTGCGCGACTTCCAGTCGTTCCAGGTCAACCAGACGATCGTCTCCAAGGCGCTGCCCGACGCGCTCGTCATGCACTGCCTGCCGGCGCACCGCGGCGAGGAGATCACCGACGAGGTGATCGAAGGGCCGCGCTCGATCGTGTTCGAACAGGCGCACAACAAGATGCACGTGCAGAAGGCGCTTCTGTCGTACATGCTGGGCCGCAAGCGCAAGTAAACGGTTTTTTCGGGGGATCTTCGGATGACCGGGATCTTTCGGGGATGTTTTTTCTCAAACAAACAAGATAAGGGTCTTAACTCAACATGAAGAAGAAGGTCGTTCTCGCATATTCGGGTGGTCTGGACACGTCGGTCTGCATTCCCTGGTTCATGGACCGCGGCTACGAGGTCGTTTGCTTCATGGCCGACGTCGGCCAGGGTCAGGATGTGAAGCCCGCCATCGAGCGCGGCAAGATCGCCGGCGCCAAGAAGATCATCGTCAGCGATCTCAAAGAACAGTTCGTCACCGATTACATCTGGCCGGCGCTCAAGGCCAACGCGTGGTACGAAGGCCGCTACTGCCTCGCGACGTCGCTGTCGCGTCCGCTGATCGCCCAGGAGCTCGTCCGCGTCGCCCAGGCCGAAAAGGCCACAGCGGTCGCGCACGGCTGCACCGGAAAGGGCAATGACCAGGTCCGCATCGAGATGTCGGTCCAGATCCTCGACCCCAAGCTCGAGATCATCGCCCCGCTGCGCATCTGGGAAATGAAGTCGCGCGATCAGGAGATCGAGTACGCCCGCAAGCGCGGCATTCCCATCGACGTTTCGAAGAAGAGCCCGTATTCCACCGACAAGAACCTTTGGGGCGTCTCGATCGAGTCCGGCGTCCTTGAAGATCCCTGGACCGCGCCGCCCGCCGATTGCTACATCTGGACCAAGGGCGCTGAGAAGTCCAAGGGCGGGGAGTCGATCGTGATCGACTTCGTGAAGGGCATCCCGGTCGGCCTGAACGGCAAGAAGATGGGCGGCCAGGAGCTCATCAAGACCCTGAACGCCAAGGGCGCCAAGTACGGCATCGGCCGCGTGGACATGGTCGAGAACCGGTTCGTCGGCATCAAGTCGCGCGAGATCTACGAAGCGCCGGCCGCCGCGATCCTGCTCAACGCGCATCGGGACCTCGAGTCCGTGACGCTGGACCGTCAGACGACGCAGTTCAAGGACGAGATCGCCGGCCGTTACGCGCTGATGATCTACGAAGGCTTCTGGTTCACGGACCTGAAGCGTTCGCTCGACGCCTTCATCGACGACACGCAGAAGCGCGTCACCGGTTCCGTGCGCGTGGCGCTCAAGCCCCACGTCGCGATCGTGACCGGCCGCAAGTCGCCGTACTCGCTCTATCAGGAGAGCCTGGCGACTTACACCGAGAAAGACGCGTTCGACCACAAGCTCGCGAAGGGCTTCATCGACATCACGGCGCTGCCCTTCAAAGGTCAGCGGGCCCGGGGCAAGAAGTAAGCCCGGGTTTTTTTAAGGGAAAAGTCCGGAAGACGCAGGAAAAAGTTCAAAGCAAGGGGATCATGGCAAAAAAACTCTGGGGCGGAAGGTTCAAGAAGCCGACACATCCGGGATTCGAGCGTTTCAGCTCGAGCCTTCCGGTGGATTGTGAGCTTGCGGCCTACGACCTCGAGGCCTCGCGGGCCCATGCCAACGGGCTCGCGCGCGCCGGCATCCTGAGCCGCGCCGCCGCCGCCAAGATCGTGAAGGCGCTCGACGCGATCGCGAAGGACCTGCCGCGCTTGTCCGCGCAGTTCGGCCGGCGTGACATCGAGGACATCCATTCGCTCATCGAGTCCGAGCTCGTCCGCCGTATCGGCGACGACGCCAAGCGTATCCACGCGGGCCGGTCGCGCAACGACCAGGTCAACGTGGCCACGCGGCTGTATTGCAAGCGGCGGCTCGAAGCGGTCGAGCTTGAGATCTCACGGCTGCAGTCGGCGGTCGTCGCTTCCGCCAAGTCGCATCGGGGGATCGTCGTCTCGGGGATGACCCATCTCCAGAAGGCGATGCCCGTGCTCTGGTCCCATTGGCTCCTGTGCTACGCCGAGGCGCTTGACCGGTCCAAGACGGTGATCGCTGACACGCGCCGCCGGTTGGATGTGCTGACTTTAGGCTCCGGTGCTCTGGCCGGTTCGGGGCTTGCGATCGACCGGGAGGCCGTGCGCAAGGAGCTCGGCTTCGCGTCGGTCAGCCGGAACAGCTTGGACGCCGTCGGCTCCCGGGACTTCGTCTCCGAGACGCTGTATGCGCTCGCGCACTTAGGCGTGAACCTTTCGCGCATCGCCGAGGACCTCATGATCTTCCAGATCGAGGAACTCGGGATGGTCGACCTGCCGGAAGAGCTTTGCACCGGCAGTTCGATGATGCCGCAGAAGAAGAACGCGGACTTTTTGGAACTCGCGCGGGGCGCCAGCTCACTCCTGATCGGGAACAGCACGGCGCTTTTTGCGCTGCAAAAGGGGCTGCCGAGTTCGTACAACCGTGACCTGCAGTGGGACAAGGAACCGCTTTTTCGCTCCATGAAGCTCGTTGAGGAGATGTTGCCGATCTTCACCGTTCTCTTCAAGGGGACCAAGCTCCGTCCTGAGCGGGCCGCCAAGTCGATCATGAACGACCAGCTTGCCGCGACCGACCTGGCCGAGGCGCTCGTCGAGGCCGGTCTGCCGTTCCGCGACGCGCATGAGCGGGTCGGGAAGCTCGTCCGCGAAGCCGAGAGCGACGGCGTGCAGCTGCGCAAGGTGCCTGAGGCCAAAGCGCTTCAAATCCTTGGTCCGTCCGTCAAAAATTGGAAGGCCGTGCTCGACCCGGCCCTGTCCGTCAACCGTAAACGCACCTCGGGCAGCACGCGGCCATCCGAAGTGGACCGCCAGATCGCCCGTTGGGAGAAGGAACTCGATGCATCTCTTTAAATTCAAGAAGAACGAACTGTACGCTGAGAACGTCCCTGTCCGCAAGATCGTGGAGAAGGTCGGAAGCCCGGTCTACATCTACAGCCTCGGGACTTTTCTGGACCACTTCATGAAGCTCAAGCGCGCTTTTTCGCCGCTGGACTGCCTGATCTGCTTTTCCGTGAAGTCGAACTCGAACCTCACGGTGCTCAACACGCTCACCAAGGCGGGTTCGGGGCTCGACATCGTGTCGGGCGGTGAACTTTTTCGCGCGCTCAAGGCGGGTGCCGATCCGAAGAAGATCGTGTTCGCGTCGGTCGGCAAGACCGATGAGGAGATCACCGCGGCGATCCGCGCGGGGATCCTGTCGTTCAACGTCGAGTCCGAAGAGGAGCTCGAGGCGATCAACCGCTCCGCGCGCAAGCTGGGCCGCAAGCAGAGCATCTCGCTGCGGATCAACCCGGACGTGCAGCCCAAGACGCACCACTACATCACCACGGGGTCCAAGGGGAACAAGTTCGGCATCGATATGGAGACGGCTTTCCGTCTCTACGTCGAGGCGTTCCGTTACCCGTTCCTCAAGTTCTCAGGGGTCCACCTGCATATCGGGTCACAGATCACCGAGAGCGCGCCGTTCGTGAAGGCCCTTAAGCGCGCGGCGGACTTCATCGGCCGCCTGCGCCGCGCGGGCGTCGCGATCGAGGTGCTCAACATCGGCGGCGGCCTGGGCATCATCTATTCGAACGAGGAGCCGCAGACGGCCGACGAGTACGCCAAGGCGGTACTGCCGATCCTCAAGAAGCTCAATGTCCGCGTGATCCTGGAGCCGGGACGGTTCATTTCCGGCAACAGCGGCATCCTCATCACGAAGGTCCTGTTCTGGAAGAGCTCGCCGACCAAGACGTTCGCGATCGTCGACGCGGGCATGAACGACCTCATCCGTCCTTCGATCTACAGCGCGTATCACGAGATCGTCCCGGTTCTCAAGCCGGCCAAGGCGCCGAAGCTGCTGCCCGAGGTCGACATCGTGGGACCTATTTGTGAGTCCGGGGACTTCCTCGGCAAGGGCCGCAAGCTGCCGAAGCTCGCGACGGGGGATCTGCTCGCCGTCATGTCGGCCGGCGCCTACGGCTACGTGATGTCCTCCAACTACAACACGCGTCCGCGCGTGCCTGAGGTCGTTGTCCGCGGTTCCAAGTTCGCGGTCGCCAAGCGGCGTGAAAAGCTCGAAGACCTCGTGCGCGGGGAGACGATCGTCCATGTTTAAGACGGCTCAAGTGCGTTTCTCGCAATATTCGGCGACGGGCAACACGTTCGTCCTGGTTGATAACCGCCGTGACCCGATGTCCCAGGTTCCCGCGATCGCCAAGGAGCTTTGCTCCCGCCTGGCCGTTGACGGGATGCTCCTGATCGAGGATTCGGAAAAGGCATCGGTCCGCATGCGGATCATCAACCGCGACGGCAGCGAGGCCAGCATGTGCGGCAACGGGTCACGCGCCGCGGCGCATTGGGCGCACCATGAGATCAAGCTTCCGCAGGAGTTCAAGATCGAGACGCTCGCGGGCGTCCTGAACGCGCACGTGGACGGCGACGTCGCCAAGGTGCGGCTTACGGACCCTAAGGACTTCGCGCGGGTGGATGGGTTCGACGTTCCCGGCGCGATGGATGGCATTTATTTTGTGAACACGGGTGTGCCGCACCTCGTGACGGAGTTCGCAGACCTGGGCGCGGTGAGTATCCACACGCTAGGCCAGACGATCCGTTACCACGAGCGCTTCAAGCCCGCCGGGACGAACGCGTCGTTCTTCCAGGTGCTCGGGCCCGGACATATCCGCGTGCGCGTGTACGAGCGCGGCGTCGAGGCCGAGACCCAATCCTGCGGCACCGGTTCCTCGGCCTGCGCGATCGTCGCGGCCAAGAAGTACGGCTACGCCTCGCCCGTGAAGGTGAAGGTCGAGTCGGGTGACGAGCTTCGCATTTATTTTGAAACAACCGCATCGGGATTCAAGAACGTGGACTTGGAAGGCGCCGTCCGGTGCCTGAAAAAGGGAGTGATCGCTCTATGATGAATTTATCAGGTTCGATGACGGCGCTTATCACGCCGTTCAAGAACGGCAAGGTGGACGCGGCGCGCTTGAGGCAGCAGATCGAGCATCAGATCAAGGGCGGCACGAGCGCCCTCATCCCGTGCGGGACGACCGGCGAATCGCCGACCCTGTCGCACGCGGAGCACAAGAACGTGATCGCGATCACGGTCGAGGCGGCCGCGGGACGCGTTCCCGTCATCGCCGGAACAGGTTCCAACAGCACGGACGAGGCCATCGAGCTCACGCGCTTCGCCAAGAAGGCGGGCGCGAAGGCCTCTTTGAGCGTCGTGCCGTACTACAACAAGCCCACCCAGAAGGGGATGTACGAACATTTCAAGGCGATCGCCAAGTCGGCGGGCCTGCCCATCGTGCTTTACAACATCCCCGGCCGCTGCGGCGCGGGGCTGACGGCCGGCACGATCGCCGACCTCGCGAAGATCGACCTGGTCGTCGCGGTCAAGGAAGCCACCGGCAGCATGGACATGGCGTCCGAGATCATCGGCCGCACGGACCTCGCGGTCCTGTCCGGCGACGATTCGCTGACGCTTCCGATCTTGGCTCTCGGCGGCAAGGGCGTGATCTCCGTGTTCGCGAACTTGTACCCCGCGCACCTGGCGGCGATGGTCCGGGCGTTCTTTGACGGGGACATCGACGAGGCCCGGAAGCTCCATTACGCGATGCTCCCGCTATGCAAGACCCTTTTCATCGAAACGAACCCGATCCCCGTCAAGACGGCGATGCGGATCGTCCGGCGCGACACCGGTGACTTAAGGCTTCCGCTGACCCCTATGGAAGCCGACAACGAGGCCGTCCTCAAGCGCGCGATCATCGCGTTCGAGGCCTACCTCGCGCCCCGCGGCGCCCGCAAGGGAGGCCGCTCATGATCCGCCTCGGGGTCGCCGGCGCCATGGGCCGGATGGGTTCGTCCATCCTCAAGCTCGCCGCACAGAACAAAAAAGTATTCACGCCGACACTCGCGCTGGAATCTTCCGGTCATAACGGGGTCGGCCGCAATGTTTCCGAAGCCAACGCGTTCCTCGTCGGTGTCGGGCTCGGTCAGATGATCGTCAAATCCGCTCCGCACGCCGACTGGACCCAGCTCGACGCGCTGATCGACTTCACGGCGCCTGAGGCGACGGTCGAACACGCGAAGCTCTGCGCCAAGAACGGCGTGGCGCTTGTGATCGGGACGACGGGCCTTAAAAAGGCTGAAGTCGCCCGCATCCATGAAGCGTCGGCCAAGATCCCGATCGTGATGGCCTCGAACATGTCGGTCGGAGCGAACCTGCTTTTCGCGCTCGCCGCGCAGGCCGCCAAGGTCCTTTCGAGCGAGTACGACATCGAGATCGTCGAGGCGCACCACCGCCACAAGAAGGACGCGCCCAGCGGCACGGCCCTCTCGCTGGCGGAGTCGATCGCCGCGGCCAAGGGCTGGAAGCTCGAGTCCTGCGCCGTCTACGGACGCCACGGGATCACGGGGGAGCGCCCGAAGGACAAGATCGGCATCCACGCGGTCCGCGCGGGGGAGATCATCGGCGAGCACACCGCGTACTTCAGCGGTCCCGGGGAGACGATCGAGCTCAAGCATCACGCCGCGTCCCGCGAGGCCTTCGCCCGCGGAGCGCTGGTCGCCGCCCAATTTGTGGTCAAAAAGAAAAAAGGCCTTTTCAACATGCAGGACGTCCTGGGGATGACACGCTAAAAATGAAGATCGTATTCGAACCCGCCAAGCGGGTCAAAGAACTGCCTCCGTACCTTTTCCTTGAGATCGACCGCGCCAAGCGTGCCGCCCGCGAGAAGGGTGCCGACATCATCGACTTCGGCATCGGAGACCCGGACCTGCCGACACCCCAATTCGTGGTCGACGCGTTCAACGCGGCCGTTAAAGATCCGTCCACGCACCGCTACCCGCTCGATTCCGGCCGCAAGGAATTCCGCGACGCGGTGGCCGCATGGTATCTCGAGCGCTTCGGCGTGAAGCTGGACCCGGATTCCGAGATCCTGCCGCTCATCGGCTCGAAGGAAGGCCTGACCCATCTGCCGCTGGCGTTCATCAACCCGGGTGACAAGGCCCTCGTGCCGGACCCGGCCTATCCCGCGTACACCCGCGCCGTATCTTTCGCGGGCGGGAAGCCCGTGGCGTACCCGCTCCTCGAGGCGAACCGCTTCCTCCCGGATTGGACCGCGCTCGGCAAGTCGAACCTGGCGGGCGTGAAGCTCATGTATTTCAATTACCCGAACAACCCGACCGGTGCTGTCGCCGGCCCGGACACGTTCGACCGCGCCGTCCGCTTCGGCAAGAAGCACAAGATCCTGATGTGCCACGACAACGCCTATTCCGAGGTCTACTTCGGCCATGAGAAGCCCGCGAGCTTCCTGCAATCGGCCGGCGCGAAAGACGTGGGTCTCGAGTTCCATTCGCTTTCCAAGACGTTCAACATGACCGGCTGGCGCCTGGGCTTCGTCTGCGGCAACGCGGACGCGATCGCGGCGCTCGCCAAGATCAAGTCGAACATCGACTCAGGCGTCTTCAGCGCGATCCAGCTCGCCGGCGCGGACGCGCTCAAGCGCACCGCCAAGTTCACGGCGGAAACGAACGCGATGTACGTGAAGCGCCGCAACGTTCTGATCGCGGGGCTCAAGGGCCTCGGCTGGAACGTTCAGGCGCCTGAAGCGACGTTCTACGTTTGGTGCCGACTACCCAAGGGTCACACGTCGTCGATCGCGTTCAGCAAGCACGTGCTCGACAAATGTCACATCGTCTGCACGCCGGGCGTCGGCTTCGGCAAGTACGGTGAGGGCTACGCCCGATTCACGCTGACCGTGCCGGAAGACCGCATCCGCATGGCCATCGACCGTCTCAAGAAGTCCCTCTGATGCAGACGGCCTTCGTCGCGATCGGTTCGAACCAGGGCGACCTCGCGGCCAATATCCAGACGGCGATCGACCTGATCAAGGAGATCCCGGACACCGAGGTCCAGGTCCAGTCGTCCTACAAGGATTACGCGCCCGAAGAGGGCGGGGCCTCCGGTCAGCCCGATTACCGCAACGGCGTGATCCGCATCCGCACGGAGCTCCGGCCTCTCGACCTCCTTCACAAGCTCCAAGTCATCGAACGTCGGATGGGCCGGGCCTCCAAGGGCGACGGCGCGTCCCGACCGATCGACCTCGATATCCTTTCCTACGGCCAGGAGGTCATTATCCACGGTAAGACGCTGACGGTGCCGCACCCGAGGCTCGCCTCACGCCTTTTCGTTCTGGAGCCTCTCGCCGAGATCGCGCCCGATTGGAAAGACCCCAAGAGCGGCCGCTCCGCCTCGGAGCTTCTATCAGACCTGAAGGCCGCCGCGGTGTCCGCCGCGGACGCTCATGAAAATTCTTCAGCAGGTCTCGACGCTTCAAGCGGAACTTAAGAGTTCGCGCCGGCCCGGCCGGACGGTCGGCTTCGTGCCCACGATGGGCGCGCTGCACGACGGCCACGCCGAGCTCATCCGGCGCGCCCGCGCCTCCTGCGACACGGTCGTCGTCTCCATTTTCGTCAACCCGCTCCAGTTCGGCCCCAAGGAAGACCTCGCCAAGTACCCGCGTGACCTCGCGGCCGACGCCCGCATCTGCAGCCGGGCCGGAGCCGACATCCTGTTCGCCCCCGAGCCGGAAGCTTTTTTAAAAATGAAAAGTCTCGTCCGCGTGCCGGCCCCTTCCATGAAAAAATTCCTGTGCGGCCCGTTCAGGCCGGGGCATTTTGACGGCGTGACGACGATCGTCGCGCACTTTTTCCGCATCGTGAAGCCGGATGCGGCATTCTTCGGGCTCAAAGATTACCAGCAGTACCGCGTGATCGAGGAGATGACGCGGCGGCACTTCGGCGGCGTGCCCCGGATCGTTCCGGTCCCGACCGTTCGGGAGCGCGGCGGTCTGGCGATGAGCTCGCGGAACCGTTACCTGAGCCTGAAGCGGCGGAAGGCGGCGGCGCGTTTTTACCGCGTGCTCACGGCCGCCCGGCTCCGGATCCGGACAGGGAAGGCGACAGCTTCCTCGGTCCGGTCGTTCCTACGGTCCGAGTTGGTCAAAGACGGGCTCTTCCGCGTCCAGTATGCCGAGGTCAGCGACGCGCGGAGCCTCAAGCCACTGACCGGACGGCTCGACCCCCGCCGGGAAGGCGGGATCGTTCTCGCGGCGGCGGTTTTCCTCGACGGCACAAGACTCATCGATAACGTTTTGGTATAATCACCGCTCAATGTTCCGCGTCATCCTCAAATCCAAGGTCCACAACGCCCGCGTCACCCAGTCCAACATCAAGTATGAGGGCTCGATCACGATCGACCGTGCCATCATGCGCGCGGCCAACCTTGTCGCGTTCGAGCGCGTGCAGGTCTCGAGCCTGACCACGGGCGCGCGCTTGGAGACCTACGTGATCGAGGGCGCCGAAGGTTCCGGCGTCATCGGTCTGAACGGCGCGGCGGCCAAGCTCGTCAAAAAGGGCGAGGTCGTCCACATCATGTCGTATTCCTGGATCACCGACGCCGACATCAAAAAATTCATGCCCCTGGTCGTCCATCTGGACCCCGAGAACAAGGTGCTCAAGGTCACGCGCGGGGTGAGCAAGTGATCCGCGTCGGCATCGTCGGCGCCGGCACCATCGGCGCGGAACTGGCGCGTCAGTGCGCCAACGTCTTCAAGGAAGAGGTCCGGCTCGTCGGCATCATCGACGCGGATGCGAACCGTGAGCGCCTGATCCGCAAGGAGCTCGGTCTCACCCGCAGCTTCAAGCTCGAACAGCTCGTCGCACAGGTCGACCTCGTGGTCGAGGCGGCCTCGGCCGCCGCGGCGTACCCGATCGCCAAGCTCGCGCTCTCGCACGGCAAGGACGTGATGATCATGTCCGCCGGCGGCCTCGTCCACCACGAGCTCGCCATCTGGAAGCTCGCCGCGGAACACCGCTCCTGTGTTTATCTGCCCAGCGGCGCCATCGCCGGCCTCGACGGCCTCAAATGCGCCAGCATCGGGAAGCTTCGCCGCGTGTCGCTCACGACCCGCAAGAACCCGATCAGCTTCCGCGGCGCCCCTTACATCGTGAAGAAGAAGATCGACCTCAATACGATCCGCGAAGAGACGCTCCTTTTTGACGGCACCGCGGAAAAGGCGATCGAAGGCTTTCCCCAGAACATCAACGTTTCGGCGACGCTGAGCCTCGCGGGTATCGGCGCCAAGAAGACACGCGTCAAGATCTACGCCTGCCCGGGCCTCACGCACCACGTGCATGAGGTCGCGATCGAGGGTGACTTCGGCTCGATCTACACGCGCACCCAGAACCTCCCTTCCAAAAAAAACCCCAAAACCAGCCATCTGGCGATCCTGTCCGCCGTCGCGACGCTGCGGCGCATCTTCGCCAATGTTAAGATAGGCACCTAGACAAGTTCTTTTGAGCCCCAGGGAGTGGCCGGCAGAGAAGTTGATGTCGGAATGCCTGGCGCAGAAAGGCCAGGCCTGGGATGAGCTCGTTCGCCGCTTCGGCCCCCTGGTCCACGGAACGGTCCGCAAACAACTCACGCGCTTCGGCTTCGCGTCCCGCAAAGACCTCCTTGAGGACGCTTATCAAGAGGTCTTTTTGTCATTGTCCCGGGAGCGCGCGTTAGGCCGCGTCGCGGACCCTGAGGCCCTGCCGGGGTATTTGGCGGCAATGGCCGTATCCAAGGCGGTCGACACGATCCGCGCGGTCACGCGCGAGGGGGCGTTCGCGGAGTGGACCGGACCCGACGCCGGTAGCGGTGAGTCCGGCGAGGGCGGGGCAGGAACTGAAGCGGAGCTGGCATGTCCGAGGCCGAACCCGCGGGACGAAGCACAGCATCGGTCGCTTCGGGACCTGGTGGAGCGGGAATTGGACGACCTCACCAAGCGTGAAGCACTGATCGTCCGGCTCAAGTGGCAGCATGATATGACTTTGGAGGGCATCGCCCGGATGCTCGACATCCCGGCGGGCACGGCGGCGTCCGTCCTCAGGCGCGCGCGGGAAAAGATCCGTACACGGCTCCTGGAAAAGGGGATCGAAGAATGAGCGAAGAAAAAAGATCCTGGTTCAAAGCATCGGAGCCCTCCGGGCCGTGCCCGTCCGCGGACGAGCTTTGGAGTTTTGGGCGCGGCGCCCTCGCGGCCGACCGCCGCGACGCGCTCAAGGACCATCTTTCGGAATGTGTCTGGTGTTCCGAAAAGATCGCCCGCATCACGGAGCCATCCGGCACGCCGGATGCTGAAGCCGCCGTCCCCGAGGACTTGAATCACCGGCTTCGCCGGAATTGGAACGTGAACCCCTTTGCCCGGATCTGGCGCTCCCAGGTTCTCTGGATGGTCCTTTTTGTCGGTTCGGTGCTTATTTCGTTCAACGCGCCCCGGCATTACAAACAGTGGCTGGTCATCGCGTTGGTGACCGGCATCCGCTGGGCGATGTCCGAGCGGGCCGCCCGGCACACGATCTGGTCGGTCCGCGCGCCCGAAACATCCGCCCCGTCAGCCGGGAACCGCATCCGTCCGCGGTCGGATTCTGTGATATAATTCTCGACTTATCGGAATGTGGCTCAACTTGGTTAGAGCGCTCGGTTCGGGACCGAGAGGTTCCGGGTTCGAATCCCGGCATTCCGACCAATTTTATCTCCAATAAATGAACATCCTGGGCATCTCTGCCTTTTACCACGACAGCGCGGCCTGCCTCGTCCGGGACGGTGTGATCATCGCCGCCGCCCAGGAAGAACGCTTCACCCGCAAAAAGCACGACTGGGGCTTTCCCCACCGGGCCGTGGAATACTGCCTCAAAGAAGGCGGGATCACGGTCCAGGACCTCGACATCGTCGTCTTCTACGACAAGCCCGTCCTCAAGTTCGAACGTCTCCTCGAAACGCATCTCGCTTACGCCCCCCGCGGCCTGCGCGCCTTCATCAAAGCCATGCCCGTCTGGATCAAGGAAAAGATCTGGGTCAAACAGGTCGTCCAGGATGAGCTGGGTTTTAAGGGCAAGGTGCTTTTTCCGGAGCATCACGAATCACACGCGGCGAGCGCTTTTTACCCGTCGCCGTTCCAGCGCGCGGCCTTCCTTACGACCGACGGCGTGGGTGAGTGGACGACCACCAGCTACGGGGTCGGCAACGGGCACGAGATGGCCATCCAGGCCGACATCGCTTTTCCCCACTCCCTCGGGCTCCTTTATTCCGCGTTCACGTACTACACGGGCTTCAAGGTCAATTCCGGCGAATACAAGCTGATGGGTCTGGCGCCGTACGGCGAGCCCAAATACAAGGACCTGATCCTCAAGCACCTGATCGACGTGCGGCCGGACGGCTCCTTCCGGATGAACATGGACTACTTCAGTTATTGCGCCGGTCTCACGATGACGAACGAAAAGTTCGATAAGCTGTTCGGCGGTCCGCGACGCAAGCCTGAGACGCCGCTGGCGCAGCGCGAAATGGACCTGGCCCGCTCCGTTCAGGACGCATTAGAAGAGATCCTGCTCAAGATCGCCCGTCACATCCACAAGGTCACGGGCGAGGAATACCTGTGTCTCGCGGGCGGCGTCGCGCTCAATTGCGTGGCCAACGGCAGGCTCCTGCGCGAAGGCCCGTTCAAGGACATTTGGATCCAGCCCGCTTCCAGTGACGCCGGCGGCGCGCTCGGCGCGGCGCTTTATGTCTGGCATCATTACCTCGGCAACCCCCGGAAGGCTGATGGCGTGAACGACACCCAGCGCGGTTCTCTCCTGGGCCCCGGATTCACGGATGACGAGATCGGCGCTTATCTGGCCGAGGCCAAGGTCCCGTGCCGCAAGTTAACACGCGCCGAGCTCGTGCGCGAGACCGCCGACCTCATTGCCGGCGAAAAAGTGGTCGCTTGGTTCCAGGGCCGGATGGAATTCGGTCCCCGCGCGCTCGGTGCCCGTTCGATCCTCGGCGACGCCCGCTCACCGCGTCTCCAGGAGACGATGAACCTCAAGATCAAATTCCGCGAGTCCTTCCGCCCGTTCGCGCCCATCGTCAAGAAAGACCGTGTCTCCGACTACTTCGAGCTGGACAGGCCGAGCCCTTACATGATGCTCGTCGCGCCGGTCAAAGCCTCGCGCCGCCGTCAGACGACCGCGGCCGAATCCGGTCTTTTTGGCATCGAAAAGCTCAAGGTCGTCCGTTCCGACATCCCGGCCGTGACGCACGTGGACTACTCCGCGCGCATCCAGACCGTGGACGAGAAGACGAACCCGCTCCTGCATGACATCCTGACGGACCTCGAGAAGCGTTACGACACTCCGGTCATCATCAACACATCGTTCAACGTCCGGGGCGAGCCGATCGTCTGCACGCCGCAGGACGCGTACCGCTGCTTCATGCGCACCAACATGGACACGCTGTTCGTGGGCTCGTACCGGATCGACAAGGCCGACCAGCCGAAGCTCGAAGGCGATTCGGACTGGAAAAAAGAATTCGAGCTGGACTGACCTATGAACGCCCTCATCCAAGAGATCCGGAAGATCAAGAGCACGACGAAGGAACTGCGCGAGTTCGGCTTTGTCGTCGGAGGCGTGATCCTGGTTGTGAGCGGCATCTCGTACTGGCGTCATGGCGCCGTCCTATGGGGTTGGCCGGCGGCGGGCGCGGTCCTCGTTGTTCTTGGCGCGGTGTTCCCGGCGGTGCTCAAGCCCTTGCAGAAGGTCTGGATGGGTTTGGCGCTTGTGATGGGCGCCGTAATGAGCCGCGTGATCATTTCGCTTATCTTTTTCGTGGTCGTGACGCCGCTGGCGCTCGTTCTAAGGGCTCAAGGCAAGCGGCTTTTGGGCCGGGGCGCGGATCCGGGAGCGGCGAGTTATTGGAACCTGCGCGGACCCGGATCGGCGGACCCGAAACGCTGTGAGAAGCAGTTTTGAACTTTTTGACCGGGCCTGAAATTTAGGGAGGAGAGAGCGATGTCGAAGTTTTCGATCCTGAAGGAGTTCTGGGATTTTCTCAAGGTCCGCAAGAAGTGGTGGCTCACCCCGATCGTGGTGTTCCTCATCGCGCTCGGCGCTTTGATCGTGTTCGCAGGCGGTTCCGCGTTCTCACCGTTCATCTACACGCTGTTCTAAAGCCGCGCGTATTTTGAGATCCTTTCGATCGGTCGATCCGGCGCTCTATGAGATGGTCCGGATCGCCCGAGCCGCCGCCGGGGTTGTGCGGGCGCATCACCGCGGGGCCGCCGCAAAGCCCAGCACAACGGCGGCGGGGTCGCCCGTGACCGCCGCCGACCTTGCCGCCAACCGCCTGATCGTCTCCGCCCTCAAAAAGTTCGCCCCCTCCATCCCCGTGATCTCCGAAGAATCACCGATCCCTTCGGCTGCCCAGCGCCGCGCCTGGAAGGCCTTTTGGCTCGTGGACCCGGTGGACGGCACACGGGAATTCCTCAATCGGACGGGACAGTTCACGGTGAACATCGCGCTCGTGCGCGGCGGTCGGCCCGTAGCAGGCGTTGTCAGCGCCCCGGCGATGGGCG
>CAZHID010000011.1:1297-3851 GCA_964532445.1 uncultured Planctomycetia bacterium | reverse complement strand
CAGGTGACGACGGCTGCGAAGAAGACGCGGCTGGGCGTGCTGTACTTCGGCAGCGAAACGTCGCGGTCCTGGAAGATCGAAGGGCGTTTGCGCCGGCCGCAGAGAATTTTTCCCAAAAAGCCCGCCAAGGGCGAGCGGCCCCGGGTCCTCGTGAGCCGGCTCAACGAAAGTCCCGAGGTCATGAGGCGGCTATCCGCGATCGCGGGCGCTGACCTCGTCCGTGTCGGCAGTTCGGTCAAATTCGGTCTTGTCGCGGAAGGGAAGGCGCACGCTTACCCCAGGTTCGGACCGACCTCCGAATGGGACGTCGCCGCCGGCGACGCCGTGTGGCGTTACGCCTGCGCGCCGGGGCAGACGAACCCCTCGCCGCTCAAGTACAATAAGAAGACGCTGAAGAACGGATCCTTTTTCATCGGATGGAGACCCAAGAGCTATGGCCTCGCCTAAACCCAAAAAGACCGCCCCCGCTTCCGCTCCAAAGCGCGTGGAAGTCACCTACAAGGGCCGCGTTCAAGGAGTGGGCTTCCGCTTCAACGCCGAACAGGTCGCGCTCGGTTGCGGGGTCCTCGGCTGGGTCCGCAACGAGCACAACGGCGACGTGATGCTGGTCGCCGAAGGCCCCGAAGCCAAGCTCACCGCGATGCTCGAGGGCATCCGCAAATGCCCGGTGGGCCGGCATATCACCAAGGAGCAGATCCGCTGGGAGCCGTGCCGCAACGAGTTCGATGAATTCCGGATCGAGTACCACTGCTAGGAACGCCTGCCGACCGTGAGCGCCAAACCCCGCACGTCCGCCGACCCGGGTCCTGACCGCAAAGGATACCTCAGCTCGACCCGGGGACGCCAATCACTTACACGTTCTAGATTAAGATCTACGTCGGGTCGCTTTCGCTCACGTACCGGGGCGGCGTGCTCGTGCGCGCGCGGACGCGCGGGGACGGCACGTCCGGCGACGACGTCACGGCGAATGTCCGCGCCATCGCCGACATCCCCAAGAAGATCCGCGCGGTCAAAGGCTGGCCTGAAGTGATCGAGGTCCGCGGGGAGATCTATTTGAGCCGGGAGCGTTTCTTGCAGATCAACACCAAGCGCGATGAGGAAGGGCTGGCGGTCTTCGCGAACCCGCGGAATGCCGCGGCCGGGTCGCTCAAGCTCCTCGAATCGGACGCCGCCGCCGAACGAGGCTTGCAATTCCTGGCGCATGGCGTGGGCTTCGTCTCCGCGCCGTTCGCGGGGAGTCAGAGGGAGTTGCGGGCGGCGTATCAAAAGGCGGGCTTTCCGCTCCAGCCGGAGTCACGCTCGGCGGACGGGGCGGAAGCCGTGATCCGGATCTGCCGTGAATGGCAGGAGAAGCGCCACGGCCTGCCTTATGAAACCGACGGGATGGTGGTCAAGGTCGACTCCTTCGAACAGCAGTCGCGGCTTGGCCTCACCGCCAAAAGTCCCCGTTACATGATCGCGTACAAATTCCCCGCCGCTCAGGCGCGCACGCGCCTTCTGGACATCCTGGTCCAGGTCGGCAGAACGGGCGTGCTCACGCCGGTCGCGGTCCTGGAGCCGGTTGAGCTGTCCGGCTCGACCGTCGCGCGCGCGACGCTCCACAACGAGGACGAGATCGAGCGTCTCGGCCTTAAAGTAGGCGACGCGGTCATGATCGAGAAAAGCGGCGAGATCATCCCTCAGATCGTCAGCGTCCTCAAAGAGGAGCGCAAAGGCCGCGAGAAAAAATTCACGATGCCGACCGAGTGTCCCGTCTGCGGTTCCGGCGTCCGCCGCGAGGAGGGTGAAGTGGCTGTCCGATGCGTGAACACGGCATGTCCGGCCCAGCTGAAGGCCCGGATCCTGCACTTCGCGGGCCGCAAGGCGATGGACGTCGAGGGGCTGGGCGACGCGTTGGTGGATCAGCTGGTGGAAAAAGGACTGGTCAAGGACCTCACGGACATCTACCGGCTCAAGTCTTCGGACCTCGAGGCGCTGGAGCGGATGGGTTCCAAGTCCGCCGACAACCTGGTCCGGGCGATCGACGCGAGCCGAGGCCGGGGGCTCGAGCGCGTCCTGTTCGCCCTGGGGATCCGTCACGTGGGCGAGCGCTCGGCGCGGGAGCTGGCCGTCCATTACGGATCGATGGAAAAATTGGCGCAGGCGACCGAAGTCGAGCTTCAGCAGATGGACGAGGTCGGGCCGGTGGTCGCGGAAAGTGTCCGGAGTTTTTTCGCCCAAACTTCGAGCCGTAAACTGGTCCGCGTGCTCGGCGACCTGGGCGTGGCGCTCGAGGCCCGCACGCGCCGCGCTGAGGGCGGACCGCTCGCGGGCAAGACCCTGGTCGTGACCGGAAGCCTCGAGAGCTACACCCGGGAGTCGATTCATGAGACAATCCGTCTTCACGGCGGCAAGACCTCCGAGTCCGTGAGCGCCAAAACGGCGTTCCTGGTGGCCGGTTCGGACGCCGGGTCGAAGCTCGAGAAGGCCAAGAAATTAGGCGTACGTATTTTGACCGAAAAAGAATTCAACACCCTGATACGGGAAGGAGATAAGAAATGAACCAGACCCTGAG
>CAZHID010000011.1:0-1287 GCA_964532445.1 uncultured Planctomycetia bacterium | reverse complement strand
ATCCGCGCTGTGCGCCGCGCTGGCCGCGACGCTCGTCCTCGGAGGCGCCGGCTGCGCCACCGTGAAGAAAAAATTCACGCGCAAGAAGAACGCGCAGGAGGTCCGTCCGGTGGTCTACACCGAAAAGGAATTCTCGAAGCCGTACACCAACGAGTATTACTACACCAACAATTACAACATGTGGAAGGTGTGGCACGAGGAACTGCTCAAGACGATCGGCGGAAACGCCAAGAGCTCGCGCCGCTCAGGCGAGGAGGCGGTCGCCCGTCTTAAAGAGATGCAGACCTACCTCGAAGAGCCCAAGTTCACCGATCTCGGGACCATCATCTCCCAGGTCGAGCGGGCGGTGACGGATATCCAGAACGGCGTCAGCGACGCGAGCGGCGGTCAGGCGAAGTTCACGCTCGAAAAGACGCTGCGGCTCATCAAGGCCGGCTACTACACCGATGACGTCAAGGCCTGGATCAAGAAGGATGAGATCGTCCTGTAAGAACGGCCGAAGGGCGGGCTAAGGATGGCGGCCGCGGAACTTCTGGGCCACGTCCGGCTTTTTTTGGAGCACCTCACCGTCGAGCGGGGGCTGTCGAAGAACACGCTCGACGCGTACGGCCGGGACCTCAAGCGGTACGCCGCGTTCATGGACCGGCGCGGCAGGAAAAGCTTCAGCGAGGTATCAGTCGAGGACGTGCAAAAATTCCTCTGGTCCGAAAAAGACCGGGGTCTTGAAGCCTCAAGCATCGCCCGCGAGCTTGTCGCGGTCCGGGTGCTTCACCGCTTCCTGGAAGCGGAGGGCGTGCTTCAGGAGGACGTGACACGATTGGTGGACACACCGAAGGTGCTGAAAGGCCTGCCGTCCAGCCTGTCGCGGCCGGAAGTGGACAAGCTCCTCGCCGCGCCCGACATCCGTTCGGCACCAGGCCTCAGGGACCGGGCCTGCCTTGAGCTTTTGTACGCGACCGGCGTGCGCGCCTCGGAACTCGTGAAGCTCAAGACCGCGGACATCGACTTCGAGTCCCGCACGCTCAAGGTGCTGGGCAAGGGCTCCAAGGAGCGCGTCGTGCCGTTCGGAAAAACAGCGCGGGATTTTTTGGTGAGGTACCGCGATCGAGTGCGGGTCAAGTGGGCGGCGGTGAAGGCGTCGGACCCGGTCTACTTTTTCATGACGAGCAAGGGGAAGCACCTCACGCGCCAGGAGCTATGGTCGCTCGTCCGGCGCTGCGCGGACAAGGCGGGTTTGGACCGCGGGCTGTACCCGCATTTGTTCCGCCACTCTTTCGCGACGCACCT
>CAZHID010000010.1:22840-24975 GCA_964532445.1 uncultured Planctomycetia bacterium | reverse complement strand
ACCAGAACAGGAACACGGTATAAGAAAAAAGAGCGGCCGTTGCAGCCGCCCTTTTTTGTTGAACCGTCATCGGAGGTCCCGCGGAACTCCCGTCAGGCCGCGCATTCTCCCTTACCGACCGCCACCTTGAACTGCGTGCCGGCGACGTCGCCGAGATCCTCGTACATCGTGGCCGTGTCCTTGCGCAAAGGTTCGGGGTCCGTGAACGGCTGGAGCAGGTCGCGCAGCGCGACCGCGCCCGTGCGGTCCACCCAGTGCGGGAAGAGCTCCCCGGCCTTCTTGTCGGCCTTGTACCGCGTCAGGACGGCCTTGACCGCCTCGCCGATGCGGCGGGCCGGGATGAAGGCGAGCTTTTCGCCGAACTTCACGTCCTCAGTGTTGATCCCCGTGCGGCCGCCCAGCATCATCTGGTAATGCGGCATCTGCTTGCCGTCGATGTTGCGCGACGCGCCGAAGAAGCCGATGTTGCCGACATGGTGCTGACCGCAGGAATTGATGCAGCCGGAGATGTTGATCGTGATGTGAGCCAGCTCCGGGTCATGGGCGAACCCGTTGGCGAACACGTCCTCGGTGAGGTTGATCGCCAGCCCTTTTGAGTGCGTGATCGCGAGGTTGCAGGTGTCCGCGCCCGGGCAGCGGGTGATGTCCGCGACCGTGAGCGCGTTGTCGAGGCCGACGCCGGCTTTGACGAGCGCCGCGTGCACGTACGGCAGCGCCGCGTCGGGGACCCAGCGCAGCAGCAGGTTCTGAGTGATCGTGGTGCGCAGGCGTCCCGCGCAGACCTCGCGGGCGATCCGGGCCACGTCGCGGCCCTGCTGGGGCGTCACGTCGCCGTAGAGACAGCGGACGTAAACGGAGCTGAAGCCTTTTTGCTTCTGCGGATGCACGTTGGTCTTTTTCCACGCGTCGAAGCCGGGGCCGGCGACGGCGCCCTTGAACTTGTCGACATTGACCGTGGGCGCCTGCTCTTCCGGCAGCTCAAGCTGGAAGCGCTCATGGCGGCCCGAGGACGTGCCGATCACGGCCTTGCGCTCCTCGATGAAGCGCTTGCGGAACTCCTCGATCCCCCACTCCGCGACGACGAACTTGATGCGCGCGCGGTTCTTGTCGCGGCGGTTGCCGTGGCGGTCGAAGATGCGGATGAGCGCTTCGGTCGTCGCGATGAACTGGTCGAGCGGGGTGAATTCCTCGAGGAGCTGCGCGGCGAACGGCATGGACCCGAGCCCGCCGCCGACGTGCGTGATGAAGCCGAATTCCTTCTTGCCGTTCACGACCCGCGACGTGGCGCGGAAGCCGAGGTCATGGATCCCGATGCGCGCGCGGTCCGACGTGGGCGTGCTCTCGAACGCGATCTTGAACTTACGGGGCAGGTTCTGACCGACCGGGTTGCGCAGGAAATAGCGGAACAGCAGGTCCGCGTACGGCTGGACGTCGAACACCTCGTCCGCGTGGACGCCCGCGAACTCGTCGCAGGTGATGTTACGGACCGTGTTGCCGCAGGCCTCGCGGCTGGTGAGGCCGGCGTCATGGATGGTCTGGAGCAGGTCGGGCACTTCGCGGCGCTTCAGGTTATGGAGCTGGATCGCCTGACGCGTCGTCACGTGACTGAGCTTGGAGGGGGTGTACTTTTCGGCGACCTCGACGATCACCTCGAGCTGGTCGGCGGTCATGGCGCCGAACGGCAGCTTGATGCGGATCATGTGCTCGTCGGCGGCGCCGCGGATACCGTAAATGCCGTTGTTCAAGCGGAAGCGCTTGAAGTCGTCCATGTCGCGCTCGCCTTTTTCGAGGAGGTCGATCTCCCGGCGGAACCGCGCGATCTCGTTCTTGGCTTCTTCGGACAGTTGGAAGGTAGGTCTCGTGGACATTTGGCGTTCTCCCTGTTATGGGCCTAAACCCGTTGAAGCAATAATCCTACTAAATTGATTGGTTATGGTCAAGATTCTTATTAATAAACCCGACCACTCTACTATGATACTCGGAGGGATAGGCCGTGACCGCCTGCGAGTGCCCCGCCTGCTCCGCCACCCAGAGGTCGGTCATGCCCGGGATGAGCCGGCGAAGGCGCTCCACGTGCTCGAGGCGGACGTGGTGGTGGTGGGCCTCATCGGCGAGCGGGGCCGGGAGGTGAAAGA
>CAZHID010000010.1:5800-22830 GCA_964532445.1 uncultured Planctomycetia bacterium | reverse complement strand
GAGATGAACTTTTCCACGGAGAAAAAGCTCATGTGCTTGCGCGCGCTCGCGTACGCAAGGGTCGCGTAGGAAAGAAGGTAGTAGACCCAGTCCGGCACATTGTCTGCGATCGCGCGCGGCGTCACGTAGATATTCACCCATTTCTTCATGTACTTCTGCAGGGTCAAATGCGTCGAGAACGCGCCGTCGAGCAGAACAGCCTTCACGAAGGGGCTCGGCGCGCCCGCGGCCGCGATCGTCGCGCCTTTGGACACACCGAAGAGCACCACGTCGTAATTGCGCTTATGGACGGCGACCCAGCTCAGGACGCTTTCCAGACATTTGAGGTCGCGGATCGAGGGCCATTGGTAGATCTCCTCCCGCGTTTTGGCGGCCTCAGACAGCGGGGTGGGCTTGAAGTTGAATGTCAGCACATCAATGCCGTCATCCGGCAGGAAATACCCGTGCTTGTACCAGCTGTTCAGGTCCGCGCCCGTCTCATGACAGAACACGACGAGCTTACGGCCGGGCTGGCGCGCCTTGATGTACTGGGCCTGGATCGCGTTGCGGGTGTTGAACGGGATCTGGAAGTTGCGCGCCTTGAGGCTTGTGGGAGGACGGTGGTCCCCCGGCACCTGGATGCGCGGCACTTCGAACGCGTTGCGCTCGATCACGGGGATGTAGCGGAAAATGAGAACCGCGCCGACCAGGACCAGCACGACCGCCGCGGCGATCGCCGACAGGAAAAAGGTGGCCATCGTCAGACCTTCCCCACGATCAGCACGATGTTCTGACCGCCGAAGCCGAACGAATTGGACGCGGCGATACGGACTTCCTTGCGGCGCGACTCGTTGGGCACGTAGTCAAGATCGCAGTCGGGGTCCTTGTGCCGGTAGTTGATCGTCGGCGGGACGACCCCGTCGCGCATCGCGAGCAGGCAGAATTCGAGCTCGACCGCGCCGGCGGCGGCGATGAGATGGCCCGTCATGGACTTGGTGGAGCTCACCGCGAGCTTGTACGCATGGTCGCCGAAGGCTTTTTTGATCGCGAGCGTTTCGACCGCGTCGTTGACCTTGGTCGAGGTGCCGTGCGCGTTCAGGTAATCGACTTGATCGAGCCGGATCCCCGCCTCGCGGACGGCATGAAGGATCGCCGCGGACGCGCCGACGGCCTCGGGATGCGAGTCGGTCAGACGATAGGCGTCGGCGGTGGAGTCGTAGCCGAGCAGTTCGCCGTAGATCCGCGCGCCGCGTTTGCGGGCGTGCTCATATTCCTCGAGCACGACCGCGGCCGCGCCCTCAGAAAGCACGAAGCCGCTGCGGGTCTCGTCGAAGGGACGCGAGGCGGCCTCGGGCGCGTCGTTGTTCATCGAAAGGGTGGTGAGCAGGCAGAACCCGGCGACGCCGAACGGGTGGATCATGGAATGCGCGCCGCCCGAGAGACAGACGTCCGCTTCGCCGCGGCGGATGATCTCGGACGCCTCGCCGATGGCCTGCGCGGACGCGGCGCACGCGGTGAGCGAGTTGGACGCCGGACCGCCGATCCGGAAATGACGGACAAGGTGACCCAGCGTCGCGGCGGGCTCCTTCTCTTCCTCAGCGATCCCGTGACCGGCCGCCGAGCGGATCCGCAGGTAATCCTTCACATCGAAGCCGTCCGGGGTCTTCTGGAACGAATCAAAAAAGGCGCGGGCCAGGCTGTTCACCGGGACGGCGCTGTCGCCCGCGGCGAAGTAGCACGCGCGGCGCAGCGGGTCGGTGTTCTCGAGCGAGAGGCCGGAATCCCGGACCGCTTCCTCGCACGCGGTGATCGCGAACTGTGTGTTCAACATCGCCGGGGCCAGCCGCGGGTCGCGCTTGGCCATCGGAGCAAAATCAAAGCCCTTCACCTCGCCCGCGATCTGGGACGGAAAACCGCTCGGATCGAAGTGCGTGATGCGGCGGACGCCGGATTTACCGGCCGTGACGCCGGCCCAGGTCGTCGGGAGGTCATTGCCGAGCGGGGTGACCGCTCCCATGCCGGTGATGACGACGCGTTTACGCATGAGCGGCTCCGGTCATCGAGGACAGCACGATCGAATGGTACGACAGACCCGCTTCAAAATGATTCACCAGGATGTTCCGCACGGGGCCCGCGTCGGCCGCGGACGTGAACTTAAAATCGCCGAGCAGCGGGGCGCCCGGAACAGAGGAAGGGACCGCGCGGCCCGCGGAAAGGCTTCTCGCCGCGAGCGCGATCTCGACGGGCGCGGCGGAGTAACCCAAAAAGCCCGTGAGCGGTTTGGTGACCGCCAGACGCGGCTTCGTCGGAAGCCCGCCGAACACCTCGCGGACCGCCCGGGCTTCCGCCCGGTCTTCCGCCGGCAATCCGCGCGCGCTGATGTGGACCACGTCGATGTCCTCCAGCCTGAGCTCCGCGTTGCGCGCCGCTTCCCGCATCGCGTGCGCCATACGTTCGGCCGAGCCGGCCTCGCTCCCGTCGGAATAGTCCCCGCCTGAAAAAAATCCTTTGAGCTCCGCCAGCGGCTTGGCGCCGCGCGCCGCCGCGTGATCGAACGACTCCAGCACCAGCACGGTGCCGCCCTCACCCGGGACCAAGCCCGCCGAGCGTTCCGAAAAGACCGGGTAGGACGCGTCCGCGGAGCGGTTGAGCTCCCCACGCGCCGAATAACGTAAAAGACCCGCGCCGTACAGACGGCATTCCGCGCCGCCGCAGAACATGAGGTCCGCGGTGCCGCGGTCGATCACGCGCGCGGCTTCCTCGATGCTGGACATGGAACCCGAGCTGTCGGCGGTGATCGTGTTGGACGGACCCTGAAGGTTGTGCGCGATCGTGATGTGACAGGCCGGCATGTTCGGCAGGTACTTGAGCAGCCAAAGAGGAAAAAGTCGTCCCATTCCGGACGCGCCGAACTTGACGACGTCGAACTGCGCGTCGGTCCCGATGGATTCGCGGAAGCTGTCGGCCAATTCCTCAGGGTCGTGCTCGAATACGCCGGCACCGATGCAGACGCCCGAACGTGTGGGCGTGATCGCGTCAGCGGCGAGACCGGCATCCTGGCGCGCGAGGTAAGAAGCCACGACAGCCATCTGGATATCCCGGCACATCACCTTGAGCGACTTACGGTTGGCGATGACTTTGGCCGGCTCAAAGTCCCGGATGTACCCGGCGGCCGGGATCGGGATGGTCGGAAGGTCGGACGCCTCGGTCAGGCGGATACCGGAACGGCCCTCGATCGCGGCCTGCCAGAGCGAGTCCGCGCCCGTGCCGCACGGTGTCACCGCTCCGATGCCGGTCAGGACGACGCGCCGCTTCACGACGCGGCCCCCGCCGCGGCCGAGGCCGCGATCGTCTCGCGGATCGCGAATGATTCCATGAAGTCCTTGGAGAACACGATGCTTTTTTTCCCCTCTTCCGCCAAATGGGCGAACAATCCAAAAAAGATGGTGGCCTTGGCGACGATCGCCCCGCCGCTCGATACCTGACACTCGGCCATGCCCGCGTCGTCGCCGAGATCCCCCATCCGGGCCTCGATCTCAAACAGCGCCGGCGGCGTCACCGCCGACGGGAATTCCGCGTCGGTGATCTTCGCCAGGACGACTTCCTTGGCGAAGTCAATGGTCGACCCCACGAGGATCCCGCCCACCTGGGCCATCATCTCGAGCATGAGGGTCGGGGGCATGACCGGATAGCACGGATAGAGGTCCGAAACAGCCGCTTCGGACCGCGTGAACGCGCGCAGGCCGCGGGCATAGCGGCCCTTTTCAATATGAGTGAATTGATCGACAAGGATCCAACGCATGAAGGGGTTATTTTACCAAACGGGAGGAGGTCCCGCCATAACTCCAGACGAGCATGCCGGCGAGGTTTTTCCAGCGGAAAGGCAGAAGGCGAAAAACGACGCTCCGGCCGGCCGGAGCGGTCCAGCGGACCTCAAGGCGCGAGCCTGACCGGGAAACGCGAAAGGCGCGAAAAGCGCCTGGGCCGCCGAGGGACTGCCCGACCGATTTGGAGGCGGCTTCCTTGGCCGCGAAGATCAGCGCGAACGCGAGAGGCTTGTTGCGGGACTTCTGGAACAGGCGGTTCTCGGACGGGAGGAGAAAGCGGGCCGCGCCCCGGGGGTGCGCGTGAACGAACCGCCCGGCGCGCTCCATCTCCACCAGGTCCACTCCGACCCCTAAGAGACGGCCCTGCCGGGCGGTCATATTCGGCTTAAGCTGCGGGCTGCATCCGGCGGGTGATGTAATCGACGATCATCCGCACGGTGAAAAGGTCCGGAAGCTTGGAGACCACCGGGTCCTTCTCGAACGAGTCGAAGGCGACCGAAGGAAGCTTTTCCTTGAGGACCGCGAGACCTTCAACGGTGATGCGGCCGTCCTTGACGTAACGGGGATCGGTGAGCACCTTCTCGGGGAACAGGTCGTCGCGCGGGATCTTGATCGCGAAGGCTTTTTCCAGACGAAAAACGATGTCCAGGAAATCGATGGATTCGGCGCCGAGGTCGGCGATGAGCTTGGAGTCGACCTGGATGTCACCGGCGCTGATCTGAAGCGCTTTGGCGATACAATCCTTGATCTTCTCAAAAATGTCGTTAACTGCGTCAGCCATAGTCTTTATAACTTTCTAAATTGATGGGGTTATTGCTTGCGAGAAGCCATAATTATGCACTTAACAGGGCCCAATTGGCAAGGCCTTCTCTCTTATAACGCGCTCAGGCGGGCGAAAATCTGCTTATTCTTTTCGTTGATCAGCGGCTCGAGGTGGGCGAACTTGGGGGCGGTGTCACCGATCTTCTTCGACTCGAGGCGGAAGCGCGCGGCGGCGACCGTTTTGCCCTGCTCCGTTACTTTTCCCTTCACGTCGTAGAGGCCGTCGGGCGACGCGGTGATCTCGGTCTCGAATTCGATGTCCATCCCCGGACGGACCAGCTGGCTGTATTTGGCTTGGGAGCACACCGTCATCCGGACCTGGGACTTGGTGAAGCCCTCGGTCGCGCGGACGAGCCAGGACGCGGTCTGCACCATGCCCTCCAGCTGAAGCACGCCCGGGAGCACCGCGAAGCCGGAAAAATGGTCGATGAAATATTCCTCCGACGCGTCCACCCGGCGCGCGGCGCGGGCGGACCGGCCCTTTTCGACCAGGGTGATCCGGTCGATGCACGGGAGCGGGACTTGAGGAGCTGCGGTGGGGGTCATTTTTTGGTATGGGTCCGTTCTGGTTTTCATATTATAATGGCGGACTATGAAGCACCAAGGGAAAAAAATCCTCGTCACCGGCGGCACCCGCGGCATCGGCCGCGCGATCGCGCTGCGCATGGCCTCCGAAGGCTGTGACCTCGTCCTCAATTACCTCGACAACGCGGCGGCGGCTGAAGAAACGGCCGCGCTCATCGCCAAGGCCTCCCCCAAGGCCAAGGTCCATCTCGTCCAGGCGAACTTGAGCGACATGGACGAGGCCAAAAAACTCGCCGCCGAAGCGGTCCGTCTCCTCGGCAACATCGACTTCTTCGTCCACAGCGCCGCGCTCGGCACGTTCAAGAAGACCTGCGACGTCAAAGCCAACCAGTGGGACCTGTCGATGAACATCAACGTAAAAAGTTTCCTGATGATGGCGCAGGTCCTCAAGCCGCAGATGAAGCGCGGATCGGTCATGATCGGCCTGTCGTCCTCAGGCTCCACCCGTGTCGTGCCCAACTACGGCGCGATCGGCGTCTCCAAGGCGACGCTTGAGGCGCTCGTGCGCTACCTCGCGGTCGACTACATCCCCGACGGCGTCCGCGTGAACGCGGTCTCGGGCGGTTTTATCGACACCAAATCTTTGACGGCCTTCCCTGAATACGAGCGGATGAAGCAGGAAGTTGTGAACCGCACCCCCGCCAAGGCGGTGGGCAAGCCCGAAGACCTCGCCGGCATCGTCTCTTTCCTCTGCTCCGACGACGCGTCCTGGATCATCGGTCAGACCCTGCTCGCCGACGGCGGGCTCTCGCTCGTCTAGCGGATGCATCCCCGGCTCCTGCTGTCGAACGGCAGGCTCCTCTCGACCTACGACCTCTTCACCCTTTTTTCGGTCATCGCCGCGGCGGTGTTCTTCTTCCTCGCGCTGAGACGCGAAGGGGTCAAGGGCTCCCAGCTCGGCTGGTTCATCTTCATCGGCATCTTCGTGCAGGACATCGGCGGCACGATCCTCCCCTACCTCCACCACCTCATCCACGGCATCCCGATCCCCGCGCTGCCGCGCACGCCCGGCCGGTGGTTCCATAGCATTTTTTTGTCCATGGCTCTGTACACGTGGTTCTGGATCCGGCGGTTCAAGTGGCCGGCGGGACGGGTCATGGATGTTTTTTTCATGGCGGCGATGATCATGAGCGCGGTGGGACGGATCGGGTGCTTCCTGGGCGGCTGCTGCGGGGGAAAAGTGTGCGAACTGCCCTGGGCGCTGCACTACCCGGGCGATCCGGAAGGCGTGCTGCGTCATCCGACACAGCTTTATGCGGTCGCGCTGGAGCTTTTCATATTCGCGGTGTTGTGGGTCGGGGACCGGAAACGGCGGTATGCGGGTGAGACGTTCTTGAAGGGGGTGCTGCTGTACTCGGTCTATCGGTTCGGTATGGGATTCGTGCGGGATACGCCCGCGGTCGCGGCGGGTCTTTCGTACGCTCAAATTTTTTCGCTCGTGTCCGGCGGCTTGGGCGTTGGTTTCTTCCTGGAAAAGCGCCGCGTCCGGTCTTAGGTCTCCGCCCGACCAGTTCCCCGCCCTGATCAAGCCCCCTATCAAAACCCGATCAATACTGGACCTCGGCTTGGAGCATCTGCTCGATGTCCTTGTCGGCCGCTTCCGCGGAGCTCTGGTCCGTTCCGCTCGAGATCCTCACAAAACTTCTGCCTGACGTGCCGCCGGTCGAACCGGAGTCCGCGGCTTGCGCCGTCTGCAGGTAATCCACATCGTTCGACGCCAGGAAGCCGGGCTTGTAGGTCAGTGCCAGCGCCATGACTTCCAGGAAGCTCAAGTGGTCCTTGGCAACGACCACGTTCGACCACTCCTGGTACTGCTGCTCATAGGTCGCCTGGCTCATCACGAGCGTCGCGTTGCGGCGGTCGGTGATGCCGGCTTCCGCCAGGATCGCCTGGGGCGTGCTCTGGGCAGAGGCGCCGAACTCGGCGACGATCAGGATATCGCGGCCGGCGGTGCGGTTGAGTTGATCGGCCAAATTGCGCAGGCGTTCGAAGCTGGCGCGATTGGACGGCTCAGCGAGCGTCTCAGCGTGGACCAGGTAGGCGCGGGTCGGGTCCGAGGAACGGACGCCTGTGCGGCCTTCGACAGCGGCGCGGAAAACGAGTTGGCGCAGGGCTTCCTTGGCGGCGGCGAGGACCGTGACCGAGAGGACTGCCGTTTGGACGGGAGCTTGGCCGGGTTGACGGGCCGCGGCGGACGGGGCCTGGAGCGCGAGGGCGGCAGTCAGACGGTCCGCAAAGTCGGGGGCGCTCACGAGACTGCGCAGCGCGCCGCTCGTCGAAGCGGTGCGGGAGGCGGCGAGGACGGCCGTCTGACGGTCGGCCGGGACGTGGCGGACCAGGAGGTCCAGGACCGCGTCGGCCTGGGCCTGCGCGCCGTCCTGTTGGCCGGCCAGCGTCAGGACCACCTGCGCGAGGGCGGTGTCGGTCGTATTGGCGTCGGAGGCGAGACTCTGAAGCGCGCCGACGAGTTCGTCGCGGGTCTGCTCGGTCCGGCGGGTGAGGTCGGATTCGCGGATCTGACGCATCAAGTCCTTCACGGAAGCTTCCTGTGCGGGATCGTTCTCGATCGAGAGGATCACGGCGCTGCGCGCGGTGCCCGCGAGGCCGAGCAGTCCTTCCGCCAGCGCCGGCACGTCCTGGCGTCCGTCGGCGGAAGCAAGCCGGAGCTGCAGGACCAGGAGCTGGGCGATGCGGGCCCCGGACGCGGTCTGGCCCTTCTGAGCTTCTTCGGTGTACGCGTCCTTGAGAGCCTCTTGAACCGTGCCTCGGGCCGCTTCGGATGCCGCGACAGCCGCTTGGCGGAGTGCAGGGTCGGACGCCGTCACCGACAGCAGCGTGACCAGGATCACGGCCTTTTGTTCGGCGGACAGCGACAGGAAGACATTGCCGTTGAGGGCGGCGGTGATGAGATGTTCTCCGGCAGTGCTCAGGTCGGCCAGCTGAGCCTCGGTCAGATCGAGGCCGCTGTTCTGCGTAAGGAAGCTCCTCAAGCCCGCCTGGCCGCCGGCCAACAGGACCAGGACCTTGGAGAATTCGGAGCGGACCGCGTGCGCGGCGGTTGCGGGAGCCGTGGCGGGCAGAAGACCCGCGCCGCGCCGGCGGGTCACCGGCGGCGCGGCGCGGTCCATCACGGCCGCGGCCTCGGTCAGCTGCGCGGCCTCGCCCAAGCTCAGCGCCGAGCCGCCGTTCTTCTCGAACTGCTCCGTGAGAAGCTTGACCCGGGCGCCGGCGACCAGCGACGTTTCCACGGCAAAGTCCGCGACCGTCTGCGCCGCGGCGCCGAGTTCGCGGCTCAGCTGCGGTGTCATGAGACCGAGGCTCGTGAGGCCTGAGCTCAGCGCGATCAATCCGTCGGCCAGCGTCATCAGCGATGCGGAGATGCGGCCGAGGTCGGCGTTTTTCACGGCGTCCGGAGCGCGGAGCAGGTCACCGAGCCGGAGCGCGGCAGCCTGGGTGACCGCGGCGATCCCTGAAGCGGCTTGCTGCGCCAGATCCGGGTTCGTTGTGGCCAGGAAGAGGACCATCGAGACCGCGTTGTTGAGGTCGCGAGCGACATCCGCCAAAGCGGCCGCGGTCCAGCTCGAGGCCAGCTTGGGGTCCGTGAGACGGTTGAGCGTGGTGTTCAACCACGGCACGATCCGGGTCAGAAGCGCCTGCATGGGCACTTGGGCGCTGTCAGGCAGTTGGGCTCCGGAACGAGCGGCGTCGGCCATGGCCGCCATCACGGACTCGATCGAAGGGGCGGCCGCGACACGGACCGCGTCGGTCGTGATCCGCGCGGTGTTGAAGTTCTCGAATCCCGGCAGGCTCTTGAGCTCCGCCATCGAAGTGTAGAGCAAGCTGTCGGCCGAGGAATTCTTGCGGGCATTGGCGATCACGAGCACCGCCAGGATACGACCAAGATTGGACCGGTCGGGGCTGCTCTCGAGCAGGCTGGCCAGCTCGGTCTTGACCTGGTCCGAAGCGGACGCCAAAACGCTCTCGAAGTTACCGGCGTAGAGTCTGGCGGACAGCAGCACCGAACCGGCCCGCTCGGAGAGCTGGACGCCGTTCATGAAGCTCGGGGCGACGAGGATCATCCGGACCAGCGCCGCCCGTTCACCCGCGTCCGTGACCTTGTCGAGTCCATCACGCGTGTCCTGGTCCAGGCCGAGCGCTTCCCTCACCTTGTCCAGACCGGGAGCGCCGGGCTGGGACTCGGCCGCAGCCCAAGCGACGAACGGCATGTGATGAGAGAAAAGCAACGGTGTCGCGGCCGAACGGGTCAGGAAGCGGCCGAAGGCGCTGAGTTGGCCGGCGCTCATCTGCATCGCGGCGCGCAGCGCTTTGACCGCCCCTTTGCCGACCACGGGGATGCCTGAAAAGTTTTCCACGAACTCCTGGGTCATCGAAATGGCTGCGGCCTCGCCGGCGAAGAGAGCCACCGCCGCGGGCATGATGACGCCAGCCATCCACTGATGCCGTTCGAACTTGGCGCCTTGAGTGCCGGGATCCATCGAAAGGGCGTCGGCGACCGACACGGCCAGCAAGGCCTGGGCCTTGGCCAGCGCTGCGGGCGAGGCCTGCGCCCCTTGAGAGAGCAGCAGATCGACCTGGCCCATGAGCGTGCCGACCCGGCCCTCCGACGCGAAGGCGCCGACCAGGATCTGGAACGCCGCGCGGACCTGGCCCGCGCTCATGCCGTTCGCACCGATCACGGCGGCCGGGTTCAAAGCGATCTGCAGGATCGCCAATTCCAGGGCGGCGTCGGCCGAGATCGCGTTGAACAAATTATTCCGGGTCATCGTGGCGGCGGACCGGAGGACCTCCGCGACCAGCTGGCCGGCCGCGCGGCCCACGGCCTCCGACGAAGAGCCTCCCGAAAGGGCTGTGATGACCCTGTTGGCCAGGCTCTGGGCCGCGGGAGATTCGGTCACCGCGGACGCGGCGGTCCGCACCTGATCCGCCGAGTTGGACGTTCCGGTCCAGACAAGCCGATCGACCGCGCTGGCCAATGTGGTCAGCCAAGCGGCGGTGCCGCGGTTCGTTTCGCTGGCATGCCACAATGCGCCCATGATCGTCGAGACGCCCGGACGCTCGGTCGTTCCGCCTTGATAATCCATCGCCGACCAACCGCTGGCGGGACCGCCGGCCGCGTTCCATAGATCGAATGCCTGACCGAGCGCCACCTGGGCCTGGGCCGTGTTGCCGGCATCCTGCTGCTGGGCGAATGTGTCCATCGCGCTGACGAACGCCTGTTCCGCGGGGTCGTTCACGATGAGGCCCGCGCCCGCTTCCGCGCGGAGGCTGTTCCAAGCGCGGTGCATCTGGCTCATGTTGTTGTCGGCGGTGCGGACGCTGACGTTGGAACGCTTGCCCAGAACAACGTCCGTGAGCTCCTGCAGGAACTCACCGGCGTTCGGATCAAGGTTCTTGAAATGGCTGAGTACGATCGCTTCGAAGATATTCTCGAACACGACCTCTTCCTTAAAGGATTCGGCTGCGCTGGACTTGAAGACGCCGTTCCAGGTCCTGGAACCCAGATCGAGCGCTCGGCCCGCGGCGGACCGGACCGCCTGGCTGAAGGCGCCGAAGCCGGTCAGTGTCGCTCCCGCTTCCATCGTCCCGGACGTCGCGCCGCCCACGACGCCCGCGGCGCCGGAGTGGCCGGCGCCCAGGACCAAACGCGCGGACGTGGTCGAAAGACCGGTCTTGCGGGCGATGGCGGACCAGCCCTTACCCACGCTCTCCGCGGCCAAGTCCATAAGACCGCCGGCGGCGGCGAAGGTCAGATTGAAGAACTGGCCGTGTGCCGAGAAATTGTGTTGAACGAAGGCGTCGAACGAGCTCGCCTTGCCGATCTGGATGGCCATGAGACCCATGCTCTTGAGAAGGCCGTTCTCCATACCCATCACCTGGTTCTCGTCCAAACCTAAGCCGCGGACCGCGACCAGGCTGAAGGCCTGACCGGCGATGTTGAGCGACGCGGGCACGACCAGTGACATGTTGATATATCGGCCCGCGAAGCCGCTCCAGCCGCCCGCGGTCGCGCGACCCCAGATGTAACCGGCCGCCTGCAGGGACTTTTGACCGAGTGTCTCCGCGGTCGAAGCAGCCTCGACGAGCCGCGCGGCATCATCGGACAGAGCTCCGGACTGGGCGATCTTTTCGGCGGCGGACTGGCCCAGGATGCGGCCTCGGGCCATTCCTCTCGCCCAGAAACTTCCCGATTCCAGTGCGCCTTCGATCCTGGCAAGGCTAGTGGCTCTGGCTGCCTGGACCGTGATACCGGTCAGTTCCGTGTAAAGCGCTCCGCCCAACGCCACGACACCGCGTGTCAGGAGACCGGCGGCGAACCCGCTGACAGCCAGCTGACCCACGCCCTGGACCAAGTCGCCCGCGTCCATGATCGCGCCGTAGGTGCGGTCCTTTTCGGCAAGGTGATACGTATCCACATTGATGGCCCAGCCGCCGTTCTGATCACGGCCGGCCTGGAGGCTGGCGATCTGGTAACCCAGGCTCCAGTTGATCGATGCGGCGTAATTCTTTTGGACCAGTTCGGAAGATTGGGCGAAGAGGTCCAGGCGCATCTGGTTGGTGTCCAAACGGAAGCCGGCGGTCTGAAAATCATTCCGGACGTTGAACCCGAGGTTCGAGGCCAGCCAAAAACGGCCCAGCGAATCTTCGACAAGGTCCACACGTGAGGTCGAGGCGCCCAGCTGGCCCTGATAGCCGAGCAGGCCGGAGGCGTCCCTGCGGAAGTTGTAGCGGACCTGATCGTCCGGCTGCATCCCGCTGATCAGATTGCCCGTGTTGAGGCTCACCGCGAAGCCGTTCACGACGCCGTCGGCATTCACGTACATCGCGGAGCCGATATTGTCCTTCCCGCTGAACACGCCGTCAGAAGCGCCGATGGTGATGGCCATTTGACCCAGACGGTCGGCGGTGACGATGAAACTGGCGCCCGTGGCCTTGGCCCCGTCTGTCAGATTGCCACGGATGGTGACGTTCTGGAGCAAAAGGTCCACTTCAACATCGGTCAGATCACGATTGGCGATGGTCGCGTAGGCATCAATGACCGCCTCCCGGATCGTCCCCTGACCGCCGCTCAATAGCCCCGTCTTGCCGAACAGTCCGTCGGAGAGCTGACCCAGGCTGTACTGCGCCTCCAGATTCAAGTTGGAAGCCTTGTCCGCGAAGCTCAAGTTGATGGCCGTGAGAGCGTTCTTGTTCTCGTCGCTCCAGACGGTGTAGCTGATCGGGCGGTCCATATTAGTCCCGATCCTGGAAATGAGGTCCCTCATCGAGGCGCTGTCGCGGAACTCACTGGCCTCGAACCGCATGCCATAGGACCAGACCAGCTGGTTCTCCGCGGTCACCTGGGACTTGCCGTCGGGAACGGCCAGGCTCATACCGATGGTCACGGTGTGGACGTCCTGGGACCCGGAGTTGAACATGAGGCTTGAGACCGGGTTCAGGTTCACGGAGGTCGTGAGGCCTTCCTTGCCCTGCTTCTGGAGGTCTCTCAAGGCGTCTATCTGCTGACTGGCGGCGGGATCGGTGATCTTATTGTCCGCGAAGTGGACGTTATAGCTTTCGATGTTGATGGCCCCGCCCATGTCGGAAGGAGAGAAGGAGCCGGCGTCAAATGTCTCGACCCTGAAGCCCTTACCCTCGCCAAGGCTTTCCTTGATCTTGTTGACCTGGGTCTCGACCAGGTTGTCGACGAATCGTGTGAACATCTGGTTCAGGGCTTCGGACTTGCCGTCGGAGAGGAAGCTCGCGTAGCTGTTCCTCAAGGCAGCAATATCGCTCAGGGCCTTGGGATCGGTCACTTTATCGTCCGCGAAATAGACCGTCTCATACGTGGTGGTCGTCATCGAATTATAGGCCGGCATGGAGGACGAGCCGAAAGAGGGAGAGACCTTGGAGACGATCTCGAAGGCTCCGACCTTCTTCTTGATCTCGTTGATCCTCGTCTCGAGGGCGGCGGCATCGGCTTGCTCGAAGCTCGACTGCTCCTTGGCCAAGGCATGGACGGCCTTGTGGAAGAAGTCGAGGGATTCGACGCGGCCCGAGACGCGGAAGTCGATACCGAGAGCCTGGTCGGTCAGCTCATTGAAGATATGGGTCTGGCCCTGGGCCACGGGCTTCTGGGAACCCGAGAAGATCACTTCGGCGGAATTGAGCCAGCCGCCGTCGACCATGCGGGAGCCTACCCAGGCCGGCAGGGTCACGACGTCGCGGTCCAGGTGATAGTCCGCGAGGGTCTGGCGGCCTGCGGGGGTCTTGGCGGCTTCAGAGAGAACGCTCGTCCAAGTCTTGGCGTCGTAGACGAAGTTCGCGACCAGGCCGGGGCGCCATTCGACGGACTTCAGATTGGAAATGATGTTCGGATCGATACCGGCCAGCTGGTTGAGCGACACGATGTTCGAGAGCATCTGAGGTCCGATCTTCTGCGCCAGCTCCGGGGTCATCACCTGGCCCGAGAAGATAAGGGTGTGGTTCAGACCCAGGCCGCCCTGGATATCGACCGGTTTGAGGAGCCCCGTGTTGGTATGCTCCCGGGTCCCTTGGGTCAAAGCCTGCGTGAAATCCATGGGGGCGGACATCGAACGGTAAACGCCCTGATCGACGGACACCCGAAGCGCGCCGTCCTCGCCCACGGTCAAAGCAAATTGCATGGGCCTCACCTGGTCGCCGTTGGAAAGATCGTAGACCGTTCCGGGGTTCTCAGGGACCAGCTGGTTGTTCCCCAGAACGATGCGGATATCGGCAGGCTTGAAGTCCGTGCCATCGAACCCGCTCTCGGTCAACACCTCCGAACCCAAGGTCAGCGTCTCCGAGCCCATGGTCACTACTGCACCGCGAACGGTCAGGACGCTATCCTTGATCTGAATATCGAGGTTTTGGTTGTCATAGGTACCAGTGTTCACTACCTTGGAGCCCGTGGAAGTCTGCAGGACGATGGGGCCTTTTCCTCCTGCATCCGCTGTCTTCAGGAAGCGGATCAGCATTTGGCCGCTGGCGGTCGGGATCTCGGCCACGGCATCGTAGCCGTTGAAAAGTGCCCAGCCTTGAGCTGCGGATCCTTGGGCGCCTAAAAGTCGAAGCGTCTCGGAAGTTCTCCAGCTCCGGAGCGCTTCCGGCGTCCTGAGGATCTGACCGGAGGGGCTCGCCGAGGACGCCTGGACCAATCCGCTCAAAAGCTGCGACGCGCGCTGCAGGCCGCCGCGGCTGACCAGGTCCGTCATCCCAACGGAGTCCTTGAGCAGGAAGTTGGTGTTGTTCTCCAGATTTTCCTCGCCATGGAAGAGGCCTTTGGACACCTTCAGACCATTGGGGGCTTGAAGTGCGTCGAACACTTTGTTCTCGTGGGTCTGGACAGCGCTCTGCAGGAACGCGAGGACCGCGCGGTCATTTTCACTCAACGTGAGCTTGTCCGTTTTGGCGAACAGGTCGGAAATTCCGCCGAGCATCTCGCGATTGATGGCCATCTGCGCGAACAAGCCGCGGTTTTCCATCGAAATAAAGCCCTTGTCGTCGGGCGACAGCGCCTGATCGACGGCCGCGCGCAGCTTAGCGGCATCAAAGCGGCTTGAACCCAGGCTTCCGGTGATGAAATCAGCGAAGGCCTGGGATTCGGAATAAAAAGCCCCTTTTTCTCCACCCATGTGTCCCGCCGGGGCCGTGTAGCCCAGGAAGAAACGGTTCTGGTCACCGGCGGTCCGCTCAACGGTGCCGCGGACGCCTTTGACGATGTCCGTCTGTGAGCCGGTGGCCAGGACGGGGCCGCTCAGGGTGTATTCGACCGCGCCGCTATAAACCTTAAGACCCGGGTCCTGCCGCAGTCCGGAAAGACCGCTCACAAAAGTGTTCTTGTCTGACGCGATCGTGATGCGAGAGCCAACGGTCTTGAACACCAGTTGCTCGCCCCAGAAGCCGACACGGCCGGAAAGAGACATATAGGCCTGGCCGTCGGCGCCGGAGACAAGGGCCGCGGTCGCTTCCGACTGCAGATGATGCGCCGGGCCGGCCGGACCGCCCGCAGCGGTTGGGTCCGATCCGTCCTTGCTCTGTCCTGCATCCTGTTTGATCAGAAGCGGACTATTCTGCGCCGCGTCCGTCCGGTAGTGACCGAAGAATTGAGACGCGCCGCCGGTGGACACCGTCAAACCTTTCAACTCGACCTCGCTGATACGCGCGGTGCTGCCGTCCGGATTGGTCCGCTGGAATCCGGACTGCGCGGTGACCGGCAGGGCCTTGCCATCGCCGGCGAACATCCAGATCCTGAGACCCGGCTGCGACGCCGCGGAGGCGGACGTATCGAGCAGGAAAGTCCTGAGCTGACCCTGAACGGACGCGGCGATGGGCGTCATGTCGTTCGGCGAGCGGTCGGAGATCAGGGCGACCGCGAACGATCCCTTCGCCGTAGAGGCCAGATCGGTCAAGCCCGGCTGGGCCATCGCCTGAAGCGTGCGCACCTTGCCGTCCTCGACCGGCGTCTGCGCCGAAAGCGCGAACAGGTCCGGCAGCTTGGCGCGGTCGGTCGAAGAGAGGCGGCTCAGCGTGTCCGCGAGTTCAAAAACCCCTGTCCGCACACCCGACTGCTTCGCCAGGATCAAATTGGACTTCAGCTCAGGATAATCGGAATATCCGGACGCCGCGGGCGCCCTCAAATAATCCGCGTATTCTGCGGCCGTCCTGAGGCCGAGGGACTCCACGAAATGGTTGCCGTGGTGCATGGCCATGTCGAAGCTCGCGCCGGCTTTGCCGTCCAGGATGGACCAGGCGCCCGCCCAATCCCCTGACTGGAACCCGGCGGCCATCGTGCCTTCGGCCTGACGCAAGAACGGAGCCAATTCCGCGATCGACGCGGTCATACCGGCCGCGATCGCGGACTGGGGTTGATAGAGCTTCTGAGCGCCATCCATATAAAGGAGGTTCTGAAGACCGGCTGCCTGCAGGAACGCGCCGCGGTCCGCTGAGCCGGCCAGAAGCGCCATTTGTTCGGGGCGGCTCTGGGCCAGAGGGTTCCCGGTCCAGGCGGCCCACGCGGCGCCGTACTGACCGGCCGTGAAATGGCCGCTGAGCGTCTGAGCGAAGCCGCGGACCGTGTCATTCACGATGGACGTAGTGAGTCGGCCGACGGAAGAAAGCAACAGATAGCGCTCCAATCCCAACTGGTCCGCCGTCAACGTGAGGTTCGGGTTCCAAGAGGCGGCTTCCTGCGCCTGAACGTCGCCGGTCAGGAGCGCGGCGGGGGTCCGGCGCGAATCGAGATCGGGCTGACCATCGGCGCCGACAACAGCGGATGCGGCGATGATGTCCGAGGCCAATCTCATCAGCGGGGAATTTTTCGCGTCGCCGTTCGCGGTTTTCCATTCGCTCAGGTACGCGAGCGAAGCCATCGGTGAGGACAACGCGCTGATGGCGCGGCCGATCGAGGCCAGTTTGTCCGCGGCGGGAGTTCCGGCAACGTCCGTCTTCGGGTCCATCATCCCTGCTTGCAAAATGTGTTGTTCGGCCAAGCGGTTCAGGTCCAGCAACTGGGACGCGGCGCCGCCTTCGCTCTTTGCCAACAGATAGCTGAACAGGTTCACATCCTTCGTTTCGCCCATCCGAAGGTCCATCGCCGTCTTGACCGTCATGGAGTAGTCGTAGGCCAGGCGGTCCGTCACGGAAGCGCTGAAGGTCCCGAGAGCCGGATGGTCCGTGAGCATGAGCGCCGCGCCGTCGCAAAGCGAAGGCGACGTCAACCGCACGCCGCAACGCGCCGCCTGGCAGCACGAACACCTGGACGACGCCAGCCGCGCGCTGCTGGCGCGCGACAGCGCG
>CAZHID010000010.1:0-5790 GCA_964532445.1 uncultured Planctomycetia bacterium | reverse complement strand
CGCCACCACCGTGGCTCCGGCGCGTGCCGACGCCGCGCCGTACGCCGCGTTGCCCGGGATCGGACGGCCGGCATCAGCCGAAGTCCTGAGCAGGTCTTCCGCGACGCCTCTCAATTTAGGATCGACGGGGACATCTGAGAGGGTTTGGCCGTTGAGGATGCCCGGCACCGTCACCTGGCCGAGGTCGAGATCGGCGAAGACCGAGAAATTCGAATCACGAAGCTGTTCCAGGCGGCCCGCGACGGTGCTCAAGTCATAATTCCCTTCCAGGCGCAGGCGGCCGGTGGCGAGATAACGGGACGCGGTCCAGAAAAGCGACGCACCGGAGGCTTCGCCGAGTGCGGACAGACCGCGCATCGTCTCGGGCACGGACGCGGACCGTTCGCCGGCGAAGAGCGCCGCGAACTCGCGGCGTTCGCCGGTCGCCATCTGATCCATCTGGAAGAAGACGTCCTGAGCATAGGCATCCACGCCGGCGAGGCGCATCTGACCGACGACGTTCGTCACAAGATCTTTGGCGATCGCGCCGGAACCGGTGAGACTCTCGAGATAGGATTCGCGCTGCAAGGCGTCGCGGCTGAATAGGCCGCGGAAGATCAAATTGTCGTCAGCGAAAACACCGCCGCGCGGACGGCGGCGGATTTGGCTGAAAGGTCCGCGGCTCAGATGTCGGCGGCGCCTTCGCGGACCGCGATGGTCCGGCCGAGGACGGGCGCATTGTCCTTGCCGAGCACGATCTCTGCGGCGGCGATCCGGCCGTCCGTACCCAGCCGTTCAAGGTCACCGACGACGATGAAACTGCCGGTCTTGATGTCCAAAGTGACGCCAAGCGAACGTGTTTCGAGGTCGACGGGGCGCAGTTCGAGGGACGCGCCCGAGAGGTCGGTCAGCAGGAGCGACGGGGATGCGGCGCCCAGGTCGAGCGTGCCGTTCGAACGAAGCAGTTCGACGGACGTTCCGGACACCGCCCCGAATTCAAGGTTGAGAGTGATGCTCTGGCCTGTCGGCAGCGCGAAGTTGAGCTGGGGCGTCGCGGCCGCTTCTTGCGGAACGAAAAGCCCGCGGGAACCGGAGGCCGTGACCTGGGTGAACACGGGGATCACCTTGCCGTCAGGGGTCGGGATCGTGCCTTCGAGGAGCTGGCCGTTCCAAGACTTCTGCTGCTGGAAGCGGATCGGATTGACCAGATCACCCGTCAGCGAAACGTTAAGGGAAATGGCGCCTCCGCCGATGACACGGTCAGCGGGCACGAGCTCGCGGGAGTAAGTGGTGTCGCCGGAGGAGCCGTCGAGACCCTTCAACAGCAGATGCTCCCCTTCGAACAGAGCGCCGATGGTGCGGGCGGGCACCGTGTAGCGGGCCTCGGCTTTTTCGGCCGATGCGGGACGTGCGATCGAGATGTCGGCATCCCCTGTGTTGATGAGCGCGTCCTGCGCCGTGACCACGAAGTCGTTCTTGGCGATCTGGAACTTCGATCCGGCAAGCACGGTGATCTGGCCGTCCTCGAGCCGGACGGACAGCGGGTTCAAAAGATCTGACGGACGGCCCGCGCCGCTGCCGGCCTGACCCGATTCGTCCAAATAATTGGCGGCGGTCGCGCCGGTGCGGAAGTCGGTCACCGCGAGGAACTGACCTCGATCGATGTTCCAGCTGCCGTCATCGGCAGCGCTGATCCGGATGTCGCCGACCGCCTGGATGCGGTCCGCGCCCTTAGTGAGGACGACAGGGACGGCCTCGGTGGACCGGATCACGACCTGACCCGTTTGGACATCCAGCTGGATCCTGTCGGAGGTCAGACCTTCCATATTCATGCCGCCCAGCGTCTTGGTCGCGAGTTCCTCGGGCGAAGCGATCAATTCGTAGCCGATCGGTGTCTTCTTGAAAACCAGCTGCTCCTGCCCAAAATTCACCGTGCGCAGAGAGTCCGCCAGATCCGCCACCTGGGCCCGCGCGTCTTCAAATTCGGCCGACATCAGCGTCGAAGCGGCAGCCGTCTGACGCTGACCGAACAGGTCCTGATCCGCGGCCAGGAGCGTGTCCTGACGCAGCGTGCTCAAGCCCGCGGAACCGGCGCCGGCGTCGAAATCGTCGTTCAATCCCGCCGCGTCAGCCAAGGTGAATGCCGACGGAGCCCGATCGGCCGTCTGGCCGCTGAGCAGGTCCAGACCGTACGGTTCCATCCCCGTCGCGGCCAAAGAACCGAAGGTGCCCGCGGACGACAGCGCGAGCTGGGAGCGGACCATCATCGAAACAAAATCCTTTTCCATATCGGTCAGCGGACGGCCCGCGTCGGGCAGAAGGCCGGAAGAGCGGAGCTGGGCCAGCGCTTCTTGGGCCTGGACGGGATCGGCACCCGCCAGCTGCTGCTGCACGAACGTGTCCACATCAACGGGCGCGCCAGCGGCGGACGTCCCCGCGGTCTCCGGAGCGGCGGGGGCCGCGGGCCGTTGGATCGGGATCTGACGCAGCTGCCATTGCGCGGTTCCATCGCCGTTCAGGACCAGGCTCACCATCGTGTTGCCGTTGCGGAACGCCGCCTCGCCCACAAGCACCAGACGCTCGCCATTGAAGATCGCCCCGGTCGCGCCTGACATCAGTTCGCCGATACCCTCGATCAAGATCGAGCCCGCGCCCGTGTTCCTGATCGCGTCGGACGCGGTCAGGACGAAGCGGCCGGCCTGTTCGGTGAAGAAGGAGCCCTGGGCAATGCCCACATTCCCGTTCGCGAGACGGAAGACCTCCATCACCTGCATCGCGGCGGGCTCCGAGTCCGCGCCGGAGGGACTGTCAGAACCTGAGGCTTTGGCGGCATCGGCCGCGGCCTGTTGACCGGCGTCGGAACCGGCCGTCTGGGCAGTGAGGTTCTTCACGCCGCTGTCATGGAACTCACTGAGCACGCGGTACCGCGCCATCGCGAAGACCGGCAAGCCTTCAGCAAGCATGATCTGGGAACCAGCCTGCACTTCGAGCGCTGAAGTCCCCGAAGCTGTCACCCGTTTCACTTCGAACGCGCTCGTGACCTGGAAAACCCCGGAACGGAAGTCGTATTGCACGCCAAAGGTGGTTCCGCGCTGAAGCTCGTCGGCAGTACCGATGGTCGATCCGGAGGAAGCGCGATAAGTACCGGCCAAGCCCTTGAGCTCGACATAGGAGTCGTTGACCGCGACGCCGGCCTGGACCTGCAGGGTCAGGCGGTCGCCGTTGGCCAGACGCGCCTGGAGCGGAGCCGCAGCGAATTTGGCGTCGATCAGCATCCGCGAGGCGCCGTTCGCGTCGAACTGCTCGACCACGGGAAGCTGAAGGTTGCCGATCGTCACGATGCTCTGGAGCATCCCGCCGTCCGGAAGGATGATGCGGCGTTCATCATCGATCGCGACGCGGGTGATCTGGCCGGCGGCGCCCAGCACCGTCTTACCAAAGATCACTGAACCGGATGCCGCGTGAAGGTTGTAGGAACCCGCCGTGAGCTGGGCTTCGCCTCCCACCACGACGATCTCGCCTCCCTGACGGACCGTGAGCACCGTGCGGCCGTCGGCCGTAGGGGCGATGTCGATGTCGTGGGACGGCGGCAGGACCACTTCGGCCGCCTGAGGCTTGGCACCGTCGGCGGACGCGTCCGCGCTCAGCTGGGAGCCGCTGAGATCGGCGGATGACGCCAGGTCCATCTGGAACCCGGCTTTGCGGATGCCGTAGATCGCGTTCCCGTCCGCGTTGAAGCCGTAGAACACGGCCTCACCGCGAGCCACCATCCCCTGGTACATCGCGAGACGGTCCGAAAGCGCTCCTGCGGCCAGGGGTTGCGGAGCGTTGCCGTCGGCCTGTGTCGCCGCGCCGGCCGCGGAAGCGGAAGGCGGCTGCTCACCCGCGGCCGCCTTGGCGGCCTCAGCGGCGGATGAAGACGCCGATGACGTCGAAAGGTCGGATTGGAGGGAGTCCAAAGTGAACGGCCTGGTGGCCGAAGCCTTGAGCGTCGCCAGGTCGCTCAGGAACCCGTCGCGCTTGCTGCCGCCCAAAAGACCCATCGGCTCGATCCCGGTAGAACGGATCTCCGAGAAAATACCTTCGACCTGGCCCAGCGTCGCGTTCGCGATCGCCTCGCGGCCGTCGGCGTCCAAGCCCGTCAGCGAAAGCGCGATGCTGTTGACGACCGGGACCATGAGCTCCATCGCCAGCTGCGGGTCGAGCTTGGACAGGATGCGGATCGGCTCGAACACCTGGCTGATGAAGGCCATCCGGGACGACGGGTCCATCTGGGTCATGTCGAAGTTCTTCATCAGGCGTCCAATGGCCGTGACCACGGGGTCGGCCTGGGCCAGCGGGATCGCCTGGCCGGTGCGGCTGACCATTTCGGCCATGACGGTCACGATGCCCTTCACGGCGGCGGCCTTCTCAAGCGTGCCGGCCGTTTCGGGGATCAGCGCGCCTTGTTGAGCGGCGAAGTCGATCACCTTGCCGCGGACGCTCAACAGGACCGAAGCGTCCGTCGTGACCTTGATCATGTCCGCAAGGGTCTGGAAGGACTTGTCGATCTGGGAAACGGAGAACTTGCCGCCCTTGGCGGTTCCCGCGTTCAACGCGGACATGAAATCAACCGCGCGCACGAACACGGCGGCCAGCGCCGCGCCGGTCAGATTGGACTCCACGGACTTGGCGTAGATCGTACCGACAGCGGCCGTGAGGCTGCCGTGGACACGGTCCGCCGATTCCTGCGACATCGCCCCGAAATTCAGCTTGGTGAACGGCTGGAGCGATCCGATCGCCGCGACCGCGACCTGCTCGGTCAGCGCGTTCTTCGCGATGACAGCGTTCAAGATCTCCGTGACCTGGGCGACGCGCCCCTCGACCTTGGCGACGATCATCCCCTCGGCCGCGAGCTTGTCGGCGCCCGTCAGTACGGACAGGGCGCGGTTGAAATAATCGACCTCGGTCTGGCCGAGTTCGGCCAGCGCCATGTAGCCGTTGATCGCGGCGGCGGCGGCCAGGTCCGCGGTCGGGCTCATCTGGATCAGGAACTTGGTCATGCCGGTGATCGCGGCGGCGGCGATATTGGCGACAGCGTTCTGCATCGCCAGCGTCCGCGGGTTCACTCCGAACATGCCGATCAGATTGATGATCGACGCCGCCAGCGCGGGAACCGCCGCAACGACCGCCTTGATGGGGACTTGGACCGCCCCGAGTACCAGCACCGCCCCGAACGTGAGGACCGCCCGACCGAAGTCGCGCCAGCTATTCTTGCCGGTCAACGCCCCTATAAAGGAAGACCAGACGTTCTTGGCCGCGTTCCACAGCGCCTTGCCGTAATCCATGACGGCCTTGACGAACCCGGCCACGAACGAGAAGGCGGCCTTCACGAAGGAGAACGCCGCCAACACGAACTGCTTGGCCGCGTTCAGCACCACCGCGCCGATCTTTTGGGCGACTTCGAGCACCGGCTGCACGACTTTGAGAAGCGCGCCGACGGCTTTTTCCGCGAGGTTCTTGATGAACTCCATCGCGGGGGCGATGAACTTCCTGACGGACTCAACGACCTTGGCGACGGCCTTGAAAGCGGAGCCGATCACTTTTTTCACCGCGTCGAAAGCGGAGGAGACGGCCTTCACGACGCCTGAGACCGCGTTGACGACCGACTTCGCGGCGTCAGAGACCGCCTTGGCGGCGGAACTGAAAACATTGGCCACTGCCTTGAACCCTTCCGTGAAGGCGGCCGTGACCGTCGAGATCCCCTTTAACAGGGAATCACCGGCCTGCGCCATGAGCTTCAGCGGGGTTTCGAAGATCTGCGAAGCGAAG
>CAZHID010000009.1:25438-26523 GCA_964532445.1 uncultured Planctomycetia bacterium | reverse complement strand
GAGATCCTGCTCCCTACTCAGATCGAAAATCTCTGGCTGATCCCCTCAAATATCAACTTAACTGGCGCTGAGATCGAATTGGTCAACGAAATGGGTCGTGAAGGCCGTCTGAAGCGCGCATTTGCGGCCGTTGCGGACCAGTACGACTACTGCATCATCGATTGTCCCCCTTCTTTGGGGATCCTGACCATCAATGCGCTGACTGCGGCCGGATCCGTCCTCATTCCGATCCAGTGCGAGTATTACGCCCTGGAAGGCCTTGGGCAGCTCGTCAAGACGATCGACCTGGTGCGAGACAATCTGAACACCTCCCTTCATATTGAAGGCATTTTGATGACCATGGCGGATGGGCGGACCAAACTGACCGAACAAGTCATCCAGGAAGTCCGGAAGCATTTTGGCAGCAAGGTCTATCAAGCTGTTATTCCCCGGTCGGTCAAAATGAGCGAAGCGCCCGGATTTGGCAAGCCCATCATGCTTTACGACAAAGACTCCGTCGCTAGTAAAAAATACGAAGAATTCAGCAAAGAATTCATGAGCGGCGCACCTAAAATTATCGAAGCACATAACACATTACAATAAAATAAGTTAGGAGTGTTAATATGGAAAAAAGTGTATTAGGAAGAGGTCTTTCCGCGCTCATTCCCGAAGCTCCGGTCGAAAAGGACAAGGTTCAAACGCTCGAATTGGACCGTTTAGAAGCTTCGACCTTTCAGCCGCGCCTCTACTTCAGCGATAGCCGCCTTAAAGAGCTGGCCGCTTCTATAAAGGAAAAGGGCGTCATTCAGCCGATCCTGGTCCGGGCCAAAGGTGGCAAATATGAGATCATTGCCGGAGAACGCCGGTTCAGAGCCGCTAAGTTGTTGGGGCTCAAAGAGATACCTGCAATTATCAAAAACGTCGACGACGCGAATGTTCTGGAGCTTTCGCTCATCGAGAACGTTCAGCGCGAAGAATTGAACCGGATCGAAGAAGCGCGTGCCTACCGCCGGCTTTCTCAGGAATTTCGGCTGACGCAGGAACAGATCTCGCTCAAGGTCTCCAAGGACCGCGCCACGGTCGCCAACACGCTGCGCCTCTTGGAA
>CAZHID010000009.1:24015-25428 GCA_964532445.1 uncultured Planctomycetia bacterium | reverse complement strand
CCCGAAAAGATCCAGCGCCACCTCGAAGAAAACCTCATCAGCATGGGTCACGCCAAGAGCCTACTGATGCTGGCCGACGAAAAGGAACAGTCCAAGCTCTGCGATAAGATCCTCAAAAAAGGCCTTTCCGTCCGCCAATCCGAGCACGCTGCCAGGGTTTTGGGCGCGGGGAGCGGACAACCGGTGCGCCGCAAGAAGGATATTCATATCGCGAGCATCGAGGAGAAACTTCAGCACCGCTTCGGCACCCGGGTCAGGATCTTGCAGGGGAAGAAGCGCGGCAAGATCGTCATCGAATACTTTTCCCAGGAAGATCTGAACCGCGTTCTGGGAATGCTGAGCGGGGATTGACCGCCGCCGGCCGCGAGGCAGGAATTAGATTGAAATTATTGGTATGAATCGCTTAAAATAATAGGTTATAAATTAAACCCTGGCTCACGCTCAAGCGAAAGAGGACGAGAAGTTTATGTCGACCGAAAAAAACGAAGCATCGATGATCATCATCAAGCCCGATGGCATCAAGAAATCGCTCACGGGCAACATCATCACGCGCCTTTCGGAAACGAAGCTCAAGATCATCGGCGCCAAAATGACGACGATGACCAAGGAAATGGCGGAGCAGCATTACCACCATCTGACGGACAAGCCCTTTTTCGGCGAGCTCGTCAAATACATGACCGGCGCATACCACACCAAGCGCATCATGGTCATGGTCTACTACGGGCCCAACGCGATCGAAAAGATCCGCAAGATGTGCGGCGCCACGAATCCTGAAGAGGCCGATCCGACCTCCATCCGCGGCAGCTACGGCCGCATCACGACACGCGGCGTGTTCGAGAACGTGATCCACGCGTCCGACTCGACCAAGGACGCCGAACGCGAGATCAAGCTGTGGTTCAAGCCTGACGAGATCGCGGAAGTGGAACTTTACCCGACGAAGGAAGCGGTCCTCAAGTCCAAGTCCGTCGTCTGGGCTTAAGGCCTTCCTATATATGGCGCCTTCCGTCAGGAGCATGACCGGTTTCGGAAGAGCCGAGTTCGAGATCCCTCAAGGCCCCGTCCAGATCGAGATCAAGTCCACGAACCACCGCTACTTTGAATTCAGCGCGCGCTTGCCGCACGCGCTCCTTTCGCATGAAGAGGACATCCGCCGTCTCACGCAAAAAGCGGTCGGACGCGGCAAGGTGCATCTGACGATCACCGCGCCGGACCAGCTCGTGCGCAGGGGACAGCTCGCGGTGGATGAGACGCTCGCCAAGGAATATCACAAAATTTTTACGCGGCTCAACCGGGCGTTGGGCCTCAAGGAAAAGATCACGCTGCGCGACATCGTGCGCATGCCGGACGTGATCACGCAGACCGCGAAGGTCTCCGAGCGCCGTCGTACCGAGCTCAGGCAAGCCATTGAAGCCG
>CAZHID010000009.1:14615-24005 GCA_964532445.1 uncultured Planctomycetia bacterium | reverse complement strand
CACCGCGTGTGGAACGATCTGAGCCGCGCGCTCAAAAAAGCGCTGGAGCAGCTCACTCGCTCACGAGAGCTCGAAGGCGCCAAACTCGCGAAGGACCTCGCCGCGCGGCTGGGCCACATCGAAAAAGCTTCCGCGCGGATCAAGCGCCGCGCGACCGGCCTCACCAACGACATCACCGAAGAGCTCGTGCGGCTCTCGAGCCACACGGGCGCGTTCCGCGGGACGCTCAAGACCGGCGGGGAAGTCGGACGCAAGATCGACTTCATCGCGCAGGAAATGGTGCGCGAGATCAACACGACCGGCTCCAAGTGCAACGACTCCGCGATCGCCGCGGACGTGATCGAAGTGAAGACCGAGATAGAAAAGATCCGCGAACAGGCCCAGAACCTGGAGTAGACCATGGCACGCAAGCGCATCGGCAACGTCTTCGTGATCTCCGCGCCTTCAGGCGGCGGCAAGACCACGCTCGCCGGCCAGATCCTGAACGCCATGCCCGACGTCGAACGCTCCGTCTCGATGACCACGCGCCCGCCGCGCGACGGGGAGCGGAACGGCCGGGATTATTTTTTCGTGAATGAAAAGGAATTCAAGTGGATCCAGGCCAAGAAGGGCTTCCTTGAACACGCGACCGTCTTCGGCCAGTCCTACGGAACGCCCCGCGCGTTCGTCGAAGACCAGCGCAGGAGAGGGAAGGACGTCCTGCTCCTCATCGACGTGCAGGGCGCGCGTCAGGTCAAAGAGAACCTCCATGACGCGATCCGCATCTTCGTCCTGCCGCCCTCGCTCGACGAGCTGCGCCGCCGCCTTGAGAACCGTTCCACCGACGCGCCGGAAGAGATCAAGCGCCGGCTCAAAATCGCCGCTTCCGAGATCCGTGAAGCCGGGCAGTATGATTATGTCGTGGTCAATCTCGAGCTGGCCAAGGCGGTGGATGAGCTTCGAGCGATCATCATCGCCGAGCGCCTCAAGGTGAAGCCCGCCCGCCACCGTTCGTCCGCCGCGCGCGGGACCAAGAAGGCTTCCGCGTCATGAGCGACAAACGCTACAAATACACGATCGTCCTCGGCATCACCGGCTCCATCGCCGCGTACCGCGCCTGCGACCTGATCCTGGACCTCAAGGAGAACGGCGTGCGCGTTCTGCCCGTTCTGTCGCGCGACGCGCACCACTTTGTCACGCCGCTCACGGTCCAATCGCTCGCCGGTGAAGAAGTCCGCACGGACCTCATGCGCGTTGATGGGAATTTGAAGCCCGTCCACATCGAACTCGCCAAGGCTGCGGACCTCATCGTCGTTTGTCCGGCATCGGCGGACATCCTCGCGCGGATGCGCATGGGGCTCACGGATGACCTCCTGAGCTGCACGCTCCTCGCGGCATTATCGCCGGTGATCGCGGTGCCCGCGATGAACGACCGGATGCTCGCGCACCCCGCGACCCAGGAGAATATCTCCGTCCTCAAATCGCGCGGCGTGCGCTTCATCGAACCGATCGAGGGCAAGCTCGTCTGCTCCGACCACGCGATGGGTCACATCCAGTCCAACGAGATCATCCTCAAAGAGATCCTCAAAGCCCTTTCCGAGCGTCCCGCGCGATGAAGCCGCGGGCGGCGTCCGCGCGTCCAAAGCTCTCTCCGCGGCCCAAGCACAGAACCCTTCAAGTCCTCGTGACCTGCGGTCCCACGAGGGAGCCGCTGGATCCGGTGCGTTTCATTTCGAACCGTTCGACCGGCACGCTCGGCATAGAGCTAGCCCGCGCGTTCGCCGCGAGGGGACATCAGGTCGTGCTGGCGGCCGGACCGATCGACTTACCGAAGGACCTGGGCCCGCGCATCCGGGTCGTGCGGTTCGAGACCGCGCGCGAACTGCACAAAATAGCGCTCAAAGAATTCAAACGCTGTGACGCGGTCTGCATGACCGCCGCTGTGGCGGACTTCAGACCCGCCGCGCAAAGCTCAGCCAAGATCAAGCGGGGGAAGTCGGCGCTCACCGTCCGCCTCATCCCTAATCCGGACATCTTGGCCGACCTCGGCCGCCGCAAGCGCCCGGTGCAGGTTCTAGTAGGCTTCGCGGTCGAGAGCTCCCAGGTCGAGGCCCGTGCCAAGGCCAAGCTTATTAAGAAGAAGCTCGACCTCATCGTCGCCCAGCGGGTCGGAGGCGGGTCGGACCCCTTTGGCCGAGTGACGATGGATACCGTTTTGATCGGCCGTCCGGCTACCGGCCCTCAAGGGGCCGCGTCTGCCGCGCCGCGCCGGATCAACACCTTTTCCGCCATCTCCAAGCCCGCGCTCGCCGCCCGGATCGCCGCCTCTGTCGAAGCTTTTTCCTCGCAAATCTTTTAATATCTAATCAGAGATTGCGCATTTTTATCAGACGCAATTGAGCGTAATTAAGCGCTCATGCCATTCCATTTTCCAACCGCATAATCTTCAAAGAACTTTTTCTCACCGCCTGACGCAAACCGATTTAACAAGCTCTTTCTCAATTTTTTGAAAATTGAGCCCCTTGAATCCGGCCCTCGCGACAGGCAAACCTGCACCTGTGACTTGTGGTTTGCCGGGATGCGGGGGGATCAAGATGAAAAACGATGCGATCGGGACGACCAGGGGTAAAGTTCGCGGCGGGACCCGGCCGGAATATTTCAGGCACCGGTTCGGTGTGCGCTTCCGGGCGCTAGCGCTCACGCTTGCGGCCTCCCTCGTCTGGCTCGACGTCGCTTGGGCGCTCGATCCGCGGCAGAAGCTGCTGGACGACGCGGAGTTCTTTTATGAGATGCAGGCGGAAGGCGCCCGCTCCGCGTCCCCCGAGCCACTCAACACGGCCTTTGCCGTTCAGAACGAAGCAGTCGTTGGATCCCAGTCGGCCTTGCAGGAATTAGAAAGCGCCAATTTTGACGCGTCGGCCGCACCCTCCGAGACCGACGAACCCGCGTTCACCCTCAAGACGTCCGCGGGGGACCTCCTTCATATGGCCGACGGTGAGATCGGCCGGATCACGCGCGCGGACGGCACGGTCCTCGCGGGCCTCGAGTTCGACGCGGACGGACGGATCACGGACGCGGACCTGAGACTTGCGGACGGCACGGTGCAGTTGATCCGGAGCGGCGCGGTGACCGCGTCCCGTTTGCCGGACGGCACGGACGTTCTCTACAACGCTCAAGGCCGTGTCGAAAAAGCCGTCACGCCGGACGGGCGCGAGATCCTCTACGCGTATGTCCTTGAGGCGGACGGCGCCGTGCGCAGCGTGATCGTCACCTCGCCGGTAGCGGTGAGCGAATATGACGCGGAGGGCCGCGTTCTCAAGAGCGTTTTTGCCGACGGGAAAAAAGTATTTTACGATCAAGGGGTGCTGGAGCGGGTGGAGGAGAGCGGACGCGTGTACGAGTATGCGCGGTCCGGTTCCGGGGATGAGACGCGGGCGGTGCTCCGCACGGTCAGGGACGCTGCGGGGGACCGCTACGAACTGGACGGTGAGGGGACCGTCCGGTCGATCGCGAGGGCGGACGGCACGCGGGTCGACGTGACGCGCTGGGAGAACGGCGCGCCCGCCGACGCGCCCGTCACGACGGGCGCGGGAGAAGCGTTCGAATACACGAACGGACCGCTGGCGCGGTCCGCGGACGCCTCAGGACAAGTGTCGACCATCACGTCAGGCCCGGACGGCACGACGGTCGTGACGCCCGCTTTGGGACGGACCGTTCATTATGACGCGGCGGGCCGCGCGGTGCGGGCGGCTCTTGCGGACGGAAGCGTGACGGAGTATCACACGGCGGGTGCGTATCAGGGATACGCGTCGCGTCAGGTCTCGGCGTCGGGCGTCGTGACGCTGTACGATTATGCGACGGCCGGAGCGGGCCTCATCACGGCTTCCAAGAAAGAGCCTGTCGCTTCGCTCACGCAGAGCACGCAGTTCGCGTCCTCCGCGGCGATCAGCTACAAGAACAACCCCTGGCTCGCCACCACCTTCAGTTTTGGCGCCGGTTCCGCCGACGCCGTCATCCGCATGAACGCGGCCAACACCACGGCCGCCAATGTCGCCGTGACGCTCGTGCCGGGCGCGGGCTCCACATACCGGTTCGGGACCGGCGCGGTCATGAGCCTCGGAGTGAACCTCGATCCTTCGAAGAATTACACGGCCGAGATGCGCTGGGAAGCGGCGGGCATCGGTCTTTATGTCTATGAACAGGGAAGCGCGCGGCCCGCCTCGCCTCTGGCTCGGATCGCGTCCAAGGCGTGGAACCCCAAGTTCAACCTGGAAGCGGTCAACGTTCTGCGCGCTTCGTACGCGCCGTCCTCAGGGGCGTTCACCAAGAATTTTGCCGCGGCGGAAAAAACCGGCGCCACGCTCGCCGGGAACCCTTCGCACCGGACCATCTTCAAGCTCGACAGCGCGAGCACGACGAACAAGATCACGCTCACTGCCGCGATGCCCGCCGTGGGCGCGGTGCGGGAGACGTTCACGTTCACCTGGGCGTCCGGCAAATGGACGCTCGTGAAGGCTTCCTACAACTCGACCACCAAGAAGACCGTCAACACCACGACGACGTTCACGCAGGCGCTCACGGTCGGCCGGGAATACGCCGCGGAGCTCCGTGTCGAGAACGGCAAGATCTCCCTCTATGTCCATGACGCGTCCGCGGCGCCGTCCGCCGCCCCGCAAATGTCCTCGGCGGCGCTGGCGGCCTCGACCGCAGTGACGGCGGCTCTCGTCAACGCCACGGCGCGTGTCGAAGCGTACCGCAACCGGGCGGCCGTGAGCGCGCCGGCGCTCAAGGCGCCCGCGGCGCCGAACGACGCCTCCGCCCTGGCGGAACTTGCCCGGACCACGACGAGCGCGGCTTCGCTGGTCATACCGGAGATCCTCAGCGCCGAATACAAAGGCGGCAAGCTCACGCGCGCGGTCCGGAAGGACGGCGGCGCCGTGGAATTTGAGAACGGACTTCTGCGGCGCGCGGGAGGGGCGGACTTTTTCTTTGAGGAAAGCGCTTACGGGAATCTCGCCTCGATGACGGTCGAGACCTCGGGGCTCAAAACTTCTTATGATGCCAAAGGCAGGCTTCGGTCGGTCACGACCCAGGACGCCGAGGGGATCGAGCAGACGGTGTGGTACGAAGAGGACCGTGTCACGCGGATCGAAAAAGCGGACGGAACGGTCATTTCGGACATTGTTTTTGAGGACACATCGGGCACGGCTGCTCAGAGCGGGTCGACGGGCACGATCCGGGACGCGGTCGTGCGGACCGCGGACGGCTCTGTGCGTCGGTATCTGGACGGCCGGATCCTCGAGGAGCACAAGGCGGATGGGACGGTCACGATGTTCGCGGACGGACGGCCTGCCGAGAGCCGGATGACGGACGGACGGGTGTACGTGTATCAGACGATGAGTGCGTCGCAGGGTTTGGCCGAAGCGGCGGGCGCAGTCGAGATGGTCCTGCGCGAATACCGGGACGCTTCAGGAGACCGAGTGGAGCTCGACGCGGCGAACGCCGTGCCCGTTCGGATCACGCGCGCCAACGGCGACGTCCTTACTGAGCTTGAGTTCGACACGGCCGGGGACCTGAAAGGCGCGCGGGTCCAAACCCGTGATGTGTCCGGAAGCGTGTGGTCCCTGCGGTACGCGGACGGCAAGCTCATCGAAGCGGCTTCGGAGGCCGCGCCCGGATCGGAACATACCTTCAGTCAAAGGGCCCATTACCAAGACGGGCTCATCACTCGGCTTGAGACGCCCGGACAGCCCGACCAGTTTTTTTCACGCGTGCTGAGCGCTTCGGGGGCTTTGATCTCCACGCGGGTCCGCTCGGACGCCGAGACCCGGTCGTTCGACGCAGCTGGGCGGCTCGTTTCCTACGAGTCGCCGTCGTTCACCGCGGAGTATGACGCCGCGGGCTTGCGGACCGTCCTGCACGATCGGACGGTTTATGAGCGGCCGGTGTTCGGCACCACGGGGGAGTTGGTCTCCGCGCGCATCCTCACCGAGGATGGGACCATCCATGAGGTTGAGAACGGCCGGCTTGTCCGCACGGTGCGGCCGGACGGCACGGAAGTCACGTTCGACGCGGCGGGGCTTGTGACGCGTTTGGTCGAGGGGGCCAAGGACACGGTTTTTGAGTATGTGAGGGACGCGGCGGGGCGGATCGAGGATGTGCGCGCGTACCTGTATGGAGGCACGGTCCGCACGGGTCTGTCGGATCTTTTGAAGTCCGGCGCGAATCCCGGGTATTGGCCGGTCCGGGGCGCCGGCGGCTGGCATCGCCTGACGCAGTTCGTCACGCATCCCACCATTCTCACTGCGGATGGCATGGAGGCGAGTTCCTATCAGCCCCGTCCGTCGGGGGATACAGCCTCGAACGTTTACGCGGCCTCATCCCGCGTTCCGGGCGCCGCGGCCCGGACGGGCATGCGGTTCGCCTTTGACAATTATCAGCCGATCGATGTTCGTCAGGGTGGATTTCTGTTCGTGACGCTGCGCGTCGAGAACGCTCCCGGCATGAGCTCGGTGCGGATACGCCCGTACGGCGGGTATTCCTACGTTTCCGCGCTCGACCCGCTCGCTAAGACTTATTCGGTCACCGGCGGCGTGATCCACGCCGTCCTGCCGATCCCGGCCGATCCGGGCGTGGACCCGTACATGATGGCGATCGACTTCATCCCGCCCCAGGACGCCGCCGCGTCCTGGACGGTCGCGGTCGAGCAGGCGGGGTACTTCGAATTGAACACGGACCTTTCCAAGGCGCATGAGCCGTTCCTCGATCTGGACGAGGTCCGGGACCGCGTGCGGACCGAACCGCTTGAGTCCCGTCTTCCGCAGGCTTCCGGCTGGCCCTCTCAAGCGTTCGCGTTCAACCGGTTCGCGTCGGCGGGCGACCGCGCCGTCCGGATGAGCCTCGACGCCGCCGGCTCCGCGGCGGGATCCGCGCTCGCGGACGGTTCGGCCTTCGTCTACACGTCCGGGCGCACGAACGCAGTGACGGCGCCGGACGGAACGGTCACGGAATATTTTTATGACGCGGACGGAAAAGTCGAACACACACGCGTGACGCCGCCTACCGGTGACTCCGGTGCGACTTCGGCGGTCGTGACACGTTACGCCTATGGCCGCATCCGCGAGGTCGCCGACGACGCCGGCGCGGTGATCTACCGCTACACCTATGAGTTCGAAGGCGATGACGAGATCACCGTGATCACCGACGCGCGGTCAGGCGAGGTGAAGCGCTACTCGGACCAGAAGCTCCTCTCGAGCCTCGACCCGCAGGGGCTGCTCACCACTTACGCCTACTCAACACCCGCCGGCGCCGTCTCCGAAAAGATCGCGTCGTCCGCCGTCACCTGGAATGGCAGGGAACTCCACCGCTTCACGTACGCGTACGCCGACGGCGGAACGCGCATCACCGGCGAGGACGGCGTCACGAAAATTTACGACGCTTCAGGGGAACTCACGCATCTCGAGACAGCTTCGGGCCTTCGTTACAAGCGTTCGGCACTCACGGACGGCACCGGGGCGGCTTTTGAGGAGCACGCGCTCCTCTCGGCACGGACGGAGGACGGCGCGACGCTTTTTTATAAAGAAGACACGGTCCAGAAGATCGTGCTCAAGGACGGCACGACGATCGAGGTCGGCGAGGATGACGGCCGATACCGCAACGTTCTGCTCAAGGAGGGCTTGGTCGACGAGGTCGTCCACGAGGACGGTTCGACCGCGCGTTATCTGAGGGATGAGATCGGCCGGCTCGCGGCGGTGGACGTCACACGCGCTGGCAAGGTCTACCGCTACAACCCGTCGGGGGAATTGGTCCGCGTGACGGACCCGGCGGCGGGTGAGGTCTTGGAGTATGGCTTTCGTAAGGATGCTCAGGGGCGCGTGACGCACACCCGCGTCATCCGCCGCGACTTCACGCCCGTAGCGGGCCTCGAGCTCAGCGTTCCGCTGCGCGCGGCCTCGTACGGCATGGCGGACGGCTGGAACAGCTCCGTCACCGTCGACGGCACGGACTATTCGGACTTCAACTATGACCTGCGCGGCGCGGACGGCAGTTACCGGAGCCGCGGATGGAGCATCGTCCATACGGACGCGTCGGGGCGGGTCGTGAGCAAGGGGTACTTTGATCCGTACCTTCTGGGCCACGCGGAAGCGGAGCGGATGGCGGCATTCCTCGAGGCCATCCCTCAAGGGGACCTGGCTGTGATGGCGGTCGCGGACGAAGGATCCAAAAATTTGAGTGCGCGGGTGCTTGCCGCCGTTGAGTTCTTCGGCAGTTCGCTGGTGCGCGGGTTGGGGTACCGCGACAGCTTCGCGCTCATCGGCAGGAAGGGCGCTCCCGCCGGCAGCGCGATCGAGGAACTGAAGAAGCTGGGCGAAGGGCCCGCGACCGCATCGAACGCGGACGCGCGGATCTTTTATTATGACGCGGCCGGCGCCGCGGTGAGTTACGACAACTTCGCCGACACTCCCGAGATGACCTGGGATTCGAAGCACACCTTCCAATCCGAAGGGGACCTCGAGACCTTCGCCGCCACCTCCAGCGGAGCGGCCGGCTGGAAGAAGAACTATTCACCCGAACATCCGGACTCAGGCTTCGTGTACCTGTGGGGCGGGCCCAACCAGCCGGCGTACTTCCAGGAGAATTATCAGAACGACTACCTGTCGCTCGTCGACCACGCGAAGGAAAAATTCATCTACTACGACCCGGCGTATTTTTCGAACTACACCGGCTCTTTCGGCGCGGCGATGAAGAACAAGCTCACCGCGCTTGGGTACAAGGTCGTCACCGCGGCGGACCTCAAAGACTTCCTCACGACGCGCGGCGCGGACACGGCGCTTCTCATGCTCCAGAGCGTGATGCCCGAGACCGTCTACGATCCGTTCAGTCCGTATTCGATCGGCCAGCGAAATATCCCGCGCGAGTATCTCGAGAAGGGCGGTACGATCGTCTGGACGCACGACCTGCCTTTTTACTACGTGGCGCGCGCGGACGGGACGAGCTCCGTCGCCGGTGAGGCGGGCTTGCGCCGGATGCTCGGCGTCATTCCGACCGCCCGGGCGAATTATGAGCTTGAGCGCCAGGACCATGCGCAGAGCTTCGATTGGGACACCGCGGGTTACCGCTTCGTCGGCGCCGGTGCCGTTTGGGAGCCGGGCGTCGTGCGGCTCACGATCCCGGCTGAGGGCGCGTCGTCCGCGTCCGAGCCCATTCGCGCCCGCGTCGAAGCGCTCACTGCGGATTCGGAAGCGGGAATTTTTGCACTGGAGAACCTGACGCGGTCGGCGGCCGTGCGCGTCGAGGCCGACTCGTTCACCTACATGATCGACGGCGACGTGATCGAGCATCAGGGCTCCGAGATGAGCGTCAACCTCGGCCCCGTCGTGCGCGTCGCCACGATGAACTGAGGCCTCACCC
>CAZHID010000009.1:0-14605 GCA_964532445.1 uncultured Planctomycetia bacterium | reverse complement strand
CGACCTGGCCGACGGACAGGCGCTGCAGGCCATGCGAAGTCTGCTCGAACAAGGCGAACTTGATCGAGGACGAGCCGGCGTTGAGGGTCAGCAGCAAGCTGATGCCTGCACCTCCAGGTCCGGCTCGATCGGGACGGGCGGGTGCTCGCGTCCTCGGACGGCGGTTCCTGGTTCTGGACGGGGGGCACCTTCCAGCCCGGGACCGACACCGTTGTTGAATTTTTCGAAAAGGGCGACTTCACGGAACTATACGTTTATCCGGCGCCGGGTCCGAGGCCCGTCCACATGACGGTGCGGATCGCGCATGCGAAGTCCGCTCAAGGGACCTTCTATGCGGAGGCGCTGCGCGGCTCTTCGAGCGTCCTGGACCTGAGCGGTTATGAGATCGTCAGGAACGACGCTCACGAAACGACCGCGGCTCGTGTCGTTGCCGGCCCGCCCGCCGATCAGCCGGCGCTCGATAAGAGCCTTTTGAATTACGACACCAACGTCAATTTTCGTCAGGTGAGCTGGTCTGCGGTGAAGGACCAGTTGGGCAGCGTGCTCCAGCCCCAGACGCCGATCGTTTCGACCTATGACTCGGACGGTCGGATCGTCTCGACCGCGCGCGCCGATCGGACCGTTCTCACTTATCTGCCCGGCTCTGACCGCTTAGACGCGGTGTACGACTTGGCTGGCTATCTTCTGACCGACTACGTCTACGATGCTTCAGGAGACCTGATCGAGATCAAAAACGAAGGTCAGCGCCGCGCACTGGACGAAGCGCTTTTTGACGCCAAGCGGCAGGTGAGCTTACGAAAGACGGAAGCGCTCGAGGACCAGGCGATCGAGTCGGGGATGATCACCCAGAGCTTCCTGGACCAGGTGAACGTCCAGCGCGCTCAGCTCGAGGGCCAGCGTTCGAGCGTTCAGAACTCCCTGAACGACCTTGAGAACCAGAAGATGAAAGGCTCCGACGCCAAGAAGGCCAAGTCTCAAGCGCTCGACCAGTTGCGGGGCGCTCTGCGTCAGATCGACCAGGCCCGCAACGCCTTCGAAGAAAACGTCGCCCGGCAGCTCGCGCTCCTTTCCGGCGCCCTGAATGAGAAAAAGCTCTCGATCGAACGCGACTTCTCCGCCGCCTTCGCCCGGATCGAGTCAGAATTCACGAAGTCTTTCGATGCCGTCGTGCTCGAGGAGCGTAGGGCCGTTGTGATCGACGTTTACCGAACGGTGCTGGGCCGCGACCCGAGCGCTTCTGAAACCGCCTCAGGTGCAAGTCAGTCCGTCGGCGTTCTCAAGTCCACTCTGCTCGCTTCGCCCGACCGCGCCGCGCGCACCGCGAGAAAGGATTCGATCCTCTCGGGTCTTCAGTCAAAGTTGGATGAATTCTTGAGCGCGTCGGACTCAAGCGCACGAGCAGCTTACTTGAACACTCTGGGCCTTACGGCCGAAGAAGCCGTCAACCTGTCCGCAGCGGAAGTGACCGCGCTCAAAGCCTTCCTGGCTTCCCAGTCCCTGCACTTTGCGGAGAGCGCCATCGACCCCTTGGTCGAGCTGCTGAAGAGCGAAGGCGTCACGATCACCGAGTCTGACCGCACACAACTCGCCGTGCGCCTCATCCTGATCGACATCCTCACCGGCCAGATCCACCCCTTCTTGAAGGAAGGCGAAGAACTGCTCATAAGCCTCTACGCCCTGGAAAAAACCTCCCGTCTCTACGCCAAGCATTCCTCAAGCTTCAAGCTCACCTACGAAGACCTCCAGGACTTCTCCCTTAAGAACCCCTCCAAGCACCCCGTGGTCCACGTGGAAGGCAAACACTACGTGAACGTCTTAAGCGTCACACCTTTAGAAGTCACGATCTTAGACGGCGGGGAAGTGAAGAAGCTTTCTAAGGAGGACTTCCTTAAGGTCTGGGAAGGCACGACGCTTCTGCCTGACGCCCACGCCCCTCCAGCTTTGGAGTCTAAGAAGCTTTCTGAGGAGAAGACCCGCACCATCCAAGGCGCCTTCTTCTTTCTCATCCCCGCTATCATCGGAGCCATCGGCAGTATTGTCGGAGCCGTAGGAGGCATCATCGCTTCCATTGGAAGCATCCTCGCCGGTATTGGAACTCTGATCGGCAACATCGTGGTGGGCTTAGGCAATATCTTAGGAGGCATCCTCCACGGCATCGGGACTCTCACCCACACCCTCTTCACAGGTCTTAAGTTCGCAGCCACACACCTCTTTGGAGGAGGCCTTACCGGGCTCTTCGCTCCGGCCACTCAAGGCGGGTTCTTTGGAGCAAGTCTCAACACCCTGACCGCAGGCTCGCTCTTCAAGTCCGCTGTATCTATCGGGCTTAACTATGGGCTGCAGAAGGGCTTAGATGCGTTGGGCGTCCCGGTCGGGATCTCAAGCGTTCTCACAGGATTCGTGACAGGCGGGTTCTTAGGAGGCGTGAGCTCACAAGGATTCAACGGAGCACTCTTTTTACAGGAAGGTCTTAGAGGAGCGGTGCAAGCGGGATCGAGGACCTTGCTTGCAGCCTCCGGTATGAACTCCACCGTCACGGATGTTTTAAACATCCTTACCACCACTCCCACACAAGGCGGATCCTGGCAGGGCACTATCGGCGGACAGCTCATTACCATCAACGCATCATTAGCTCTAAGTCTCGCATCCTATGGCATCCAAAAACTGGGACAGACGGTAGGTCTTGATCCGCGCATAACTGGGATTCTTGGATCCACAATTGCTGGGGGGATTGGTGGAGCTTTCCAAAATGGTGTGAACTTCGGCCAGCAAATCATTCAATCCGTTCAAGATGGTCTAATCCAAGGCGCGATCGCTTACGGAGTGAATTTTGCAGTAGATCAAATCACCGACAACGCACTTCTCCAGTCCCTTGCCGCCAGATCCATCATGGGCGGCATCGAAGGCATGTTATTCAGAAACAATCTCTTCGATGGTCTTTTCGATGCAGCCAAGCAATCGGTCGTTAACTTCTTTGGAGACGTCAATCCCGGCTCCATCAGCTTATTCTCATCCGTTATAGACGAAAGAGGATTAACCGGCGCTCTGGAAGCATATGCGACAGACATTTTCGACAGGGGAACGATCGAATCTGTTCTAAGAACAGGAGGATTCGCGAGCGCGCTTCTTTCGCCCAAGACAAACGTCATTTTGCCAACGGGCGTATCTGCGAAGGAAGCTGTCTTGAGCAATGGGACTGGCGTTCTATTCGATACGGCTGGAGGCGATGTTGGACGTAGACGCAACAACATCGTCCAGCTCGGTGAGTTTGGCATCACCTATGACGGGACATTTGGACTCTTGGAAGGGAGTGTCTACGACACATCCTCCGTGAATGATCTCTACTCAATTGACGTCCTCGAAGGCCGAGCCATCAAACTCACCCTCCAAGACTCCGAAGGCAACGAAATCATCCGGGTAAGCGAAGGCCAAGAGCCCATATTTATCAAAGGGCCAGATAATAATCCTGCTCAGCCGATATTTAATCTCTGGAACGCAGTCGTTAAGGCTGTGTCTGTTGGCCTGTCGTATGTCTTCAAGGAAGGAATTGCCCATGCTGCAGAAGCTGTCACAAACGGATCGGCACAAGCGCTGCAAGTCATTCGTTATGTTTTTGGAAATGGCTTCAACAACGTTGTCGTGCCGGAGTATACAAACGATAAACTAATACAACCGTACATATACAATCTTGCGCTCAAAGACAAAATTATTGAACTAGCCCAGTCCCTGAATATACCTATGTACGAAACAACCAACCTCTTTGGCAACGCCATCGACTGGTTCGATAACTTCGAAGAGGATTTGGCTGAAAAGAGCAAGATCTACAAGTTCTTGTACGATTTGGGGAACTCTACACAACAGTTCTTAAACGTACTCAATGGTTTGACTCCTCAACCCTCCATTCCAGATGCACTTCAACCGTTGGTGGACAAAATACAGGATTGGTTTAACCAGCTATTCGGAGGCGTAACAAGCGGCTTCGATAATGACTTGGTAAATGAAGTCATTCGAAAGGTTGGCGAGCTGAGCCATGGCAGGCCAATCGTGGACGGAATCGCCTTCGCACATTCGGGCTTCTTTGCCCCGCTAATTGGAGCAATTGAAAAAGCTCAATATGACATTTCAACAGTCATAAGTTACGAAGGGCCGTTCTTTCGGCAGGACAACTATTACATCAATAACCCTAACATCAAGAGAATTATCAGCGTATGGGGAACGGCCTCAAATGGCATAGAAACAGGTAAGTACACCAATTGGCTCACAGAAGAAAACTTCGGTCGCGTAGATATCGACGGCACAAAAAAAGCCGTAGCCGTGGCAGATTTTGGTCCGCCAACACCAGAGCAACCAGCTCACTTTGATGCGCCGAACTACATCGAGACGGTAAATATCAAAATTCTCGGAGCAAGACACAACGATTTTACTTATATAGAATATGACAGTCAGGGCAACGAAATCTGGAACCGCGACCCCTATGAGCCGGAGCGCATTGCCAGGGAGATTAACTTCAAGACAAACGTGTTTATGAGACGACTATATCGTGCGACAACGGATGAAGAACTACATCCTGGCGCCATTAGAGAATTTTTAGAAAATACCCCGGGGATTAGCGAAGATCCAGTGACGGGTGTTTGGACAGTTGATGCTCGGAATCTACCTTATGCGTTGGAATACGAATATTGAGTTTATGAAACGCAAAATATTTTTGATAGCAATAATTTCTGTAATTTTAATACCAGCGATTTTTTTATCCGTTGTTAAAAACAAAAACCAAAATCAGAACTCTTTTGTAGTTGAAAAAATTGATTCGCATGGCATTTACGTGGGTGAAAAAAATGCAGGTCCTTCAAAGGAATCAAAGTTAGATAAGATGTATAGGGAAATCGATGATTCTTGGGACAATATTAGTGCGGGCAAGGATTATTTTGCAAGGGGTGATTATGAGCAAGCAGTTAATTCCTTCCGAACAGCCTATGAATTAAAGCATAGTGAAAAGGCTGTGGCGGGCTTAAACCTAGCGCGCTCCTACGAAAAATTAGGCGAGCATGACAAAGGAATTGCTCTGCTCGACCAGATGATTGCGAAGGGAGAACTGAGTGAAAAGGGCATCCAAAATGCCAGCGAGATTAAATCTAGGCTTCTCAAGCATAGCCAAGCTGATAAAGAAAGTGACTTGCATCAAAAAAGAATGCAGTAACCGCATCCAAGAGATCCAACACCTTCTTGCCGCCCGTATCAACACCTCAACTTAGTTACTGACCCACCACATATAGATTTTCACCCTGTTAGAAGCATCAAAAATCGCGGTTAACCTCGCATCTCAGGCCTCATCGGCTCAAGTATCTCAAGCGTAGTAGGCAGTATTCTGGCCCCCGCTCAAGGCGTAAGCATCATAAGCGCGGTCAATGACGGATTGACCCATGCTGTTGTCGAGTATGCAGTCCACTTCGCCTCAGAAAAAATCAGTTCCGACAGCCCCTTGCTGCGGTCCTTAAGTGCGGCCGTAATGACTCGCTCTATCGCAAGTCTCCTAGACCCCAACGGGAATATCCTTACTGATCTATTGACCGCGGCCGAGGACTACACACACAAGTTCGTGAGGGACCTCGGGTCGGTGGACTTCCAGACTTTGATCGGACAGGAAGGATTGGTCAGAGCGCTCGAAGCGCGAGCGACACTCCTATTCTCCCGAGGAGCCCTCGAAGAGATCCATGGGATGGGCGGCATCGCCAATCTTATATCTGGAAGAGCGGTGAACATCGACTTAAATGGCAAGACTGTGACGGAAGTGAAGATCAACGCCAGCGAATCTTTCTTCATGGACAGCCAGGGCAACCTCGAAGCCCTGAGACGGGACAACGTCTTCTACGTCGGCCGCATCGAAACGACGGTCGATGGCTACCGCCTCATGGATGGCCAGATCAATACAGTGAACTCGGACGGCTCCGTGTCTATCGTTACTGTAAAGGACGGCTAAGCCAGCTCTATCGAATTTCTCTCAGGCCCCGAAGGCCAATCCATCATAAAGATAACCGCCAACCAATCAGGCATTTTCGCATTCTCAGGTGCAGGAGGCATTACCGATGGACACATCAGCTACAACTCCGGCGCATGGTCTGCAGAGACATCAAACAGCCAGATCACCTCGATCAGTGAAAAATCCAACTCAAGTGATAGCGACAGCTCATCCGGTAGCGGTGTTACACCCGGAAGCGGTAAAAAGGTCGACTACACGCTGCTCAATGGTATTCGTGGAAGTCTTGCCCCGGAAGGCACCCCCACGTCATACTTCGACCCTGAGAAGCAAACAAGCTTTGTCGGCAGCCTTCAGAATGAAAGCGTCTCAAGAGATAGAGTGGGTGTGATCGCGCTCTTCGAGGACATGGCCTTAGATCCGCTAAATCCCTTCAAAGATTATGCAGGCGACATGCTGCAGGTGCTCACGTCACCCTTGGGACTAAACAAGGAAGTGCGCGACGAGAGAGCAAGCTTCAGGAACATTCAATCCTCCCAGTCGGAGAATTTTGTCCCCATCGCCTACAGCGGAGGAGGCCAGCCGTTGCTGAAGGTTTTGAACGAATCTTTCACAAACAAGGACGGAGTTAAGGAACCCTACAACGTCGAGACGGCGATCTTGGTCGGCTCGCCGATCCTCTTCAACCACATCGATAAGAACACCAAGCTCAAGCGCATTATCAATATCTACGGTCAGGATGATGGGTTCAATAAGCTGCTACACCTCATCCCCAAGAGCTTCTCAGGTGCTAACATAGAGGTCGTTAATATTGAGCTTTTGGGCGGTGTGCATCACATGGATTACTTCTTTGATCCGGATCACCCGAACCAAGCCAAGGACATCACGTATTACACGGATGCCTTTATTGCGAAGGTTGCGGCCGCGGCAATAGATGACACTAGCTGGCTGAGATTTAGTCAGAACTTACCCAAGGCTGAGGGGGGATCATTAAGCTTCATCCAAGCGCAATAGGACTGACCGATTTGAACGCGCTAAAGTCTGAAAAAAATGAAGGCATATTATGATCATGGTTAGAATATTCGCGCCACTTGCGTTGTTGCTAGTAGTCTCCAGCTGCTCTCCCTCTTCGGATAACATAGCAGCACAATCAAAAAGCCAGGCGCCTGCACCAAGCGCCACTTTTGAGGATCATCTCAGTAAAGGAAAAAAGTTCTGGGAAGGTATTAAATCGGGAGATGCATCGAGAGGCCGGGGCGATCTTAAGCAGGCGATCGTTGAGTATGAAAATGCTTTGAATAAATATGCCAGTATCCGACCCGAGCAAGCCGCCGCTTTAGATCTAATCGCCCAAACCTACGAAGAAATGGGCGACCTGAAGAGCGCCGCCGACAACTACGAATACGCCTCCATCGCTACGATGAACGAAGACCGCCAAAAATCTCTCAAGTCGAAGGCCGATTCTCTCCGAGAAAAACTTGCCGTCTAGTCATCAGCCTGCCACCCAATCGTTTAGTTGTCAAAGGGGTCTCCTGGGTATAAAAGTGTTCATGAAGCATTCCGAGTCGCAGCTTAGAGCTATCCGTCCACCACAAATGATCAGGAGACCTCGATGAACCGACAATTACGCGTGATCAGTTTATTTTCCGTGCTTTTATTGTCAGCGCCAAACGCGTCGGCCGTCGAAACGGCTCAAAATCCGATCACGCGCTCCGAGAAAGTTATTCATCATAACCTCGAGACTGTATGGGCTGCGGCGATCCAGACTTTGGGTCAGAAAGGCATCTTGATCCAGACGATCGATAAAACCAGCGGAATTATTAGCACGAATGAATATTCGTACGCGAGCGGCGGGTCGGGGACCAACAAGATCCTCGATCAATACGTCTATCTGCCGTCCATCATGTTCGCGTCATGGTCGAGGGGGACCGCTAAGTTCAATTTGCATGTCGCGAAGTTAGGGCCGAGCGAAACGAAGCTTACGTTGACCCCGCACTTCACGGCTTGCAATTTGCAGGCCGCCAACTACGTGACGTACTGTGAGTGGCATGAGACGCCTTCTAAAGGGCTTTTAGAAACCAAATTACTTCAGGATATCGAAGTGGCTGCTGTGGAGCTTGCCAAGAACGGCGGACCTGTTACTACCAGTGCGCCGGGAGACAGTTTGGCTGAAGGTGACATGATCGTGCGGCTGGAGCGCCTAGGGAAGCTTCGTGACAGCGGGGTGCTGACCGATGATGAGTTTCGAGCGCAAAAGGCGAAGATTTTAGCCGGATAGGCAAATGGCTAGCGCGGTTATTTATGAGCTCCTTATTGTTTGCGCATGCTTTTGACCCATGATTTAAAGCGCATAATCTAAATAATATTACGATTAACATCTATAATTTGTGGCTTCTGAGTTGTGAAGCACAATATCTAGGATTGATAACTAGCGCTTAATATTGACAAGAAAATAATGCTCTAATAAACTGAACAAGTTCAAGGGTGATAAGAGCATAGTCTGTCATATGAAATTAACAGCTCATAACAAACCAAGCACACCAACTGGAGTCTCTATCCTGAAATTTGACCAAGGCACCCCAGCCCCCAAGCTTCAGCCGCTCCAAGTTCCTCTGACATCAAATTCGATGGCGCACTTCGGATTCGTATACGAACATCTGGTCACGATGAGCGATGTCGATCAATTCAAGCACACCAGTTTTGCGAATTACGTCCACCTTATGTTCGTGGCCGCAGATACGCTATTTCTGACGTATCTTGGAGCGGATTATGCTGCCGCCAGTAGGATGAAGCTTAAATTTTCCAAATTGCACTTTAAGCGACAGACAGTGGTCGGTGATGTGATCTCGATCCGTGTCTATGATGGTGCAGCGCAAGGTTCCGAAATCCCGCTCCACTTTGACTTTGTCCTTGCCGGTTCAAATGAAGCGGTCGCCACCGGGTTCCAGCTGTATGAGGTCGTGAGTCCGGAGACGGACAAGCCTTTGGCGATGACCGCTGATATGTTCGGAATGATTGAGGCGATCAAAGATCCTAATTTTTCGGATAAAGAAGATGCGGAGCCTCTGGAAGAAAGTGATTGGCGTCCTAACTGCGAAGTCTATCTCTACAATGCGGTCAAACCCTTCTTCAAGCACACGGATTATTACGGGAACGTTCATCCGTTCAATTTTGCTGAGTGGACAAGTTTTGTGCGCGAATCTTTCTTTTCTGAGAAATGCGATGATTTCAGAAAGATTATCGCCAGCGAGATAGCGATGATGACTTCCAAGATCACCGTCGCGGTGATGACCGGTAGTGCCTTTGCCGACCCAATCCAAGCCCGATTGACAGTGACGAGGATCAAGAAGGTCAGCTTTGATGTCGTGATCCGCTACTGGAATGATCGGACCAAAAGCTTCGTGGCCTATACGAGGCATACCCTCGTCTTCGTGGACCCGAAGACGGGCGCGTTCAACTCGATCCCTACCAGCATTCGTGAATCCATCGCGCCGTTCTCGCACTAGCGGTGCATTGGACCGATTCGCCCGCCTGTTCATTTTGAGCCCACAGTCTAGGTGGTCATGAGTTCCGGCCAGTTCTCCCTGATATTCATTTATATTTTCGCTGTCGGTGTGATCTGGGAGCGGGTGACGAACACTTTTTCCAATCGTTCCAGATATATCCTATATAAAACACCTAAAGAAAATCTGCTTTGCACCGCAATGGTGCTGCTTTATACGGGGATCTTTTTCGTAGCCTTTTCTGCGCTCTATTTAGGAGCGACCATTCCTGGCGACAGCATGACCGGAGCCTTGGGAGCTTTTTTGTGGGGTTTGGGTGTTTGGTACCGACGCTCATCCATTCGTGCGCTAGGCCGGACCTGGTGTATCTATCGAACGCCCAACCACCTTAAGCGGATCATCACCCTGGGGCCTTTTGAGTACTCCCGCCATCCTTATTATTGCGCGAGCATGTTGGAGCTCTGGGGCTATGGGCTTATATTCCAGTCCGCACCGGCATTGTGTGTCGCCACCCTGGTCTACCTCCCGCTTATTTATTGGAGAAGTCTCCAGGAAGAAAAAATGCTTCTTGAGCGCTTCCCGAAGGAGTATGCCGCCTATAAAAGCGAAACACCGCTGATTTTCAATTTTAAGAAGGCGATCGGACAGGTCCGGCTGCTGAACCATATAAGGCAGATCGTTCGTCTTGTCAGCCGGTATGGTTTTGGTCGGGTCCTCGACATCCTATCGATGAACCGCGCGGTCAAAAGATATTTTAGAAATTTCATCATTTGCCAGTGTTTGATCGCCTTGGGAAAATCGGGTGTTTTGGATGAAATGATCAGCGAAGGCCTGGTCGACATCCGGGAGTTCAGCGATAGCAAGAACCTCGATTATCAAACGCTTAAAACGATCTGCGATTATCTTTATGTCATCGGCGTCACCAATAAGCAGAATCAGAAGTACTCTTTGACCGGATACGGCCATGACCTATGCACCGTATCAAGAGGTGTTTTTAACTTCATACACGCGTATTCCCCGATATTTGAGAATTTGGACGCGATCCTGATGAAGCAAAAGAAGTACGGCGTGGATTTTGATCGCCGAGGCGAGTTTGTCGGCAGGGCAAGCGCTGAGCTAGCGGAGCTATTTCCATTTCCGATCAGCCGGGGAATACTTAAAAAATATGGATTTAAGACCATCCTAGACTTAGGGAGCGGGAGTGGGGATTTTTTGATCGGGTTTTGTAAGAGTTCAGATATCAAGGCTTATGGCGTGGACCTTTCCCCGGAAGCCGTGGCTTATGCCAACCTCAAGGCCCGGGAGCAAAAAGTGGCTGATAGGGTCATGTTCAAGGTTGGAGATATCACCAAGCCCGACACCTTTAAGGATATCGACCCAAAGATCGATCTGGTCACGAGCATGTTCGTGCTGCATGAGTTTTTGAGCATGAGCGAAGAAATGGTCATCAACATCTTTAACAGCATCAAACAGGCCTATCCTGGAAGACATATTTTGATCTGTGAATTGACCAAGTGCTCGCTTGAATATCTTAAGGCTAACCCATCCGCTGTCGCGGAACACCACGCCTTCCATGCGCTTTCTCAGCAGGGGCTTGCCGATGCCGACCGCTGGCGGAGAATATTTGCCAAGGCCGGCCTCCAGGTCGTTGAAGAAGAGCGGTTGGACTTGGCTGAACAAAGCATTTTCTTGGTCAAATAGTGGAGACGCCTTCCAGCGTTTTGGAAATAGAACGCCTCCATTGGTATCTGGCGACCCTGCTTACCGCATTGTTCGCGGTTTTTAATATAGCCCTTCTGCTGCCGGCCAAGGGCCGAGTTCCTGATGATGCGCGTCGCATGTATACGGCCTATGTTATCGCCATAGCCGTCTGGAGCTCGAACGTATTCCTGTTCTCTTACACGACCAGCAGGTCTTTGTCGCAGATATCCTGCGTCATTCTTCATGTGGCGGCGATCTTTATCCCGATCTTTCTACTGGATTTCACCCAAAAATTCTTTAAATTCTCCAGTCGCTGGGATCACATTGAACGTGTTTGTGCGTATGGATCCGGCATTATTTTTACGATCTTAATGATCGCACAGCCCACTTGGTTCATTAGCGGACTGGTCCCGAAAAGGGCCTATCCGTTCTTTTTAAACCCGGGACCTCTATATGCGGTCTGGGTTCTATGCTTCTTTTATCTCGTCATTTCATCCCATGTCAAAATGCTTCTCGCGTATCTCAATGCCAAGGGGGAGCAGAAAAAGAGGACCGCTTATTTCATTTTCCCCAGCATGATCGCCTATCTCGGCTGTATGGGGTATTTTTTACCTGTTTATGACATTTTTGTTTTTCCCTACCCGATCGGCTGTTTTGGCTCGATCGCTTTGCCGTTTATTTTTGGTTACGGCATCTTGAAGCACAGGATGTTAGGCATCGATATTTTCATCAAAAAAACCATCGTTTTTGCCGGTGTTTTTGTGTTCGTTTATGGCGTTTTTGCACTATTCCTGGCGCTGGGTCAGCAGTACTTCGTCGAGCTTCTTGGGCTGCCCATCTGGACCGCGATGGTGCCGACGATACTGGTGATCACGCTCACGCTCCGGCCGCTGGAGGCTTGGCTGATCAACGTGACGGACCGGCACCTGTTCCAAAAAAAGATCGATTGGAAGGATTTCATCCATCAGTTCAACCGCGAGGTGCTCACGCAGTACGATCTGGACAAGATCATCGAGAGCACTCATCGTGTCGTCGAGACGGCGATCCGGCCCGAGAGGTTCGCCATTTATCTCGTGGATCCGCGTGAGGACGCGTACACATCCCGCAGCGAGCAGTTCGCCGAGGCGTTCGGGGCATCCTCCAAGCTGGTCGAGCATCTTTCGGGAAGGAAGAAGTATTTGCTCACAGAGGGCGAGGCCAAGCGGGGGGAGGCCAGCGAAGCGGCTACGGAGCTGGCTCGCACCGGCGCGGTGCTGGCGGTCCCGATGATCCACGGCGAAGCAATGATCGGGTTCATGCTCTTCGGCAACAAGAAGTCCGACGAGCCTTATTCCAAGGATGATATCGAGATCCTCTCCGACCTCGCGATCGCTGAGACGAACGCGATCGTGATCGCGAGGCAGACGGGGGAGCGCGTGAGCGCGCGTGCCGCGGAGTATCTTGGGCAGTTGGCCGACGGGCTTTCACACCAGTACAACAACATCCTGAGCGCGGTTATCCGGCAGCTTGAGATGGTCAGCGTGAAGCTCGAGATGGAATCCGCCAAAGCGGGCGGCAGCGCCGCGCTCGATGACCTGAACGCGCGCGTCAAGGAAGCTGTCCTGGACGCTGACCGAGGGACCCAGTTCGCCAAGTCCGTGCTCAATCACACCCGGCCAGGCCGCGTGGGATTCGATGTTCAGGACCTTTCGTCCGCGGTCGAGGTCGGCGTGAAGCTTGTGTACATGAAGCATCGTGACTTCAAAATGCTCAAGCTCACCACCGAGATCGTCAAGGACCTGCCCAAGACCTGGTGCAACATCACGTCCATGCAGAACATCTTCCAGATCACCGTGGATAACGCCTACGACGCCATCAAGATGCGCCAGGAACAGGAACCGGGGCTCGAGGGCCGCATCCGCGTCTCGATCCGCCACAAGAAACTCGAGAACGTCATCCGCGTCGAGATCGAGGACAACGGCGTCGGCATGAAACCCCACATCCTGCGTTCCGTACAGGCGCAGGTCCCCCACGTCACGACCAAGGGTTCCGCCAGCGAAAAGTCCGGCTTCGGCGCCGGCGTGAACTTCCTCGGCAAGCTTGTCGCGATGCATCAAGGTAAACTAGAGTACAATTCTGAACATATGAACGGGACCGTCGCGATCATCGAACTGCCTGTCCTCGACCGTCCCGTCGAAGCTTCCGCCGCCCAAGCGGACCAAGTCCGAACCGATCAACCCAAGGAAAGGTGATCCATGGTCAAGCCCATCATTCTCATCGTTGACGACGAGCGCTCGCTGACCGACGTCGGCGTCGAATTCCTGAAGCTGCGGATGCCCGAGGCGGAGGTTTACGGCGCCCTCTCGGGGACTGACGCGCTCAAGGCCATCGAGGAGCACAAGCCCAATATCCTTCTCCTCGACGTGAACCTCAACGAAAGCATGAACGGCTTCATCGTCCTCCAGAAGGGCCTGCTCGCCAACCCGGCGGCGCGCTACGCGATCGTGACAGGCAACGTGGACGACTGGGTCGAAAGCGAATGCCACCGCGCTGGAGTGAAACGTATCGTTGAAAAGCCCCTCAGACTCGAGGACATGTTCAAAATGGTCCGAGAAATGATCGCGGAGCTTCAGTAGGTTCTGGCCCGCGCCAAAAAATGATAAACTGACCACAATATGAACCCTTTATCCATCATCGCCGCCATATTGATCGTGGGCTTCGTGAGCCGCGTGATCCCTCATGCCTGGGACTTCACGCCTGTCCTGGCATTGGCGATGTTCGCCGGCGCGAACTTGAAGGGATGGCAGAGATTCTTGGTGCCGATCGCTCTGATGGCGATGACGGACGTGGTGCTTGGGTTCTACCCCAGTTTTCTCATCACATGGGCGGGGGTTGCCGCGGCGGTCGCGATCGGGATCCTTTTGCGCGGCAGCGCTTCGTGGATGAGGTTGGGCGTGTGCTCGCTGGCCTCGGCGACGGTTTTTTTCATAATTTCGAACTTCGGGGTTTGGCTCACGGATTATCCCAAAACGTGGGCGGGTCTCGCGGATTGCTACATGCTGGCCCTGCCGTTCTTCCGGAACTCGCTGGCAAGCACGGCGCTCTATAGCGTTGCATTGATAGGAGGGTACGCGCGGTATGCCCGTTGGGCCGCCGCACGCCAGACCACGACCCAACACACATAACGATCTGACGCGTCCTGGCACCTAGCCCCTTAGGGGGTGAGGTTTAATGAGGGAATCGGGTGAAAATCCCGAGCGGTCCCGCCGCGGTGATAGCCTAAAGGCTTAAGTCCGAATGCCACCAGAACGCAAAAAGCCCTTACCCCACGAGAGATGGGAGGGGCCAAGCAAGAGGCAATATTTGGAACGGGTGCGCCTTCTTTAACAGGCGCGCCCGTTTTGTTTTTACATAAGGAAAAAAATGAAAAAACGATTCAACCTCTTCG
>CAZHID010000008.1:23461-28144 GCA_964532445.1 uncultured Planctomycetia bacterium | reverse complement strand
CGCTCGACGACCTGAAGCTCCTGCGGCTTTCTGACCTGGACGCTTCCGCGGAGCGCGGGTTCGCCGACCATATCCGGCGGGCTTACACTTCCGGCGAGAACGTCCTGTTCGAGGTGCGGCTCATCAACCGCGGCCGGGAGCCGATCGACTTCTTCATCCACGCCCGTTCATTCCCGTACCGCGGTAAAAAGATGGTGGAAGCGATCGCGCGCGACATCACCCACCGCAAGAAGCTCGAGGCGATGAAGGACACCATCCTCCAGGACGTCGCGCACGAGCTCAAGACGCCGATGGCCAAGCTGACCGTCTCGCTCGAGCTGTTGGAACAAAAATTATCCGAAGAAGTCCGCGGCCGGACCTCGGCGCAGCTGGATATCTGCCGCCGCGCGGTCGGCCGCCTCCAGCACACCGTTGAGGGGATATTGAACCTCTCGCGGCTGGAGTCGAACACGGTGCGCGTGGAGATGGGGCAGGTGGACCTCGTCCAAGTGGTGGACGGGGTGATCGCGGAGCTCCGGGATCTGGCGGAACGCAAAGGTATCGGCCTCAAAGTCCACCGTCCCGCCCAGACCCTGGAGATCCGCGGGGACCGGGAGATGCTCAGGCGGCTTTTTGTGAACCTCATCCAGAACGCGGTCAAATTCACCGACAGCGGGGAGGTGGCGGTGACCTTGCAGGCCGACTCCGAGTTCGCCAAGATCTCCATCTCTGACACAGGGATAGGCTTGGACAAGGATGATCTGACCCGGATCTTCAGCCGCTTTTTCCAGAAGTCCGCGGCGATCGAAGGGAGCGGCATCGGGCTCACGATCGCCCAGAAGATCGTGGCGTTCCATAACGGGGTCATCTGGGCGGAGAGCCAGGGACTCGGGCACGGCACACAGATGCACGTCCTCCTGCCTCAATGACGGGACGCGATGATAGAATGAAGGGGACCATGAGCACCAAACACGCCAAGCCGGCCGCCCATCGGGTGGACTGGGACGAATATTTCATGAACATCGCCCGCGAGGTTTCGACGCGCTCGACGTGCGACCGTAAGTTCGTCGGCGCCGTGATCGTCCGCGACAAAACGATCCTTTCCACCGGCTACAACGGCTCCATCCGCAAGATGCCCCATTGTTCCGAGGTCGGCCATCTCATGGACCACGGCCACTGCGTCGCGACGGTCCACGCCGAGGCCAACGCCATCATCCAGGCCGCCAAGTAGGGAGTGGGTATCGAGGGGGCGGCGATCTACACCACCGCGTCGCCCTGCTGGAACTGCTTCAAGCTGATCGCCAATTCGGGGGTCCTCCGGATCTGCTACGGCGAGTTCTACCGTGACGAGCGCGTGTTCCCGATCGCCAAGCGGCTGGGTATCGAGCTTGTTCCGCTGGACGACGCGCTCAAGACTTCCCGTAAGAAGAAGGCCGGCCGGTGAGCGGTTCAGACCTCCTCATCCGTCAATACGAGATCGGGATGATGGAGAACTTCGTTTATTTCATCGGGGATTCCAAGACCCGCGAGGTCCTCGTGGTCGACCCGGCCTGGGAAGTGGACACCATCCTCAAGCACGCGGCTGAGGAGGACGTCCGGATCACGGGCGCGCTCATCACGCATCACCATTACGATCACACCAACGGCATCGCCGACCTGCTCGCCGTTAAGGACATCCCCGTTTACATCAATAAGCGGGATATCCCGTACCTGGAGCCCGACGTGCCCAAGGGCGGCTTCAAAGCCGTGGACGGCGGCGAAAAGGTCCGTGTCGGCGGCATCGAGGTCGAACTGATCCACACACCGGGCCACACTCCCGGCTCCCAATGTTTCCACGTCCACGACAACCTGGTCTCCGGCGACACGCTTTTTATCGGCGCCTGCGGCCGGTGTGACTTCGACGGCTCCAGCCCCGAAGAGATGTATAAAAGTCTTCACCAGAGACTGGGCAAGCTGCCGAACCAGACGCTGCTCCTGCCCGGCCACAATTACTCCGACCGGCCGACCTCAACGATGGGCCGTGAGCGGGAGACCAACCCCTACCTGATGGTGGATTCGCTCCAGAATTTTTTACGTTTCCGGATGCGCTAGAAAAAGTCCCGCTCTTTCGGGGTGTAGCTCAGCTTGGCTAGAGCGCTTGCTTTGGGAGCAAGAAGTCACAGGTTCGAATCCTGTCACCCCGACACTTTTTGACAAAATGCCGTCATCTGCTTCGTTGCTCGGGGGCTTGTGCACAGTAGAGTGCGCGGCGCCTCCTCGCGCCTCGCATCTGACGGCATTTTGTCAAAAAGTGTGGGTGGGCGCAGGGTCGGTCGGGACCGTGACCGTGTGCGGCGGGCGAGGACTGCGCCGCGGCCCTTGTGCCGCTGGAAATTTGTGGAAAAAGGGTTAGAATAGACACCCATACCCCCCTTGGGGCGTGCCCTGATTTTTATAACTATAAGGAAACCATCATGAAGAAGTCAGCTCTTCTCCTTCTCGCCGTGTTCGTCACCACCCTGTCCGCGTCCGGCTGCGCCAAGAAGACCGCGACCGAGCAGCTCAAGGATGATATGAACAAGGCCTCCGCTCAGATGAAGAAGGAAATGAACAACCTCTAAACTTCAGAGGGTTCAACCGTGTTAAAAAACCGTCGGCCTCCGGGCCGGCGGTTTTTTGTTTCAGTGTTGGTCTTAATAGCGGCCGCCGGGGCCGCGGCAGGAGCTTGCGCGATGGCGAAGGATAAGGGGAGTTTGGAAGAAGCGATGTTCGGCGCGGGGTGTTTCTGGGGCGTGGAAAAGATCCTGGGCAACATTCCCGGGGTGGTCGAAACGCGCGTCGGGTACGCCGGCGGGACGGTCCCGAACCCGGATTACGAGGCGGTGTGCACAGGCCTCACGGGCCACGCGGAAGTCGTCCACCTCAAATACGATCCCGCCAAGGTGAGCTATACGCAGCTTTTGGAAGTATTTTGGAAGTACCATGACCCGACGACCATGGACCGGCAGGGACCGGATGTCGGGAGTCAGTACCGGTCGATCATCTTCACGTATTCCAAGGCGCAGGACAAGATCGCGAACGCGGCCGTCAGGGTCCTGGACCGCTCAGGACTTTACGACGCGCCGGTCGTCACCGAAGTCGCGCCCGCCGCGGTGTTCTACGAGGCGGAAGGATACCATCAAAAATACCTGCAGAAAAACCCCAACGGGTATTGCTCCCACCGGCTGTTGAAGGCCAATCTGGGAGCGGTCCTGCGCGAGGGGCTGGCGGCCGAGACCGATCCAGGTCAAGGTTAGCTGGTCCGGACCGCGCGCGGTGCCCGCGTGAAATGCCGCTCGGGCCATTCCAGGATCTGACGGATCCTCAGCACCGTCCACCCCAGAGCCTCTGACATGTTCAGTCCCGGCTCCATCCTGAAGAACCGGACCGAGTCCGCGACCGTTTCCGAATCCATCGGCGAAAAATAGGTCTTTTTACCCACACGGTTCAGGACCCTGCCGTCATCACAGAGATAGAACGCGTTCCCGGCGGCGTTCCGGTACATGAGCGCGAGGCTGCGTTTGGGCATGCGGCCCAGAAGGGCGTGCAGGGCATCCGTGAACTGTTCCTCGGTCCGAAGGGCGGCGTTCATCATGGGGGGCCTCCTTGTTGGTGACAAGGACAGCATACGCCGCGAAAGTTACACCGGTGTTTCCGCCGTGTTAGGTCTTTCTGCGGGCAGACCGGACTAAACCCGTGTTGATTTTTCGCGTCTAAAGAGTAGAATGCCACAATCCTTTTGAAGCATTGCACCGATCCCCAACCTGAGGAGTTAGAAATGAAAAAAGTTACTTCACTGCTCGCGTTTGCCTTGATCCTGACCGCCGCCGTGCCCGTCTTCGCCGCGAACGAAAAGGCTGAGAAAAAGGGCTGGTTCCGCAAGGAGATCAAGGAAGACCGCAAGCAGCACATGCAGCAGCAGCGTCAGGAGAACCAGGCTCTTCGTAAGGACCTGAAGGACCTCCCGCCCGCGGAGCGTTTGGCCGCGGTCCAGGAGCAGCGCCGCAAGCAGTTCGACGAGAACAAGACCTTCATCCAGTCCCAGCATGAGAAGAAGATGAAGGAACTCGACGCGCGCTTGGCCGCCAACTCCAAGCTCACGCCGGAGCAGAAGGCCTCGGTCAAGGCCCAAGCGGAACAGCAGTATCAGGAGAATCTCGTGTTCCGTCAGCAGCAGTTCGAAAAGACGCAGGCCTATGTGAACCAGGTCGCCTCGGACCCGAACCTGACCCCCGACCAGCGCCGCACCGCATTGGAGAACTACCGCAAGGAACAGCAGAAATCGGTCCAGGACCACTTCCAGGCCCAGCGTTCCGAGAACAAGGACCTCCGCGGCACGCTCAAGAAGCAGTAAGCGTTCCCGTTTTTGATCTCAAAAAACCCAGGAGAAATCCTGGGTTTTTTTAATTCCATACCCTAGAATAGAGCCACAAGTTCCCGTAGCTCAGTTGGATAGAGCACCTGCCTTCTAAGCAGGGGGTCGCGCGTTCGAATCGCGCCGGGGACACCACCTTCTATGCACCCTCGACCCGCACACTTCACCGTCACACTGCGCCGCTGGGCACTCCGGGCGCTGATCGCGGCAGCGCTCCTCAACACCGCCCTGCTTTTTATCGAGACCGAGCGCACGCCCCCCGCAACAGCCGCCCACGGAATAGACGCCGGGACCCCCAGCGCAGGGTTTTT
>CAZHID010000008.1:19161-23451 GCA_964532445.1 uncultured Planctomycetia bacterium | reverse complement strand
CGCCGCCGGAAACGGCGGCGCAGGTCATCGCGGCGGAAGCCGCGAGCGATGGTTTTTTGGCCATGACCGCTGTGGGCGAGGTGATCCGCCGCCGCGGCGGCTTCAAGGGCTTCTCGGTGATGTCGAAGGACCTTCCCGCGTTCTTCAAGGAGCAGGGGTTCCGGGTCCGTTTCACCGCCCGCGCCGCGTGGACCTTTTCCAAGCTTCGGATGCTGTCGGGCGGCGCCACCCATTTCGAAAATGTCCGCCTGTTCGGTGAGCCTGTGTGGTCCAGGGGGATGCGCCGGACGGCCTCTTGGGGTGGATTAGTATTTTATAGAAATAGGAACATTTGGAGGTAAAAGAGCATTATTGTAATAATTTAATAACCATACTTGAATATTCTTCAAACGTCCGTATACTCTCGGTTAGATGAAGATCCGAGCATTCAAACTCATGGTCCTGGCCCTCTTGACGGCCGCGCCGATCTTGGCCGCGGCCTCCTCCGTTCACGCGAACGGGTGGGGGGATGACAACCGCGGCAATCGGCGCGACTCCAGCGGTTTTTGGGGGCGCACGTCGTCCGGCAGCATGAGCCGATACCCGACCACCGCCGAGATCTCACAAGCTCTTTACGGCACACCCCCTGAGCCGTATGATACTTCCGCGGGCAACGTGACCCCGGAAGAAGAAACTGTCCAGGCCGGCTGATCCGGCTCTCTCCTTTCGCTCTCTTTTCCCGCGCTTCATGAAAAAACCGCTCCGTTGGATCCTGCTGGCTTTGGCCGTGGTGTCCGTTGCCGCTTTGGCGGCGGCGGCCGTCTGGCTTTTGCGCCCCGAAACCCACCGTCCGGCGTTCGAAAAAGCTCTCGGTGAATATTTTAGGACCTCCGCTTCGATCCGGCGCGTGGCCTGGGTCTGGTCGCGCGGCGCGCTGGGATTCGAGCTTCGCACGGTGGCGCTGCGCGGCGCGCAAAGCGCGGTCCCGCCGGCGATGCCCACGGATCCTGAGACCGTGCCTCCGGACGCCTTTCGTGCCGAGAGCGTCCGGTTGGTGCTGGACTTGGCGGCGCTGCTCGAGCGCCGGCTGACCGTCGGCTCCGTTCGTTTGCAGAACCCGCGGCTCGAGCTTAAGCGGACCGAGGGCGGACTTGAGAGCGCCGGCATCCCGATCGACACCGCGGCCTGGAAGATGAAGCCGGACGACAAGAACGAATTTTCGTGGAGCGTGGAACGGATCATGATCGCCGGCGGTTCGATCGCGTATGAAGACGCGTTGTCGCGCGTTCCCAGGGCTTTGACGCTCTCGAGCCTCGACTTGAACACGCGCCCGCCCGCCAAAGGCCAGCCGGTCGCGTTCGAAGGCAATGCGGGGCTTCTGACCGCGATGCCGAACATGACATTTCGCGGGAATGTGAGCCTGAACACCCCCGGCGGCGGTTGGTCAGCCGCGCTGAGCCAGATCCGTCTTGGGCTTGACCAGATCCCCGTCCGCGCCCTGGAGCGCGCGCTGCCCGAGCTGGAAGGGCTGGGACTGAGGGGACGTTTCGCGGGCGCCATCACCGGAGCGATCGACCGCGTCCGGCATGACGGGCGCAAGATCCGCGAGCTCGAAGGAAATCTCAAACTGGAGGGCGCCAAATTTTTTGTTCGGGCGTTCAAGAGCCCGCTGCAGGACCTGAACGCGCATTTTCATTTTGACCGCGATACGATCGTGCTCTCGTCGATGGACGGCCGCATCGCGGGAGGCGAGTTCTTCGGCCGCGGAGAGCTCAAGAACCTGCACAAGCCGGACCCCGACGCGACGTTCGAGTTCAGGGCGGAACGGATCCGGTTGAACGAACTGTTTCCGAGGCCCTCGGGCGGCCGCACCCAGCTGACGGGCCGCGCTTCGTTCGAGATCGCCGGCCGCGTCCAGGGACGCACGGCCGCGCAATGGATCCCCACGCTCGAAGGCGAGGGCCGCGCCGCGCTTGCGGACGGCGTGCTCGTGAACACGAACCTCCTGAGGCTCATTTTCGACAAACTGGGCACGGCGCTGCCGGGCGCGGCTGAGAAGTTCGCGCAAACGATGCCTCCCGATATCAATCAAAAATTGGCGATGAACGACACGGTCCTCGCCCCCGCGGAGATCCCTTTCAGGATCGGCAATGGCGGCGTTGTTTATTCCTCCTTCCGCATCGCGGGGGACGGGTTCGAGGTCAACGGCTCCGGACAGCAGGGCTTCGGCGGCGACATCGACTTCAGAACGATCATCACGCTCGACCCGCGGGTGTCCGCGTACCTCCTGAGCGTCTATCCCGACGTCGGGGCCATCGCCGACAGTTACGGACGGCTATCGCTGCCGGTGCGGATCACGGGGACCGTGCGGAATGTGCGCGTCCAGCCCGACACGCAGTACCTCATCGGGCGCGTGCTCGGGGTCAAGGGGACCGAATATTTGAAGAAACTGATATAATCGCGCATGGAAAATTACAAACCCCTTCGTGATTCCCAGATCGTCATTTTCGGTATCTGCGTCGTTATCGCCACCGTCACCGCTTCGCTCATCCTCTCCAAAGGCTTCTTGCGTGTGACCCAGTTCAGCCGTCAGGTGATCGCGGTGACCGGCTCCGCCGAAAAGAAGATCGTTTCCGACCACATCGTCTGGCGCGGTTCGTTCTCGCGCCGCGACGCCGACATGACCGCGGCGTACGCGCGGCTCAAGGAAGACCTTGTGGCGGTGCGCGGATACCTCGCGGAGAAGGGTATCGGCGATGACGAGGTCCGTGAGTCGCCGATCTCGACCGAGATCCTCTATAAAAAATCCTCCAAAGGAAACGACACCAACGAGATCGAAGCCTACCGTTTGTCCATGGCGGTGGAGGTCCGTACGTCGAAGGTCGACGCCGCCGAAGCCCTGTCGCGCGAGTCCACCGGGCTGATCCAGAACGGCATCGAGTTCATCTCGCAGTCGCCCGAATATTTCTACACCAAGCTCCCCGAGCTCAAGCTCGAGATGCTGTCGGACGCCGCGGCGAATGCCAAGTCCCGCGCCGAACGCATGGCGGAGTCCACCGGAAGCAAGGTCGGAGCGATGCGATCGGCCCAGATGGGCGTGTTCCAGATCACGCCGGTGAATTCCACCGAGGTTTCCGACTGGGGCGTCAACGACACGAGTTCCCTTGAGAAGCGCGTGACCGCCGTCGTTCGGGCCGAATTCTCGGTGACCCAATGAGCGCCGCGGAGAAACGTTCGGAGCGTCTCAAGAAGATCCTGGCCAAGGACCCGGCCTTCACGAACGTCCTGGTCGGCATCCTGATGCTTTTTTATGAATCCCTGTGGATCGTGATCCTGTTTGACAGCGGCCGGATGCGGATGGGGACCGATTTTTGGTGGGACCTTCAGCTCATCGCCGCGGGCGTCATGGTGCTGCTCACGGCGCCATTCCTTCTGTCGAGCCTTTTTCTGGCTTCGTCGATGACGGACACCGCGCGGCGCATCGTTGTGATCTGCAGCGTGCTCATCGGAGTGACCTCGGTGATCTTCGCCGCTTCAGCGTTCCTGGAGACCGGCGGGCAGCTTAAGCCGAGCTTCGCGGTCAGCCGTCTGCCCTGGTTCCTGTTCGGAGTGTTCGCGCTGCTGCGACTGCCGATGCTCAAGACCCAGGTCGTCAGGGAATAGGTTTGTGAACGCCAAGCCCGTTGTCACCATCGAATATTGCACCCAGTGCCGCTGGATGCTCCGCGCCGCCTATTTCGCGCAGGAACTTTTGACCACGTTCGAGCAGGAGGTGGGCGGGGTCCTGCTGGTCCCCGGGACCTCAGGCGTGTTCGACGTCCGGGTTGAAGGCGCGGTCGTCTGGTCGCGGGCGGCCCGGAACGGATTCCCGGACATCAAAGAATTGAAGCAGATCGTGCGGGACCGGATCGCGCCGGGCAAGTCCCTGGGCCACTCGGAGAAGCCGGCTTCGGAGAAGTCAGTCTAGGAAACGGTCGCGAAGCTTGGGGTCGGGGAGAGGGCACTGATCAAGCCTGCCGAACCAGCGGTACCGGCGCTCGGCAACGAAGTCATACGCCCGGTCCCGCAGCGCGCGGGGAAAGATGCCCAGGACGGCGAGCCAGGACCAGGGCGCTCCCAGCCGGCGCACCGTCCGCAGCCAGACGTCCGACTTGGTGAGGATCTCGGTCCCGTCCAACAGGATGACGGTCGCGGGGACGCCGATGCCGGCGAGGTCCGGAGGCAGCATCCGGGCGGCCGCCGCTGACTGGAGCGACGCGAAGCGGAAAATGCCCGCCCGGTCGCGCCGGATCACCCAGCGGACGGACCGGT